>CAMLID010000050.1 GCA_946480055.1 uncultured Lysobacter sp. | reverse complement strand
CCGGCCTGGTGGTGACCAAGCTCGACGGCACCGCCAAGGGCGGCGTGGTGTTCGCGCTGGCGCGCGAGTTCGGCATCCCGATCCGCTACGCCGGCATCGGCGAGCGTCCCGAGGATCTGCGCGTGTTCGACGCCGAAGCCTTCGTCGACGCGTTGCTGCCCGAAGCGCTCGGCGCCTGACCCCGCCCGCCGGCGCGCGCATGGTCGCCGACCCCGCCCCCGCCAGCCCGGCGCCGAAACGGCGCGCGCGGCGCGTGCTCATCGCGCTCGCGGCCCTGGCGCTGCTGGCGACGTTCTCGCTGAGCTGGGTCTCGCGGCCGGACCGCGCCGCCGCGCTGATCCTGGGCCGCGTCGGTGCCGCCTTGGGCCTGGAAATCACCGCGTCAGGCGCCAGCGAATACCGCCTGCGCGGCAGCCCGATGCTGCTGGTGCGCGACGTGGTCGTGCGCGAACCCGGCGGCGCCACGCCGCTACTGAGCGCGAAGCGCATCCAACTGTCGTTGCCGTGGTCGACGATCCGCAGCGGCGGCGAGCAGCTCACCGTGGAGCGGATCGAACTCGACGCGCCGCTGCTGGACCTGCCCGCGCTGCAGCACTGGCTGGCCAGCCGTCCGCCCTCGACCGAAACCCGCATCCCGACGCTGACCGACGGCCTGCGCATCGTCGACGGCCGTATCCTCAACGACGACTGGCGCATCGACGGCATCCACGCCGACTTGCCCGAGCTGTATCCCGACCGGCCGGTGCGCGCGCGCCTGCGCGGCCGCTATCTGGATCCGCCGCTGACGATCCCGTTCGATCTCGCGGTCGCGTTGTCGCGGCCCGCGCCGGCGGCCGGGCTCGGCGCCAACGGCCGCGTCGCGATCGAACAACCGGGCTGGCGCCTGCCGGCCACGGTCGCGCTGTCAGGACCGCTGCGCATCGGCGACGACGAACTCACCATCGTTCCGGCGCTGCTGGGCGCGGCGGCGAGCTACGAATCCGGCGATACGCATCTGCCGTTCGCGCTGGGCCTGCACGGCCCGCTCAAGTTCGACGAGGCGGTGTGGTCGCTGGAACCGGTCGCGCTGGCGCTGCGTGCGCGCGGCGACGACGGCAATCCGATCCCGAGCCTGGACGCGACCGGCGCGCTCGCGCTGGGCCGGCGTCTGGTGCTGCAACTGGACGGAAGCCTGGCGCGCTGGCCGCAGGCCTGGCCGGCGCTGCCGGCGCCGTTGGGTACTTCGTCCGCGCCGCTGCCGTTCGAGCTGCGCTACGTCGGCCGGCCCGACCTGTCGGAAACCGCCGAACTGCGCCTGAGCCGCGATGACACCCGCGTCGACAGCCGCTTCCGCCTGCCCGCGGTGCTGGCCTGGATCGACGCCGGCGAAGGCGGCGCACCGCTGCCGCCGCTGGCCGGCAGGATCGTCGCGCCCAAGCTGGAAATCTCCGGCGCGACCCTGGAAGCGGTCGAGATCGAACTCGGCGACGAGGATCTGCCGTGAGCCGCGCCGCACGCGCGACCGCCGCAGCGCCTGCGCCCGCGAACGAGCGCGCGGATAACGAACGCGCGGATACGTTCGCGCCGCGGCTGCTGCGCTGGTTCGACGTGTCCGGCCGCCACGACCTGCCCTGGCAGCATCCGCGCACGCCTTACCGCGTCTGGCTGTCGGAAATCATGTTGCAGCAGACCCAGGTCAAGACCGCGGCACCCTACTTCGAACGTTTCGTCGCCGCATTGCCGTCGCTGCCCGAACTCGCCGCCGCACCGCAGGACCAGGTGCTGGCGCTGTGGTCGGGCCTGGGCTACTACGCCCGCGCCCGCAACCTGCACGCCACCGCCAAGCGCTGCGTCGAACTGCACGGTGGCGACCTGCCGCGCGATCTCGACGCCCTGACCGCCCTGCCCGGCATCGGCCGCAGCACCGCCGCGGCGATCCTGTCGCAGGCCTGGGGCGACCGTCACGCGATCCTCGACGGCAACGTCAAGCGCGTACTCAGCCGCTATCACGGCGTGACCGGTTATCCCGGCCTGCCGGCGGTGGAAAGACAACTGTGGGCGCTGGCCGAGCATTCCGTTTCGAGTCCGCAGCTGCCCGACGCGCGCATGGCCGACTACACCCAGGCCCAGATGGACCTGGGCGCGACCCTGTGCACGCGCGCCGATCCGGCCTGCGTGCTGTGCCCCTTGCAGGACGACTGCGTCGCCCGCCGCGAAGGCCGCGTCGCCGAACTGCCCACGCGCAAGCCCGGCAAGGTCGCGCCGCAGCGTTACGCGCAGGTGCTGTGGCTGATCGACGCGCAGGAACGGGTGCTGCTGCAGCGGCGCCCGCCGGCCGGGATCTGGGCCTCGCTGTGGACCCTGCCGCAAGCCGACGACGCGCAGCTCGCGCAACATTGGTTCGACGGCCACGTGCGCGGCGATTTCGCCGGCGCCGAAGCCCTGGCCCCGATCGCGCACGCGTTCAGCCACTACAAGCTGGAATTGCAGCCGCTGCGCTGGCGCGGCATCGCCCTGCGCGACGCGGTGGGCGACAATGACGACCTGCGCTGGGTCGCGCGCACCGAACTGTCCGCGCTGGGCATACCGGCGCCGATCCGCAAACTGCTGGAACGCAACGACTAGCGCGACGGCCCCGCCGCCACGCACCACGCCCGCGGCCTCCGCCGCGAGCCGCCAATCTCAGGAACTCCGATGCCGCGCACCGTCCATTGCCAATACGAACACCGCGACACCGACGGCCTGGACTTCGTGCCCTGGCCCGGCGAACTGGGCAAGCGCGTGTTCGCCAACATCGGCAAGACCGCGTGGGCGGCGTGGCTGGCCCATCAGACCATGCTGATCAACGAGAACCGCCTGTCGCCGCTGGACCCCAAGCACCGCGCCTTCCTGGAAGCGGAAATGGAGAAGTTCCTGTTCGGCGGCGGCGCCGACAAGCCGGCCGGTTACGTGGCGCCGGAGGCCTGAGCGACGCCACGCCGCGCGGCTTACTTGCCGTCCTGCGGTTTGGCGTCCTGCGGCGACACGCCGTCGTCGCGCGTCTCCGGCACCGTGCCGGCCGAACGCATGTCGCGCTGCGCCTGCTTGATCGCCTTGACGTCGAGCGGACGGATCGAGCCGATATGGCAGGGGAACGGAATCGCGCTGCGGCTGAGCACCATCACCTTGTCGAAGCGCGAATAGACCCGGCCGGCCTGGTTGCTGACCGTGATCGCCGAGGCGAAATCCAGGTCCGGGCAACGGCCCTGCAGCTCCAATAGAAAAGCCTGGTTGGGCCGCGTCCATACCGCGAGCGCGCTGTCGCCGAGCGGAGTCCAGCCGTCGAGGCGGCCGAAGTACTGGAAGGCCGGCACCGGCGCGCCGGCATGGGCTCGATACAGCGCGAGGCGGTCGGCGTCGCGCATCTTGGGATCGGTCGCGCAGGCGCTCATCGCGAACAAGGTCAGCGCGGCGGATACGGCGAAAAGTAAGCGTTTCATGGCGGCTCCTGATGGCTAGTACAGTCCACACCTGCTTGCTCCGGCAGCATCATGCGCCGCCGCCGGCGCACTGCGGCGGCAGCGGCGCAGGCCGTTCAGCGGACATGCGGCTTGCCAGATCGTTCAGCGCTACGTATCATGCCGCTCCTCATCACGGCCTGCCGTGAAATGGCCGGGTAGCTCAGTTGGTAGAGCAGGGGATTGAAAATCCCCGTGTCGGGGGTTCGATTCCCTCCCCGGCCACCATTTCGCAGGTCTTGAACCGTCAACCCCGCATGGCGCACGCCTTGTGGGGTTTTCTGTTTCTGGGGTCGCGATCCTAGGATGGCGATCCTGCGATGGCGATTTCCTCGGGCGCGGTTTCCCCGAGCGCGACTTCGGCGGACTCCATTGCGGGCGAGCGCCCAGGCGACCGCCGCGCCCTGCCCGTCCGACCGCCGCCTGCATCCATTCCCGGCCCGCGCTCGTATGGATACGCATGCTCGGACTGCGCATCGCCTTTCCTACCGACCCAACGCGCGCGACGCCGACCGCGCCAGGGATCGATCCGACTTTCGAGCCCCCATCATCGCGGTGCCGGCGCACCAGCCTCATAGCCGCGCCTCGCAACCGCCGCCATGCGCTGCGATACGATGCGGCGGCAACATCGATCCGCCACACAGGTGCAGGAATGCCCGAGTTTCCGCAACGCCAGCCCACCCCGGAAAGCGAACGCCTCGACGGCCTGTTGAGCGCGATCGCCGGCGGCGACCGCAGCGCCTTCGAAGCCCTGTACCGCGCCACTTCCGGCAAGCTGCTCGGCGTCTGCCTGCGCGTGCTGTCCGACCGCGCCGAAGCCGAGGACGTGTTGCAGGAGGTCTACGCCAGCGTCTGGCGCAAGGCCGTGCAGTTCGACGCCGGTCGCGCCAGCGCGATCACCTGGCTGGCGATGATCGCTCGCAACAAGGCCATCGACCGCGCCCGCACGCTGCCGGCGCCGCAGCGCGTGGCCTCGATCGAACTCGCCGACGAAGTCGCCGATCACGCCGCCTCGCCGCTGCAGCAGGCCGAGGCCGCGAACGAACGCAGTCGGCTGGATATCTGCATGCAGGGTCTGGAAGCGCGGCGCCGCGCACTGATCCGCACCGCGTTCTTCGACGGCGCGACCTACGAGGAACTCGCCGCGCGCATCGGCTCGCCGCTGGGTTCGGTCAAAAGCTGGATCCGGCGCGGCCTGGTCCAACTGCGCGCGTGCCTGGAATCATGAGCGCGAACGATCCCCGCTTCGACGATGCCGCCGGGCCCGAGCCGCCCGACGCGGATCTGTTCGCCGCCGAATACGTGCTGGGCGTGCTGGACGCACGGCAACGGCTGCAGGCGCAGGCGCGCATCGCCGCCGATCCCGCGTTCGCGCAAGCGGTCGCCGATTGGGAACGGCGCCTGGCGAGGCTGCTGGACGAGATCGCGCCCGCGGACGTGCCCGCGCACCTGTGGCCGCGCCTGCGCACCCGCCTGGGCTGGTCGCCGGTCGGCGACGAGCGCCGCGGCGTCTGGCAGAACCTGAGCTTCTGGCGTGCCGCGACCGCGCTGGCGGCCGCCGCCGCGCTGGCCGCGATCTTCGTCGGCCGTCCGCCGCAGCCGCCGGCCACTGCGCCGGCGCCTCCGGTCGCGGTAAAACCCGCCGGGCAAGCCAAACCGGTGACCACCCTGGTCCACGACGACGGCAGTCCCGGCTGGATGGCCTCGCTGGACCTCAAGCAAGGCCAGGTGCTGATGGTGCCGGTGCGCGCGCCGGCCGACGCCCAGGGCCGCATGCCCGAGCTGTGGCTGATCCCGGCCGGGCACGCGCCGCTTTCTTTGGGCCTGGTCTCGACCGAATGGCCGCACACGGTCGCCGTGCCCAAGCAACACCAGTGGGCGCTCAAGCCGGGCTCGACCCTGGCGGTCACCCTGGAACCGGCCGGCGGCGCGCCGCAGGGTGCGCCCACCGGTCCCATGGTCGCCAAGGGCGGCCTGCAGACGATCTTCTGAGCGCGGGCAAAAAAATGGCCCGGCAGCGGCCGGGCCAGTCTCGCCTTGCGGCGAGGGGGATGCGATAGACGTCCATTCCGACCTCTATTGGGTGCTAACGCGCGCGGCCGCCGACAGCGGCCAGACTGGCGCCGCAGATAGCCGACAAAAAAACGGGCACCCGCTACGACCCGGATGCCCCCGATGAAATCGGCAGAGAGTGCAAGAGAGGGAGAGAACGCCTGCTTCCCACCCGGACCGTCCTTGGCCGGATAGGACGGGGAAACTCAGTAGGACTGCGCGACCTGCGCCGCCTCGTACGCATCGACATGGCCGCTGCCGACCTCGAACGGCAGGCGCCCGGCCATCGGGTTGGCGGTCGCGGTGAGAATCTGCTTGACCTCCATCGGGTTCAGCGCCGGATTGGCTTCCAGCAACAGGGCGACGATGCCGGCCACGTGCGGGGTCGCCATCGATGTGCCGCTCATGTGTGTGTAGTACAGCGCTTTGGCACCGAGCGAGGCGTCCTGCGGCAGCGCCAGCACCGGCAGCAGACCGGTCAAGGCGCGGGTCGAAACGATGTCGACGCCGGTCGCGACCAGGCTGGGCTGGTTGGTGTAGGTCCAGCTGGCGCCGTCGGGCATGGTGAAGCTGGCGCTCTCGCCGGGATTGCCGCGCGAGGAGAAGTCGGCCAGGGTGCCGTCCTTGTTGCCGGCGCCGACCGAGATCACCCACGGCGCCTGCGCATAGGGATTGTGGGTATTGGCGCCGGGGCCGTCGTTACCGGCCGCGAACACGCTGACGATGCCCTGCTTGTAGGCCTCGTAGCTGGCGAGGTTGACCGGGTCGGTGGGATCGAACGCGCCCGAAGAGCCCCAGGAATTGGAGATCACCCGGATCGGCGAGGCGAAGCTGTTCTTGTGGCTGATCGCATAGTCGTAACCGCCGACCGCATCCAGGATCGAGATCACCGCGCCGGAGCCGTAGCCGACCAGGTCCGCGCCGGTGGCGACGCCGCGGTACAGCCCGGCCGACTGCGCGCCGCTGCCGCCGACGGTGCCGGCGCAATGGGTGCCGTGGCCGGAGCTGATATCGGTGTTGAGCTGGTTCTCCAGCACCACCACCGGCAGGAAATCCAGCACCGCGTGCAGGTTGGTCAGGGCCTGCACGTTCTGGATCACGCGTTGGCCGTACTTGAGGTCGGCGTGGGTGGCGTCGATGCCGGAGTCGTTGATCATCACCGCCACCCCTCGCCCGGTGTAGGGCGTGGTGCGGCCGAAGTCGCCGGGATTGGCCTGGACCCGGTTCACCCCGGACAGCTCGCGCGCTTCCTGGTTGTAGTACTCCAGCGCACGGTTGAGGTGAATCGCGCGCACGTCGCTGCGCTGGGCCAGGGCGCGGATCTGCGCCGGCGTGGCCAGGGCGCCGGCGATCGGCAGGTTGCGCATGCTGATGCCCTTGCCGATGCCGAGCGAACGCAACACCTGCAGCTGACTGCTGCGCACCGGCCCGGATTGGTCGTAGGACACCACGACTTCGAGCCGCTCCAGCGCGGACGCGGTGCCGAGCACCCGGTTCAGGGCGGCGTCGAGCTGGGCGCCGGCCAGGGCCATGCCGCTGGCCATCATGCCCACGGCCAGCGCGGACAGCTTGAGGAAGGTGCGGCGATTGCGATGCATGCGCGGGTTCTCCATGGAAGACGGATGGCGGCGCCGGGGACGATGCAGGGGACCGGCAACGCCACGATGGCGGTCAGGATCGAGGCGTAACCATCCGGATGAACGCCCAAGGCCCGTGGGGGAATTCCCCTAGAGACTTCATCTGACACGCGGAGTACGCTCGGCGCATGCCGTTGCCCTGTCTGCGCCCACGGCGGACGCCGACCGGGCTACGGTCCACGGGGGGTGTCACATGGCGAACTGGGCATGGAGCGCGCTGCTGGCTGCGGTGTTGTGGAGCGGTTCGGGACCGGTCAACGCGCAATCGCTGCCGGTCAGCGTCAACATCTCGGGCAACGAGGCCAACGCCTTCGTCGGCCTGCCCGGACTGACCCTCCTGGACCTGAGCCTGGAGTTCGAGAACGCCCAGGGCCTGAACGCCAACAGCCTCGGCATCGGCGCCAAGATCGTCAGCCCGCTCAGCCCGCTGCTGCAGGGGCGATTGCCCAACCTCAGCCTGACCTCGCTGACCGCGGCCCTGCCGGTGCTGATCACCATCGAGCCGCCGGCCAACGGCGGCCTGCGCTTCCAGGGCACCGGGCGGGTCGAACTGCATACCCACGCCCTGCCCTATGCGCTGGGCAGTTCGCTGCGCCTGTTCAAAGGCTCGCTGGGCGGGCCGTTCTACGACATCACCGACGAGATCGCCCAGGGCAGCGTGCGTGCGCGCGGCACCTACGGCGGCTTCTCGCAGTTCCTGATCCTGATCGACCTGCGCCCCACCGGCATGGTCATCGACGAAAAGATCCTGCGCCTGCGCAACCGCGTCGCCTTGCTGCCGGCCGCCGAGCGGCCGGCGTTCACCGCGCTGCTGGACGACACCGAGGACGCCCTGGACAATGACGACTACCCGGCCGCGCTGACCGCGATCGACGCCGTGCGCACCTTGGCCCAGGCCAACGCCGGCACCACCCTGCCCAACGAATGGCGGGCCGACCACAGCACCACCAACCATGCCGGCGAGCTGATCGCTGGCGCCGCGACCCTGCGTTTCAGCGTGGTCTACCAACGCGACTACGGACAGTGATGCGCATCCGCTATGAGGACGCCGGCCGCGCTTAAGATGCGCCCATGCCGGCGCGCCTGATCGCTTACCCGCCCGAAACCGCAGCGATCACCTGCTGGATCGCTGCGGGCGGGCGTCTGCGCATCGGCCGCGCCGCCGATTGCGACCTGATCCTGGAACATCCCTCGGTCTCGCGCGCCCACGCCGAACTGCACCATGACGGCAAGCAGTGGCGCCTGCACGACCTGGGCAGCAAGAACGGCAGCTACGCCGACGGCATCGCGGTCGAGGACTCGGCGCTGGCGGCGCCGTCCTGGCTGCGCTTCGGCGACGTCCACTGCGATTTCGCCGAGTTCGACGAAGCCCAAAGCAACGGTCTGCGCCTGCGCCAGCAGCAGCGGCGCGATTTCTCGCTCGCGCTGACTCGCCGGGTCGAAGCCGAATCCGACCACGACCGCCTGCCCGAGGAAGTGCTGCGCGGCGTGGTCGAGCTGGCCGATTGCAGCCGCGGTTTCCTGCTCCTGGCCACCGGCGACGACTACTCGGTGCGCGCCAGCGTGGTGCTGGACCCGGCCGCGCTGCGCTCGCAGGTGTTCTGCGGCAGCGTCGGCGCGGTCCAGCGCGCGCTGTCGCTGCGCAAGCCGGTGGTGGTCAACGAAGTCGCGCGCAGCGACTGGGCCGCCGACCGCGCGTCGATCGTCGACGGCGGCCTCAAGAGCCTGGTCTGCCTGCCGCTGCTGGACGGCGCGCGCACCCTGGGCGCGATCTACGCCGACCGCCGCAGCCCGGGCGAGCCGATCACCCAGTTCGACCTGGAGCTGCTCAGCGCCTTCGCCGAGAGCGCGGCGCTGTGGCTGCTGGCACGCAGCGCGGTCGAAGCGCTCGACGACGCCCCGCGTTGGAGCACGATAGTCGCAGGCCCGCACGGAAGCACGCCATGACCGAACCATCCGCCGCTACCGCCACCGGGCTCTACGCGCAACAGCGGCTGGCGCCGGGCACGGTGCTGGCCGGGCGCTTCCGGATCGAGTCGGTGCTGGGCGTCGGCGGCATGGGCGTGGTCTATCGCGCCACCGACCTGACCCTGGACGTGACCGTCGCGCTCAAGCTGCTGCGCCCGGAACTGGCCACCCGCGCCGACGCCTTCGAGCGCTTCCGTCAGGAACTGCTGATGGCGCGCCAGGTATCGAGCCCGCGCGTGGTGCGCATCCACGACCTCGCCCAGCACGACGGCCAATGGCTGATCGGCATGGACTACATCGACGGCGAGGCGCTGGACCGCAAGCTCGACCGCGAAGGCCCGCTGCCGATCGAGGACGCGATCCGGATCGCGCGCCAGGTCGCCGAGGGCCTGTCGGCCGCGCACGCGCGCGGCGTGATCCATCGCGATCTCAAGCCTGCCAACGTCCTGGTCGATCGCGCCGGCGACGCCTGCATCACCGACTTCGGCGTCGCCCGTTCGCTCGCCAGCACCGGCCTGACCCAGTCCGGCGCGGTGGTCGGTACGCCCGACTACCTGTCGCCGGAACAGGCGCGCGGCGAAGCGGTCGATGCGCGCAGCGATCTCTATGCGCTCGGCCTGATCCTGTACGAAATGCTCGCCGGCGCCATGCCCTTCGCCGGCGGCACCGTGCATGAGGTGCTGGCGCAACGCATGCTGCGCGCGCCCGCGCCGGTGACCCGGCAACGGCCGCAGACGCCGCCCTGGCTGGCGCGCCTGGTCGACCGCCTGCTGCGCCCGCAACCCGCGCACCGCCTGCGCAGCGCCGACGAGGTCGTGCGCGCGCTCGAACAACGCAAGCTCGCGCGCGACTACCGGCCGCGCCGCGGCACCTGGCTCGCGCTGGCCGCGGTGCTGGCGCTCGCGTCGGCGGCCGGCGTCTGGTGGTGGCGCGCGCAAACGCCGGCCGTGCCGGAAGGCGTGGCCGCGGTCGCGCCGCTGCACCGCCTGCTGGTGTTGCCGATCGACGCGCCGGACGAGGCCCAGCTCGCGCCCGCGCGCCGCGCCGCGCTCGCCGCGCAATTGCGCAGCGCCCTGGCCGGCGTGCCGGGTCTGGCTGTGGTCGACGAGGACCGTACCCAGCAGGCGCTGCGCCAGCTCGATCCCACCGGCAGCGCACGGCTCGACTCCGATGCGTTGCGCCGCACCGTCGGCGCCGACCGCATGCTGCACGTGGTGCTGCGTCGCGACGGCCAGGGCTGGCTGGCCGACGCCGAACTCGAAGACGAACGCGGCGGCGCCCATCGCAGCACCGGTCGCGGCGCCGATCCGCTCGCCGCATTTACGGCCTTGCCGGCCGATGCCGGCTTCCGCCGCGATCTCGGCCTGAGCGCACCGCTCGCGCTGGGCCTGCCCGCCGCGGCCGCGCTCGACGCCTACGGCGACGGCCTGCGCGCGCGCCAGGACAGCGCACCGGTGGAAGCGCTGGCGGCGTTCCGCAAGGCCGCCGACGTCGCGCCCGCCTTCGTTCCGGCCTGGCTGGGCGTGGCCGAATCGGCGCAGGCGATCGGCGATCTCGACGCCGCCTACGACGCACTCGAACGCGGCCAGCGCGTCGCCGCCGATGCGCCGCAAACGCTGCGCCGCCGCTTCGCCGCCGAACGCGCCCTGCTCGACGGCGATGCCGACGCCGCGGCCGCTGAATGGCGCGCGCAATTGCAGGCCACGCCCGACGACACCCGCGCCGAACTCGAACTCGGCCGCACGCTGGGCGCAGGCGGCGATCTCGCCGGCGCGGTCAAGCAACTGCAGAGCCTGACCGCGCGCGACGCCAACGACCCACGCGCCTGGTACGAACTGGGCAAATTCTCGATCCTGCACGGCCAGGCCCGGCGCGCGGTCGACGACTACCTGGTGCGCGCGCTGGTGCTCTACAAGCGCAGCGGCAACCGCTACGGCGAGGCCGAAACCGTCAACGCACTCGGCATCGGCTACAGCCGTCTGGGCCAGAACGATCACGCCCAGGAGCAATACCGCAAAGCCGTGGAGCTGCGGCGCGCGGTCGGTAACCGCCGCGGCCTGGCCACCAGCCTGCGCAACCTCGGCAACGTGCTGTCGTTGTCGGGCCGTTACGACGAAGCCGCAGCCAGCCTGCAACAGGCGCGCGAACTGCACCTGGCCCTGGACGACCGCCACGGCCTGGCCGCGGTCGACAACGAGCTGGGCCTGCTCGCCGAAGAACGCGGCGACTACCCGGCTGCGCTGGCTGCGTTCCGACTCGCCCTGCAAGGCTGGCAACAGACCGGCGACGCCCAGGGCACCGCCCAGGCGCTCAACGACATCGGCTTCGCCCATTACCAGCTCGGCGCCTACGACGACGCCCAGGCCTACCTGTCGCAGTCGGCCGGCGCCTACGAAAAACTCGGCGATCAGACCGGGCGCATCCGCACCTCGCAGAACCTCGGCCAGCTCGCGATCGCGCGCGGCCAATGGAACGCCGCGCGCGAACAGCTCGAACGCGCACTGAGCGACGCCGAACGCGAACAGATGGTCGAGGAAGCCGCGGTCAGCCGCCGCAACCTGGCCGAACTGGCGCTGCTGCAGGGCCGCTACGACGAAGCGCTGACGCAGGCCGGCAAAGCCGAGGCGCTGTTCCGCCAGCGCCAGGATCCGCGCGGAATCGCCGACGCCGGACTGCTGCGCGCGCAGACCCTGATCGCGGCGGGAGCAGACGGCGATGCGACCAAAGCCCTGGACGCGATCGCCGAGCCGGTCGCGCAGGCACCGGCCGAACAACGCGGCATCGATGCGCTGCTGCGCGCACAACTCGCGCGCCGCGCCGGCGACGCCAAGGCCGCGGCGCAACGCCTGGCCGATGCGCGCCGCTATGCCGACGCTTCCGGCGTGCGCCTGCTGCGGCTGCAGGTCGATCTGGAAGCGATGAAAGCCGGTGCCAGCGAACCCCGACTCGGCGCCGATGTCGTGGCGCTGGGCCACACCGCACTGCGCCTGGACTGGTCGGAAGCCGCGATCGTCCAGGCATTGGCCGCGCGCGACCCGGCCAGCGCGGTGAAACGCTATCGCGAGGTCGTGCCGCTGCTGCGGCGCGACGACTACGCCGGCGCCTTCCGCTTGCACGACCTCGGCGCACAGGCACTGAATCTGGCCGGCGATGCCGGCGCCGCCGCCCACGCCCGCGACGACGCTGTGGCCGCCGTGCAACGCGTGCGCGAACATCTGCCCACGGCCCTGCGCAGCGGCTTCGATGCCGCGCCGCAGATCGCGCGCCTGGACAGCGCGCACCCGGCACGCACCCCCTGAGCCGCCGCCGTGGACGAACTCTCGACCCTGCGCCGGCAATACCAGGACCTGCTCGAACGGCTGGAGCGCAACGAGCGCGAATTCCGCCGCCTCGGCCGCGCGGTCTGGCGCGTGCAGGAGGACGAACGCCGCCGCCTCGCGCGCGAACTGCACGACGGCATCGGCCAGAACCTGACCGTGCTCAAGCACCGCCTGGGCCAACTCGACGCAGCCCTGCCGGCCGCGCGCGACGACGCCCGCGCGACCCTGGCCGCGGCCGTGGCCCTGTGCGGCGACACCCTGCAGGACACGCGCGAACTGTCGCGCCTGCTGCGTCCGCCGATCCTCGACGACCTCGGCCTGGAAGCGGCGCTGCGCTGGCTGGTGCGCAGCCAGGCCGAAGCCAGCGGCGTGCGCATCGAGCTCGAGATCGAACCCCTGCCGGTGCTGGACGGCGAACTGCAGACGCTGCTGTTCCGGGTCGCCCAGGAAGCGCTCAACAACGCTGCCAAACACGCCGAGGCCAAACAGGTTCACGTCCAGCTGACCGCGCGCGACGGAGGCTTGCAGTTGCGCGTGCACGACGACGGCCGCGGCTGCGAGCTCGAACAGGCCGTGCAGGCCGGCGGCAGCGGCCTGGGCGGCATGCGCGAGCGCCTGCGCCTGTACGGCGGCGTGCTGCAATTGCGCAGCGCTCCCGGCGAAGGCCTGCGCCTGAGCGCGCGCGTGCCCTTGTCGCCGCCTTGAACGCCGACGCTTGACGCGCGTCGGACACGCGAGCAGCGTAGAGCCATGGGGACCAAGACCGTGCGCGTACTGATCGCCGACGACCACACCATGGTCCGGGAGAGTTTGGTCGGGCTGTTGCAGGCCGAGGGCGACGTCCAGGTCGTGGCCCAGGCCGCCGACGGGCTGGAAACCCTGGAGAAGGCGGTCGCGACCCGCCCCGACGTGGTCATCACCGACATCTCGATGCCGCGCCTCAACGGCATCGAAGTCGTGCGCCGCCTGTGCGAGGCCCTGCCCGACACCCGCGTGCTGGTGCTGACCATGCACCAGGAAAACGAATACGTGCTGCAGGCAGTGCGCGTCGGCGCCTCCGGTTACATGGTCAAGGACAGCGCCGCCTCGGAACTGTTGGCCGCGGTGCGCGGCGTCCATGCCGGACACGGCTACTTCGGCCCGCAGGCCGCACGCGCGCTGGCCGAACAGCTGCAGCATCCCGAGCGCGACCTCGGCGACCCCTACGGCCGCCTGACCGCGCGCGAGCGCGAGGTCTTCCACCTGATCGCCGAAGGCCACACCACCAAGGAAATCGCGCGCGAGCTGACGATCAGCGTCAAGACCGCCGAAAACCACCGCGCCCGCGTGCTGGACAAGCTGGACGTGCGCAACACCGCCGAGTTGGTGCGGTATGCGTTGCGCAAGGGCTTGGTCGACTAGGAGCGGAGCGAACCCCTCCTTTTGCTAGGGGGGAACAGCCAGGCGATACAAGCCGGATCGGCCGCAGCCGCCTCTGGAGTGGAAGCAACTGCCCCCTCTCCAAAGAGACGGCAGCCCGATACGCCCAGGATCGACCACAGCGGCCTCCCCATCGCAAAGGGGGCCGAGGCGATTGGCCCCGCACTCGCCGGCCTCCACCGCCCATCTACGGCAGCATCCCCCACCCTACGCCGTAGTATCCTCGGCCTTCCCATAACGGCTTAGGCGGAGCGGCAGCATGAAGGCGATGCGTTGGACTCGTGGATTGGCCCTGGCGAGTTGCGCCTTGCTGCTGGCCGCCTGCGTCGGCGGACCGGTACGTCGCGTGTCCGAGCCGTCCGCGCGCATCCAGCAGCTGACCGTGCGCGCCGACGGCAGCTGGTCGGCCGAGCTGCGGATCGAGAACTTCAGCAGCATCCCGATGCGCTTCGACCGCTTCGACCTGACCCTGAGCCTGGGCAGCGACCAGGCCGGCCGCCTGCAAGGCACGCCGGCGCTGTCGATCGGCCCGGAGTCGGCGGACGTGATCGCGGTGAACCTGCAGCCCACCGGCGCGGCCAAGCTCGCCGTCGCCGACGCGCTCGCGAGCGGCCGCAGCGTGTCCTACACGCTCAAGGGCAGCATCGACGCCACCCCGGACGAAGCCAAGAAACAACGCAACTTCGAAGTCGACCGCAGCAGCGCGCTGAGTCCCGCGCCCGGCCTGCCCGGCGTGCTGCGCTGAAGCCCGGACCGGGGCGCGGGATTGGCTAGCCGGTCCCGCTAGCCTCTCCCGCTCCCGCTCGACGTCCGCGCCCCAACCCATCCCTGTCTCCAATCACGAATCCGCGCCCATGAGCACCTACAAAGCCCCCCTCGCCGATATGCGTTTCGCCCTGTTCGACGTGCTCGGCGCCGAAGCCGCGTTCCAACGCCTGGGCTTCGCCGACGCCACGCGCGACGTGCTCGACGCCGTGCTCGATGAAGGCGCGCGTTTCACCGAAACCGTGCTCGCTCCGCTCAATCGCGTCGGCGACGAGATCGGCTGCAGCTACGACAAGGCCAGCGGTGCGGTGACCACGCCGCCGGGCTTCAAGCAGGCCTATGCGCAGTACGTCGAAGGCGGCTGGGCCGGTCTGGTCTCGCCCAGCGAGTTCGGCGGCCAGGGCCTGCCGCACGCGGCCGGCGTGCCGCTCAAGGAAATGATCGACGCCGCCAACCTGGCCTGGGGCAACTTCCCGCTGCTTTCGCACGGCGCCACCGAGGCTCTGCTGCATCACGGCGAAGCCTGGCAGCAGGAGGTGTTCCTCAAGCCGCTGATCGAAGGCCGCTGGACCGGCACCATGTGCCTGACCGAACCGCATTGCGGCACCGACCTGGGCCTGCTCAAGACCCGCGCCGAGCCCAACGCCGACGGCAGCTATTCCATCACCGGCACCAAGATTTTCATCACCGCCGGCGAGCACGACTTCACCGACAACATCGTCCACCTGGTGCTGGCGCGCCTGCCGGACGCGCCCGCCGGCAGCAAGGGCATTTCGCTGTTCGTGGTGCCCAAGGTCCAGGTCTCCCGCGACGGCAGCATCGGCGCCGCCAACGCGGTGCGCTGCGGCGCGCTCGAACACAAGATGGGCATCCACGGCTCGGCCACCTGCGTGATGAACTTCGACGGCGCGCAGGGCTATCTGATCGGCCAGCCGCACAAGGGCCTGATGGCGATGTTCACCATGATGAACACCGCTCGCCTCGCGGTCGGTCTGCAGGGCCTGGGCCTGTCCGACCGCGCCCTGCAGAACGCGCTCACCTATTCGCGCGAACGCCTGCAGATGCGCGCGCTGTCGGGCGCGAAATTCCCCGACAAGGCGGCCGATCCGATCATCGTCCACCCCGACGTGCGCCGCATGCTGCTGACCTGCAAGGCCCTGGTCGAGGGCGGCCGGGTGATGGGCTACCACGGCGCGCTGCTGGTCGATGTCGCCCACCACGCGCCCGACGCCGCCGAACGCGAACGCGCCGATGCTCTGGTCGGTTTCATGACCCCGATCGTCAAGGCCTGCCTCACCGAGTGGGGCGTGGAATGCACCTACCACGCGCTGCAGTGCTACGGCGGCCACGGCTACATCGCCGAGCACGGCATGGAACAGCTCGCGCGCGATGCCCGCATCACTACCCTGTACGAAGGCACCACCGGCATCCAGGCCCTGGACCTGCTCGGCCGCAAGGTCATGCAGCTGCAGGGCGCGGGCCTGCGCGTGATGCTGGAGGAGATCGAAACCTTCTGCGCCGCCAACGCCGACAACGCAGCGGTCGCCGAATTCATCGGCCCGCTGCGCGAACAGGCCGCGCAATGGCAGCAGCTGACGATGCAGATCGGCCAGCGCGCGGTCGCCGATGCCGACGAAGTGGGCGCGGCCGCCTACGATTACCTGATGTATTCGGGCTACGTCGCGCTGGCCTACTGGTGGGCGCGCAGCGTCGCCGCCAGCGAAGCCTCCTCGCAGTCCGAGCGCTTCAAGGCCGGCAAGCGCGAGACCGCGCGCTTCTACTTCGCACGCCTGCTGCCGCGCACCCGCGCCCACGCCGCAGCGATCGCCGCGCCGGCCTCGACCCTGACCGCACTCGACGCCGACGCCTTCGACGTCTGATCGCAGCAGCACCCGCGCGGCCACGGACGGCCGCGCAGCGGGCACCGCGCCCGCGCCAGCTACCCAAAACGTCATCAAACGGGTATAAGCTGATATCCCGATGGAGACCCATAGAGCGAGCCTACGCTTGGTCCGAACCGGAACCCACGCAGAGCGACTGCTGCGTGAGCCGGAAATCCTCGGCGTCTCCGGCTTAGACCTCGCCCAGCGCTACGCGCACCCACGCCCGCCCAGCGACCGCCTCAATGCGGTGCGACTCCTGTCGCTCGATGCGCATGGCCGCGTGCTCGACTGGATGAACTGGCAGGAAGCGACCTGTCTGTACGTGCGCGGCGCGGTGGCCTGGACTTTGGGCGACCCCTGCCTGCGCGTACACGGCGGCACCAGCCGCCTCAGCGGCGAGCAGAGCCTGATCGAACTGCACCCGATCGTCGCCGCGCGCGGCCACGCCCGCGCGCATGCGCTCGACCCGACTCCGGCCCTGACCAACGCCGCCCTGTTCGCGCGCGACGACTACCTGTGCCTGTACTGCGGCCACGACTTCAACCGCCCGCACCTGACCCGCGACCATGTGATCCCGGTGTCCAAGGGCGGCCGCGACATATGGGAGAACGTGGTCGCCGCCTGCTTCCACTGCAACTCGCGCAAGGGCAACCGCACCCCGCAGCAGGCCGGCATGCCGCTGCTCGCGGTGCCGTACCGGCCGAGCTGGGTCGAGCACCTGATCCTGTCGAACCGCAACATCCTGGCCGACCAGATGGCCTTCCTGCGCAACCAGTTGCCCAAGAACGCGCGTCTGCCCGCCTGAACGACGCAAGCCCTGGCCGTCGATACGGCCGTACCGCGCAAGGCCAAGCCGTGACGCCGGTCGCGCTCTACCGCTCGCTAAACGCGCACCTGCCGAAGAACGCTGGTTTGCGACGCGTTGCGCGCGTTGACGACGTGATGGCTGTCCGCAACACTCCTCCACCACAGAAAAGATGGACGACGCAACGATGGCTCTGACCCTCGGTCTGACCGGAATGGACCCGGCGACGGAGACCGCACTGCAGGCGGCCTTCAAAGATGCCAACGCCCGCCTCGGCGCGCGCTGGCAGCTGCTGCCCGAGAGCCAGGCCGACTACGTCGTCGTGGACATGGACAGCATGTACGGCCCGATGAGCTGGCTGCGCCTGCACGCGGCGGGCAAGAGCGTGATCGCGCTGACCAGCGCCCCGCGCACCCAGGCCGACTACCGCCTCGCCCAGCCCTTCGACGCCAACGCTATCGGCGATTTGTTACGCGAGATCGCGACCCAGGCCGGGCAGCCGCTGGAACCCGCACCGGCGCCGCCCTCGATCGCCAGCGCGCCGAGCCCGGCACCCGCCGCGCCGAGCCCCGCACCCGCCGTGCCCAAGCCCGCGCCGGCCGAACCGATGCCGACCCTGGATCGCGCGGTCGAGATTCCGCTCGGGGTCGCGCCCACGCCGGCTCCAGCGCCCAAGCCAGCACCTGCCCCGGCACCCGCACCCGCGCCGGCACCTGCACCAGCACCCGTCGCAGCCGCGCCCGCGCCGGCTCCCGCACCGCCTGCGCCTGCGCCCGCACCCGCGGCACCGAAGCCCGCACCCGCTCCGGCACCCGCCGCCGCGGTCGGCGAATCGCTGCTGGTCTGGCTGACCTCCGGCCGTCTGCGCGGCCGGGTCCGCCTGCGCGGCGACGAGCCCCTGTTCATCGACGCCGAGCAGCGCCAGTACTACGGCCCGTCCGCGCTCAAGCCGCTGTCGGCCTACTTCGAGAAGAACCCGTCCGCGGCCGATTTCGAAACCGTCGACGACAAGAGCTGGGCCGCCGCGATCGCGCCGCTGGGCGAGGTCATGCCGCTGGCGCGCCTGGTCTGGTTCGGCAGCCTGCTCGCCGGCCACGGCGCCCTGGCGCCCGGCTACGACCCGCAGCGCCGCTACCAGATGGTCAAGTGGCCGCAGACCGAACGCGAGTTCCCCAAGCACTTCCGCATCGCCACGGTGATGATGAAGGGCCCGGCGACCCTGGCCGAGATCACCGAGGCCAGCGGCGTGCCGGCCAGCGACGTCGCCGACTTCGTCAACGCCAACCTTGCCACCGGTTTCGCCGAGCCCGAGTCCGAGCCCGATCCGGCCGAACCGGCCAAGGCCGGCGGCCTGTTCGGACGCCTGCGCGGTCGCTGATCGCCGCGATTGCAGGCGTTACGCCACGGCCCGCGCCTGAACCCGCCACGCACCCGCTTCTTGCCCGCCTCACACAGGGGCGGGACAATGACCGACTGAACGCCAGAACCCGTCGGTAATGATCGATTCGCAGCGCTACCCGCGTCTTTCCCGCATCCAAGCCCCCGCCGACCTGCGCCAGTTCGCCGAAGACGAACTGCCCGCGATCGCCGAGGAGTTGCGCAACTACCTGATCGAACAGGTCGCCCTGGTCGGCGGCCACTTCGGCGCGGGCCTGGGCGTGATCGAGCTGACCGTGGCCCTGCATTGGCTGTTCGAGACGCCCACCGACCGCCTGGTCTGGGACGTCGGCCACCAGTGCTACCCGCACAAGATCCTCACCGGCCGCCGCGACGATATCCACACCGTCAAGCAGAAGGACGGCGTGGCGCCGTTCCCGAAGCGCGAAGAGTCCGAGTACGACACTTTCGGCGTCGGCCACAGTTCGACCTCGATCTCGGCCGCGCTGGGCATGGCGATCGCGCTGCAGCGCGCCGGCGACGAGCGCAAGGTCGTGGCGGTGATCGGCGACGGCGCGATGACCGCCGGCATGGCCTTCGAAGCGCTGGCCCACGCTGGCGGCATGACCGATCCCGAACCGAACCTGCTGGTGATCCTCAACGACAACCAGATGTCGATCTCGGAGAACGTCGGCGGCGTCACCAAGATGCTCGGCCGCCTCACCGGCAGCCGCACCCTCAACGCCCTGCGCGAAGGCGGCAAGAAACTGCTCGGCGATAAGCGCAAGCCGGCGGCCAAGTTCGTGCGGCGCTGGGAAGAACACTGGAAGGGCATGTTCGTGCCCTCGACCTTCTTCGAGGAAGTCGGCTTCCACTACACCGGCCCGATCGACGGCCACGATCTGCCGGCCCTGCTCGGCGCGATGAAGACGCTCAAGACCCTCAAGGGTCCGCAGCTGCTGCACATCATCACCACCAAGGGCAAAGGCTACGAACTGGCCGAAGGCGACCAGATCGGCTACCACGCGGTCGGTCCCTTCGATCCCGAGAAGGGCCTGGTCAGCAAGCCCGGCGCCAAGAAGCCGACCTACACCGACGTGTTCGGCGAATGGCTGTGCGACATGGCCGCGGCCGACGACACCCTGCTCGGCATCACCCCGGCGATGCGCGAAGGCTCCGGCCTGGTGCGCTTCAGCAAGGAATACCCGAGCCGCTATTTCGATGTCGCCATCGCCGAACAGCACGCGGTCACCCTGGCCGCGGGCATGGCCTGCGAAGGCGCCAAGCCGGTGGTCGCGATCTACTCGACCTTCCTGCAGCGCGGCTACGACCAGTTGGTGCACGACGTCGCGATCCAGAACCTGGACGTGCTGTTCGCGATCGACCGCGGCGGCGTGGTCGGCCCGGACGGCGCCACCCACGCCGGCAATCTCGACCTGTCCTACCTGCGCTGCGTGCCGAACATGGTGGTGATGGCGCCGGCCGACGAGGACGAGTGCCGCAAGATGCTCAGCACCGGCCACCGCTACCCCGGCCCGGCTGCGGTGCGCTACCCGCGCGGCACCGGTCCCGGCGTCGCGGTGCAGCCGAACCTGGACACCCTGCCGATCGGCAAGGCCGAACTGCGCCGCAGCGGCAAGCACATCGCCCTGCTCGCCTTCGGCGCGATCGTGCCGGCGGCCGAACAGGTCGCCGCCGAGCTCGGCCTGAGCCTGGTCAACATGCGTTTCGTCAAACCGCTGGATCGCGCCCTGATTCTCGAACTCGCCAAGAACCACCGCGGCTTCGTCACCCTCGAGGACAACGTGGTCGCCGGCGGCGCCGGCAGCGGCGTGGCCGAACTGCTCGCGGCCGAAGGCATCGTCCTGCCGATCCTGCACCTGGGCCTGCCCGACGAATTCCAGCACCACGCCAGCCGCGAACAGCTGCTGGCCGAATCCGGCCTAGACGTCGCCGGCATCCGCAGCGCCGTGCTCGCGCGCTGGCCGGAACTGCTGGAAGCGCCGCCGCGCAGCGCGGCGCTCTGAGGCCTACGCGGCCACGAAATCCCCAACGTAGGATGCGGTGAGCGCAGCGAACCGCATCACGTAGCCAGCCGAAGCGACGAACGGTGCGGTTCGCTGCGCTCACCACACCCTACGGCGGTCGACAGCCCGCCCGACGAGGTCTTGCGCGCCTACGCCGCCGCGCAGCCCCAACCTAGGTTGCGGTGATGCAAGCTCTCTGTGGCAGCGACGTAAGTCGCGATCCCCGGTCGCCGGGTTACGCGGATCAGATGGGACTCAATCGCGACTCACGTCGCTCACACAGAAGGCCGCCTGCGCTGGCTGAACGAAATCCGCACGGCGCATCCGCCATGCACCGATCCGCACTGCGCCGCGAGGCACGAATCTGGCAGGCTCCGGACTTCTCCCCGCCACTACGGAAACGCAACGGATGCGCCCTGCCCTGCTCGCCTGTCTCGCGCTCTCGCTCGCATCGTTCGCCCCCGCCGCACTCGCGCAAACACCGCCGGCCGCCCCCGCCGCCGAAACCATCCGCGACATCGACACCGTGGTCGTCTCCGGCGTGCAGCCCGGCCCCGGCATGTGGAAGGTCAGCCGCGGCGAGCACGTACTCTGGATCCTGGGCACGCTGAGCCCGATACCGAAGAACATGAGCTGGCTGTCGCGCGACGTCGAAGCGACGATCGCGCAATCGCAGGAAGTGCTGGAACCGCCGTCGGCGTCGATCGGCACCGACCTGGGCATGTTCCGCAGCATGCTGCTGATCCCCTCGGCGCTGAAGGCGCGCCGCAATCCCGACGAAAAGACCCTGCGCGAGGTGGTGCCGGCCGAGCTCTACGCACGCTGGCTGCCGCTCAAGGCGCGCTACATCGGCAGCGATCGCGGGGTCGAGAAATGGCGCCCGGTGTTCGCCGCGCAGGAGCTGTACGAAGCCGCGATGCGGCGTTCCGACCTCTCGCTCAAGGGCGTCGTCTGGCCGGTGGTCGAGCGCAGCGCCAAGGAGCACAAGGTCAAGATCACCTCGTCCAAGGTCGAACTGAAGATCAAGGATCCCAAGACCGTGCTCAAGGACTTCGCCAACACCACGCTCAACGACACCGACTGCTTCGCCAAGACCCTGAGCCGGATCGAGGGCGACATCGAGACCATGCGCGCGCGCGCCAACGCCTGGGCGATCGGCGACATCGAAGCGCTGCGCGCGCTGCCGCAGGGCGACCAGTACGAGGTCTGCCTGCGCGCCGTCACCGCCTCCGGCGCCGCCCAGCGCCTGGGCTTCGGCGACCTGCGCGAGCGCGTGGTCCAGAGCTGGCTGAGCAGCGCCGACAAGGCCCTGCTCAACAACCGCACCAGCTTCGCCAGCCTGCCGATCGCCGAACTGCTCAAGCCCGACGGTTACCTGGCGCGGCTGCAGGCGCGCGGCTACACGGTCGAGGCGCCGTAAGCGCTCAGCCCAAAACGCAGAACGCCCGGCGCAGGCCGGGCGTTGCGGTGAAACGGTATTGGTCGGGACGGCCGGATTTGAACCGACGACCCTCTGCCCCCCAGGCAGATGCGCTACCAGGCTGCGCTACGCCCCGACGTGTTGCGATGTCCGCTCTGGCGAGCGGGCGGCAAGTATAGCCGCAAAGGTTCAGCGCCGCAGCAGTTGCAGCACTTCTTCCAGTTCCATCCGCACCTGGCGGATGATCTGCGAGCTCAGCGCCGACTCGTCCTTGGCCGCCTCGCCTTCGAGGCGCAGGCGCGCGCCGCCGATGGTATAGCCCTGTTCGTACAGCAGGCCGCGGATCTGCCGCACCATCAGCACCTCGTGGCGCTGGTAGTAGCGGCGGTTGCCGCGGCGTTTGACCGGATTGAGGGTCGGGAACTCGGTTTCCCAGTAACGCAGCACGTGCGGTTTGACGTCGCACAGCTCGCTGACCTCACCGATGGTGAAGTAGCGCTTCGCCGGGATCGGCGGAAGTTCGCGATTACTGCCCGGATCCAGCATAGGCCTCCACCCGCTCCTTGAGTTTCTGTCCCGGACGGAAGGTCACCACCGTCCGCGCCGAAATCGGAATTTCCTCGCCGGTCTTCGGGTTGCGCCCGGGCCGCTGGTTCTTGCGGCGCAGGTCGAAATTGCCGAAGCCCGACAGCTTGACCTGCCGGCCTTGCTCCAACGCTTCGCGCAACGCGTCGAAGAACGCGTCCACGAATTCCTTGGCCTCGCGTTTGTTAAGCCCGACTTCGTCGAACAAGCGCTCCGCCATTTCCGCCTTGGTCAATGCCACATCGTTTCCCCTGTTCTCAACCGACGATGCGCAGCTCAGGCGCGGATCTTCGCGCCATGGTCGCGCTCGATCGCCGCCATCACCGCGACCACTACTTCTTCCACATCGCGGTCGGTCAGGGTGCGTGATTCATCCTGCAGAATCAAGCCCATAGCGAGACTCTTGAATCCCGTTTCCACCCCTTTGCCCTGGTAGCGGTCGAACAGCACCAGATCGCGCAGGGACGGGCCCGCAGCCGCCTGAACGGAGGCCGAAATCGCCGCCCAGGGGGCGTCCTCGGCGACGACGAACGCGAGATCGCGGCGGACGGACGGATACCGGGACAGGGTGCCGGCGCGCGGCACGGCGCGCTGGGACAGCGGTGCCAGATCCAGCTCGAACGCGACCACGTCGGCGTCCAGGTCCAGCGCGCGCTGCAGGCGCGGGTGCAGCTGGCCGATCCAGCCCAG
>CAMLID010000049.1 GCA_946480055.1 uncultured Lysobacter sp. | reverse complement strand
ACGTCGCCAACGCCGTGATCGACGGCACCGACGCGGTGATGCTGTCGCAGGAATCCGCGGCCGGCCGCTATCCGATCAAGGCGGTGGAGGCGATGGCGCGCATCTGCCTGGGCGCCGAACGCCAGTTCGACCACGACACCGATTTCGAAGCCGCGCCGCGCAACCTCGAACGTGCCGACCAGGCGATCGCGATGGCGGCGATGTTCCTGTCCGAGCACATCGGCGTGCGCGCGATCGTGGCCCTGACCGAGTCCGGCGGCACCGCGCGCTTCCTGTCGCGGTTCCGCTCCAACTCGCCGATCTACGCCTTCTCGCGCCATCCCGGCGCGCGCCGGCGCATGGCTCTTATGCGCGACGTCTACCCGATCGACTTCGACAGCCGCGGCCTGGCCTCGCGCGACGCCGCCCGCAGCGCGGTCAAGCAGCTGTTCGACACCGGCAAGCTGGCGATCGAGGAGCGGGTGATCTTCACCAGCGGCGACACCATGGAACAGCACGGCGCCACCAACACCCTGCGCCTGCTCCAGGTCGGCGCCGGCGGTTGCGCCGAGGGCCTGGGCGAACTCTGAGCCCGAGGCCGGGCCCGGCGCCCGGCCACGCTCCGACAGGGCGCGTTCCCGGTGTCGGACAGCGCACTTGAAAACGGTTACCGCCAAGCCCCGCAACGGGCTTGGCGCTTTGCGACGTGCGCTGGGGCGGCTGTCGCCGGCAGCCGCTATAATTGAGGGCTTCCCACCGCTTCCTCAGGACGTCCATGAGCATCGAACAGCTTGCCGAAACCGCCCAGGCCATGGTCGCCGCGGGTAAGGGCATCATCGCCATCGATGAGTCCAACAACACCATCGCCAAGCGCTTCGCCGGCGTCGGCATCGAGAACAGCGAAGAGAACCGCCGCGCCTACCGCGAGCTGCTGCTGAGCACGCCCAAGCTGGGCGACTACATCTCCGGCGCGATCCTGTACGACGAAACCATCCGCCAGTCGACCAAGTCCGGCGTGCCGTTCACCAAGTTGATGACCGACAACGGCATCATTCCGGGCATCAAGGTCGACAAGGGCCCGCAGCCGCTCGCCGGTTTCCCGGGCGAAGTGGTCACCGAAGGCCTGGACGGCCTGCGCGCGCGCCTGGAGGAGTACTACAAGCTCGGCGCCCGCTTCGCCAAGTGGCGCGCGGTCATCAACATCGGCGACGACATCCCGTCGGGCACCTGCATCGAAGCCAACAGCCACGCCCTGGCGCGCTACGCCGCGCTCTGCCAGGAGCAGGGCCTGGTGCCGATGGTCGAGCCGGAAGTGATCATGGACGGCAGCCACGATATCGACGCCTGCTTCGAAGTCACCGAGGTCGTGCTGCGTTCGCTGTTCGGCGCGCTGTACGAGCAGAGCGTGATGCTGGAGGGCACGATCCTGAAGGCCTCGATGGTGCTGCCGGGTACCACCAGCGACGAGCAGGCCAGCGTCGAGGAAGTCGCCGCCGCGACCCTGCAGTGCCTGAAGTCGACCGTGCCGGCGATCCTGCCGGGCATCGTGTTCCTCTCGGGCGGCCAGTCCGACGAGGACGCGACCGCGCACCTGGACGCGATGAACCGCATGGGCCCGAATCCGTGGCCGCTGTCGTTCTCCTACGGCCGCGCCATGCAGTCGGCCGCGCTCAAGCTGTGGTCGCAGGACCTGGTCAACAACGTCGCGTCGGCGCAGCAGACCGTGTTCGCGCGCGCCCGCGACAACGGCCTGGCCGCGCTCGGCCAGTGGCAGTCGGCCGCGTAAATCGCGCTGCCCGACTCAGCGGAAACGCCGGCCTTGCGCCGGCGTTTTCGTTTCTGGGGTTCGCGCCGGCCCTCACCCAACCCCTCTCCCGGCAAGCGGGAGAGGGGCCAAAGCACAGCGTTTCGGCCCCCGGGTAGCGCCATTTAGCTACATCGGCTGCGCGTCAAAGCCGGGTAGACTGACTGCAGTCGATGCAGGAGGCAGCGCGCATGGCCGAGTCGAAGAAGGTCGCGATTTCCCCCGAGGCCGCTGCGGCGGTCGCGCGCGGCGATCTGATCGCGGCGATCAAACTGGTGCGCGACAGCAACGGCAAGATCGAGCTGCGTCTGGCCAAGGAAGCGGTGGAGGCCTGGCGCGACAGCCGGCCGCTGCCCAGCGAGAGCGTGATCACGCCCGCGTCGAGCCCAGCGTCGGCGCCATCGGCGCACGGCGGCCTGCCCGCGGCCGCGCTGCTGGCGTTGTCGCAGGGCAAGACCATCGAGGCGATCAAAGTCCTGCACCAGTCCGGCATGGACCTGCGCACCGCCAAGGAGCGGGTCGAAGCGCATCTGCACGCGCGGCCGGCGACCGTGGCGACGCAGCGTCCGAACAATGCCGCCACCACACGCCCATCCGTCGCCGCGGCCACGCGCCCGCCGACCGTTCAGTACGACGACAGCGACCGCCGAGTGGTGGTGATCGCGCTGCTGGCGGTGGCCCTCGCCCTGATCGTCTACGTTTGGGATGCGGGCTGGTTCTGAGCCGTGCACCGGGGCGGGCGCGTCGTAACGACGGCTGCTCCACGATCGCGACAGCTACCTCCACAACCAAAACCAAAACCGCATCCTACGAATGCGAACTCGACGCGAAACCGAGGGCGCGCTATTCGCCGTTCGCCGCGTCGCCGCGTACCACGCTCGCCGGCCGCTTGAGCGCGCCGCGCTCGGCCATGCGCCGGTCGATCGCATCCAGGCCCAGGTCCGAGGCGGTCTTGAGCGCGCAGAACACGATCAGCGCCAGGCTGCCCTCGCCGGAGGCGCCGAACACGATGGTCAGATGCATCGGCAACACGCGCAGGTAGGGCGTGAACATCAGCGCGCCCAGATTCGGCCGGCCGCGCAGGTCGGCCGCGTGCTGGGCTTCGAAGGTCCTGCGTTGCGACAACCCGAACGATACGCCGCAGGCGATCAGCACCAGCCAGTCGAAGGCGCCGGCCACACGGTGCTGGGCGAACAGGAACACCAGGTAGGCGAGGTGGAAGAAGCCGTAGTGGAAGACGAAGAAGCGCGTGGTCGAACGCTTGCCGTCCTCGGTCTCCGGCACCCGCTGGCCGCCGGAAGTGAAACCCTCGGTGCTGAACTCGCGCAGCGACAGCATGCGTCGCCGCGCGTAGTAGCCGACGATCACGCTCTGGATCCAGTACGTCCACAGCAGCCAGCCCACGCTCCAGTGCAGCGCCAACGCTGCGACCAGGGTCGCGGCGTTGGACAGCAGCAGGTTGCGGGCCGAAGGGCTCATGCATGCAGGCGTCAGGACAGGCCGGTCAGCCACTCGTCGTCGGAGCCTTCGTTGACGCCTTCGAACAGCAGCGTGCTGAGGTAGCGCTCGCCGGTGTCGGGCAGCATCGCCAGGATCACCGCCCCCGGGGCCGCGGTCTTGGCGACTTCCAGCGCTGCGGCCGCGGTCGCACCCGCGGAAATGCCGACGAACACGCCTTCCTCGGCAGCGAGCCGGCGTGCGGTGTCGCGCGCGAGCATGTCCTCGACCGGCAGGATCGCGTCGGCGGCCTGAGGGTTGAGCACTTCGGGCACGAAGTCAGGGGTCCAGCCCTGGATCTTGTGCGGCTGCCATTCCTTGCCGCTGAGCAGGGCCGCGCCGGCCGGTTCGGACACGGTCACGCGCACCTCCGGCCGCGCCAGCTTGAGCATCTCGCCGACTCCGGTCAGGGTGCCGCCCGTGCCCCAGCCGGTGACGAAATGGTCGAGCCTGCGGCCGGCGAAGTCCTGCAGGATTTCCGCGGCGGTGGTCTGGCGGTGGTAGGCCGGGTTGGCGGGATTCTGGAACTGGCGGGCCAGGAACCAGCCGTGCTGCTTGGCCAGTTCCTCGGCACGCCGGACCATGCCGCTGCCGCGCTCGGCGGCCGGCGTCAGGATCACCTTGGCGCCGTAGGCGCGCATCAGTTTGCGGCGCTCGACCGAGAAGGTTTCCGACATCGTCGCCACGAAGTTGTAACCGCGCGCGGCGCAGACCATCGCCAGGGCCACGCCGGTGTTGCCGGAGGTCGCTTCGATCACGGTGTCGCCGGGCTTGAGCAGACCGCGCGCCTCGGCGTCGAGGATGATCGCGATGGCGAGGCGGTCCTTGACCGAGCCGCCGGGATTGAAGGATTCGACCTTGGCATACAGGGTGACGTGAGCGGGGGCGATGCGATGCAGTCGCACGATCGGCGTGCGGCCTATCGTGTCGAGAATGCTGTCGTAAATCATGTTCGGCGGCTCCTGAGTGGGGGACGGGAGGAGGATGGGGGACGCGAACGGGGCGAGCGACCGCCGCGGACGATCACCGACCCGATGCGGGTCTGGCTTGCGACCCGCCACATTCGGCAAACCTTACACGCGCTGGGCGGCGCTGGCCGGCCACGCAGGCCCTCGGCGTCAACCAATGGCCCACGCGAACGTTAACGCAGGGCCGCTAGAATCGCCCGGCTGGGCCTTTGCGCGCCTGTCGCGGCCGCGCGTCCAGTCTCCCTTCCGTGTTCCCCGTTCAGAGAACCGCATGCGCCTTGCCCCCGGATTCCGTGCAGCTTGCTCCCGCGCCAGCTGCGCGCTCGTCGTCGTTCTGGCCGTCGCGGCCTGCAGCAAGGGCGAGGAACGCCAACAGAGCGGCGGCGAGCGGCCGGTGTCGGTCACGATTCAGGCGGCCGCGCTGCGGCCGTGGAACGACACCGTGCAGGCGCTGGGCAACGTCAAGGCGCGCGAATCGGTGACCGTCACCGCCAAGGTCAGCGAGACCGTGCAGCGCGTGCATTTCGACAGCGGCGATGTGGTCGTCGCGGGCGCGCCGCTGATCACCCTGACCGGACAGGTGCAGCAGGCTTCGCTGGAACAGGCGCAGGCCACCGCCAAGGAAGCCGAGAGCCTGTACCAGCGCCAGACCGAACTGGCCGCGCAGCAGTTGATCGCGCGCTCGGCGCTGGACACGCAGCGCGCCACCCGCGACGCGGCGCGCGCGCGCGTGGCGCAGATGGCCGCCGATCTCGACAACCGGGTGATCCGCGCACCGTTCAGCGGCGTGCTCGGCATCCGCCAGGTCAGCCCGGGTTCGCTGGTGACGCCGGGCACGCCGATCGCGACCCTGGACGACACCGCGCGCGTCTACGTCGATTTCCCGGTGCCGGAAACCCTGCTGGCCAACATCGCCGCCGGCCAGCACCTGAGCGGCACCAGCGCCGCGTATCCGGGCCGCGCCTTCGAAGGCCAGGTCAGCACCGTCGACGCGCGCGTCGATCCGGCCACGCGCGCGATCACCGTGCGCGGCGACTTCGCCAACGACGACCGCGTACTGCGGCCGGGCATGCTGGTGCAGATCACGTTGGAACGTCCGCAGCGTCAGGCCTTGCTGATCCCGGAGATCGCGGTGGTCCAGGTCGGCAACGACTCGTTCGTGTATCGGGTCAAGCCCGACAGCACGGTCGAGCGCGCCGACGTCAAGATCGGCACCCGCCGCGAAGGCCTGGCCGAGATCGTCGAAGGCCTGAAGGCCGGCGACCGTGTCGTGATCGACGGCACCGGCAAGCTGCGCGCCGGCAGCAAGGTGGTCGAGGGCGGCGCCAAGCCGGCCGCGGCCGCGAAGGGTGGCGCCAATGGTTGAGCGCGCGCATCGGCTGTCCGCCAACGCCGCAGTGCAGGACTGAGCGACGATGAATCTGTCCGATCTCTCGATCCGCCGTCCGGTGTTCGCCACCGTGATGAGCCTGCTGCTGATCACCCTGGGCGTGATGGCGTTCTCGCGCCTGACCCTGCGCGAACTGCCGGCGATCGATCCGCCCATCGTCTCGGTCGACGTGACCTATCCCGGCGCTTCTGCGGCGGTGGTCGAAACCCGCATCACCCAGGTGCTGGAGGACGCCCTCGCCGGTATCGAGGGCATCGAGACCATCGAATCGCGCAGCGTCAATGGACGCGCTTCGATCAGTATCGAGTTCACCCTGCAGCGCGAGATCGAGGCCGCGGCCAACGACGTGCGCGACGCGGTCAGCCGCGTCAGCAACCGCCTGCCCGAAGAAGCCGATCCGCCGCAGATCGAGAAGGTCGAGAGCGACGCCGACCCGATCCTCTGGCTCAACATGAGCTCCAAGCAGATGGACACGCTGCAGCTGTCCGACTACGCGGAGCGCTACGTCGTCGATCGCCTGTCGTCGGTGGACGGCGTGGCCCAGGTCCGCATCGGCGGCCAGCAGCGCTACGCGATGCGGATCTGGCTGGACCGCGACGCCCTGGCCGCGCGCGACATCACCGTCAACGAGGTCGAGGCCGCGCTGAGCGCCGAGAACGTCGAACTGCCGGCCGGCCGGATCGAGTCCGAATCGCGCGACTTCACCCTGCGCGTGGCGCGCAGCTACCAGAAGCCCGAGGACTTCGCCCAGATTCCGCTGCGCAAGGGCGCCGACGGCTACGTGGTGCGCCTGGGCGACGTGGCCAAGATCCAGCTCGACTCGGCCGAACGCCGCGCCTACTACCGCAGCAACGGCGAACCCAACATCGGCCTGGGCATCGTCAAGACCTCGACCGCGAACAGCCTCGACGTGGCGCTGGCGGTGCGCAAGGCCGCCGACACCATCCGTCCGTCGCTGCCGCAGGGCACCGACATCTTCGTCGCCTTCGATACCACGGTGTTCATCGAATCGGCGGTGGAGCGCGTCTATCACACCCTGGCCGAAGCGATCGTGCTGGTGCTGATCGTGATCTGGCTGTTCCTGGGCAGTTTCCGCGCCGCGCTGATTCCGGCGGTGACGGTGCCGGTGTGCCTGATCGCTGCGTTCATTCCGCTGTACCTGTTCGGCTTCTCGATCAACCTGCTGACCCTGCTCGCGCTGGTGCTGTGTATCGGCCTGGTGGTCGACGACGCGATCGTGGTGCTGGAGAACATCCAGCGCCGCGCCGACCTGGGCGAACCCAAACTGGTCGCGGCCGCGCGCGGCACCAAGCAGGTCGCGTTCGCGGTGATCGCGACGACCGCGGTGCTGGTGGCGGTGTTCCTGCCGGTGGGCTTCATGGAAGGCAATACCGGGCGCCTGTTCCGCGAGTTGTCGGTGGCGCTGGCCGGCGCGGTCGCGATCTCGGCCTTCGTCGCGCTGACCCTGACGCCGATGATGTCGTCCAAGCTGGTGCGCCCGCACAAGGACGAGAAGTCCAACCCGATCAACCGTTGGGTCAACGCGCGCCTGGACGGCGTCAGCGGCCGTTACCGGCGCTGGCTCGACCGCAGCGTCGAGCGTCCCTGGTTGTTCGGCGCGCTGATGCTGGTCGCGATCGGCTTGAGCTACGGCCTGTTCCGTTACGTGCCCTCGGAACTGGCGCCGCCGGAAGACCGCGGCTCGTTCCAGATCTCGATCCTCGGCCCCGAGGGCGCCGGCTTCGACTACACGGTCAAGCAGGTGCAGCAGGTCGAGAAGATCGTCGCCGCGCACGTCGGCCCGGACAAGACCATCCAGCGCTACAACCCGCGCGTGCCCGGCGGCTTCGGCGCCAGCGAGGAAATGCACACCGGCCGCATCGCGGTGTTCCTGCAGGACTGGGACAAGCGCGACGTCAGCACCGCCGACGTCGCCGACAGCCTGCGCGCCGAGCTCGGCCAGCTCACCGGCGTGCGCGCGCTGCCGCAGGTCAGCGGCGGTCTGGTGCGCACGCGCGGCCAGCCGATCCAGATCGTGCTCGGCGGTCCCGAGTACGCCGAGTTGGCGCAGTGGCGCGACAAGCTGCTCGCGCGCATCGAGAAGAACCCCGGTTTCTTCTCCGCCGATTCGGACTACAAGGAAACCCGGCCGCAGATGCGGGTCGAGATCGACCGCCAGCGCGCCGCCGACCTCGGCGTCAGCGTGACCGATATCGGCCACGCGCTGGAAACCATGATGGGTTCGCGCCGCGTCACCACCTTCGTCCAGAACGGCGAGGAGTACGACGTGATCGTGCAGTCCGACAAGGCCCTGCGCGCTTCGCCGGCCGATCTGGCCGCGATCCAGGTGCGCGCGCGCGACGGCGCGCTGGTGCCGCTGTCGAACCTGGTCACGCTGCAGGAACTGGCCGAACCCGGCAGCCTCAACCGCTTCAATCGCCTGCGCTCGATCACGATCAGCGCCGGCCTGGCCCCGGGCTATCGCATGGGCGAAGCCATCACCTGGCTCAACCAGGCCGTGCGGGAAGAGTTGCCGGACCAGGCCCAGATCGACTGGAAGGGCGAATCGCGCGAGTACCAGGCTGCCGGCGGTGCGGTGCTGCTGACCTTCGCCCTGGCCCTGCTGGTGGTGTACCTGGTGCTGGCCGCGCAGTTCGAGAGCTTCATCCACCCGTTCGTGATCATGCTGACCGTGCCCTTGGGCGTGCTCGGCGCATTGATAGGCCTGGCCGTCACCGGCGGCACGCTCAACCTGTTCAGCCAGATCGGCATCGTCATGCTGGTCGGCCTGGCGGCGAAGAACGGCATTCTGATCGTCGAGTTCGCCAACCAGTTGCGCGACGAGGGCCGCAGCATCCACGCGGCGATCGTCGAGTCCGCGGCGGTGCGCCTGCGTCCGATCCTGATGACCTCGATCGCGACCGTGGTCGGTGCGCTGCCGCTGGTGCTGGCCGGCGGTCCTGGCTCGGCCAGCCGCGCGACCATCGGTGTGGTGGTGATCTTCGGTGTGTCGTTCTCGACCCTGCTGTCGCTGTTCATCGTGCCCGCGTTCTACGTGCTGCTGGCTAAGTACACCAAGTCGCCGGAAGCGGTCGCGCACGAGTTGGAGAAGCTGGAGCGCGAGACCCCGCAGGCCGGCGGTCACGCCTGATCCAGTGCGCGGGAGCGGTTTGCGCCGCTCCCGCCGCTCCGGCCGCGTATTCGATTTCGATTTGCGCCGGAGCGCGAGCGTATTAGGCTAGCGGCATGAACCGCGCTTCCAGCCGCCATGGCCCGCCTCCGACGGGCGCGGGCTACCTCCTGCGCCCGTGGCGCAGCGACGACCTCGACAGCCTGCTCGCGCACGCCGACGACGCCCAGGTCGCGCGCGGCGTCAGCGACCGCTTCCCGCACCCGTACACGCGCGGCGACGGCGAACGTTTCCTGGCCGGCGACGTGGTGAGCTTCGACGATCCGGTCTACGCCATCGAAGTCGGCGGCCGTGCCTGCGGCGGCATCGGCGTGCGGCCGGGCCAGGGCGAACGCGGCTACGGCGCCGAGCTGGGCTACTGGCTGGGCCGCGCGCATTGGAACGGCGGGTTGATGACGCGCGTGGTCGGCGCGTTCGCGCCCTGGGTGATGGGCGAACTGGGCTTGCACCGCCTGTTCGCGACGGTGTTGGACAGCAATCCGGCCTCGGCGCGGGTGTTGCTGAAGAACGGTTTTATCGAAGAGGGCGCGCAACGCTGCGCCGTGGTCAAGTACGGCGAACTGCACGATCTGCGTGTGTTCGCCAAGGTGAGAAGGAGTCTGCAAGATGCGCCGTGATCCTCCCCGTGGTCCGCGCCCGCCCGGCAGCGGCGATCCCTGGCGGCGCGAAGGCGCAGGCGACGAACGCAGGCCCGGCGGCGAACGTTCTGGCGAGCGCGCGACACCCGAGAGCGCGCCGCGCGAACCGGGCAACGCCGGTCCCTGGGCCGGTCGCGGCGGCGAACGCAGCCGCAGCGACGACCGCAACCCGCGTAACGACGATCGCAATCGCGGCGGCGAGCCCGCGCGCGGCCGCGACACGCCCTGGCGCGAGCGCGCACCGCAGGCGCCGCGCGGCACCGAGCGCGGCGGTCCCGCGCATCCGCGCAGCGAACACCCGCGCAGCGAGCATGCGCGACCCTCGCGTCCGCCGCGCGACGACGCTCAGGGCTATCAGGTCGGCGAGCGTCTGGACGAAGCGCAGCTGCAGGCCGAGGCCGCGCCGCGGCGCGCGCGCGATCTGGAGCTGCGCCTGTACGGACTCAACGCGGTGCGCGCGGCGTTCGCGCGCCGGCCGCAGGCGATCCGCAAGCTGTATCTGACCGAAGCGCGCATTCCTGCCCTGCAGCCCTTGCTGGCCTGGTGCGTCGCCCATCGCGTCGGATATCGCGTGGTCGAGGAAGGCGATCTCGACAAGCTCGCCGCCAGCAGCCATCACGAAGGCGTGGTCGCCGACGTGCTGCGCGAGGAGGTCGGCTCGCTGTCGACCTGGCTGCGCGATCTGCCGGCCGGTCCGCAGGCGGCGCTGTGGCTGGACGGCGTCGGCAACCCGCACAACCTGGGCGCGATCCTGCGCGCCGCCGCGCATTTCGGTGTGTCGGCGGTGCTGCTGCCCAAACATTCGCCCCTGGCCCTGTCCGGCGCCGCCGCGCGCGTCGCCGAGGGCGGCGCGGAAGCGGTGCCGATGGTGCGTCTGGGGCGCGAGGACAACGCGATCGCGCAATTGCACGGCGCCGGCTTCGCGCTGGCCGCGACCGTGGTCCACGGTGGCGGCGACCTGTTCGCGATGGCGCTGCCGGAGCGCCTGGTCTATGTGATAGGCGCCGAAGGCGAGGGCATGGATCGCGAACTGGCCGCGGCCTGCGACCTGCGCCTGTCGATTCCCGGCAGCGGCGCGGTCGAAAGCCTCAACGTCGCTTCGGCTACGGCGGTGTTCCTGGCGGCGTGGGCTGCGCGAAAGCGGGGCTGAGGGCGTTCGTAGGCGGCGCGTCGCTGCATCACCGCAAGAGCAAATCCCCCTGGTCCTCTCGACAAAGGGGGCTTGCGGGCGAGTTCGATGGAATGAGTGCTCGGCGGCGAATCCGATACTGCCGATCGCTCGCTAGCCCCCTTTGAGTAGGGGGCGAACGTCCGCGCAGCGGGCGTTGGGGGATTTGCCGTTGCTGTTGTCGATGCTGCACTCAAGCCCCAGCGAGCCCCGAAGGCACTCAGGCTGCTGAGTCGCTCAGCACAAACGTCGGATCGAATCCAGCACGCCCGCATAGGCGTCGGCCTTGTCCGGGTCGGCGATCATCGCGCGCAGACAGGACGCGGTCGCGGCCAACTGCAGGGTGCGCATACCTTCGTGATGCGCGCTCTCGCCGATGTCGTCCAGCGTCGCCTGCATCGCTTCGGCCGCGCACCGCACCGCATAGGAAAAGTCGCCGGCGCTGTCGAGCACGCTGTGCAGGCTCAGCTTCACCGCGTCGACGATCTGCGAACTGACGCCGGTACTGGTGGCCGCGTTCTTGAGGCTGGCCGCGCTCTGCTCGGTCGCCGCCTGCAACTGCTCGGGTCCAGCCGCCGCCATCGTGTCCACCAAATAGATCTGCATCACGCCTTGGGTGACCGTGGCCTGCATCAGGATGTTCTGCTGCTGCTGCGCGGTTACTGCGTTCTGAAACAGGATGCCGATCGAGCGGGCCATGCTTTGGTAGATCGAGCCCATCGCGAAGGCCGGCGCTTCGCCGATGACCTTGACGTTGGATTGGGTGACGGCATCGGTGATCTGGTCGTTGACGGCGGTCGGGAAGGACATGGTCGCGTTCCTTGTGGTTGAGTGGGCGTTCCTTGCGCGGTCAGTCTAAGGCCGCGTAACGACGTCGGGGGCCGGCCGTGAACCGATACGACGAATGGATTCGGGGCGAGCGACGAACGGTCGTTGCCGGGGCAACGACGGGCTCGGTCGGCCAGGGCGCGCTGCCGGCGATCAGCGGGGCGAGGGCGCGACGACGTGCACGGCGACTTCGGCAAGGGAGCGCCGGCCACAACCGGCGCTCCGTCGTTGGAACTTGCGCGTCAGGACTTACTCTTCGGGGACTGGGGCGGCCTTGGGCTGGCTGCCGAAATCGCCGTCGGCGGACGCGGCCAGGTAGGCGAACACCGCATAGGCCGCGACGTTCTGCGCCAGCGCCTTGGGATCGATCTTGTCGAAGGTGTCGTCGGGCGTGTGGTGCAGGTCGAAGTAGTCGCTGCCGTCCTGGGCCAGGCGCGCCCAGGCCATGCCGCGCTCGGCGATCGGACCGATGTCCGGCCCCGGGCCGCCGCTGCCCGGCGTGTGTTCGATGCCCAGCGGCGCCAGCGCTTCGGCGATCTGCTTGTCGGCGGCCTGCGCATGCGCGGGCGCCGAGCTGGAGTAGGCGTAGATGCGGCCGGCGCCGAAGTCGCTCTCGGCGCCGATCTGATGCTTGGCGACCGCGTTGGCGTGCGCCGCCGCGTAGGCCTTGCCGCCGTACAGGCCCTGCTCTTCGTTGGCGTAGGCGATCACGCGGATGCTGCGCGCGGGGCGCTGCTTCATCTCGCCGATCAGCTTGCCGGCGGCCATGGTCAGGCCGACGCCGGCACCATCGTCGATCGCGCCGGTGCCCAGGTCCCAGGAGTCCAGATGACCGCCGATCACCACGACCTCGTCGGGCTTCTTGCTGCCGCGGATTTCGCCGATCACGTTGTGCGAGGTCACCTGGCCGTTCCAGCCGCAGTCCAGGGCGACGCGGACCTTGACCGGGCCCTTGGCGACCAGGCGCGCGAGCTGATCGGCGTCGGGCACGGCCAGCGCGGCCGAAGGGATCGGGGTCAGGCCTTCGTCGAAACGGGTGATGCCGGTGTGCGGAGCGCGGTGCGAGTCGGTACCGGCCGAGCGCATCAGCATCGCGCTGGCGCCGGCGCGGATCGCCGCCGACGGCGCGCGGCTGCGCACGCGCGAACCGGGGCCGTAACCGGCGCCGTCGCGGGCGCGTTGCATGCGGTAATCGACGAAGGCGATCTTGCCGGCCAGCGAGCCGGCCGGCGCGGCTTCGAGCGCGGCCAGATCGGCGAAGCGCACGACTTCGGCCTCGACCGTGCCGCCGGGGCTGCCGCCCAGCGCGGTCAGGGTCAGCGGCTGGCGGTGCGCGCCCAGCACTTCGGCGCGCTCGCTGCGGCGCTCCCACTTCGGAAAGCTGACCGGCTCCAACCAGACCTTGTCGAAGCCCAGTTCGCGGAACTTGGCTTCGGCCCAGGCGACCGCGCGCGCGTCGGCTTCGCTGCCGGCCAGGCGCGGTCCGACTTCGGTGGTCAGCGATTCGGTGATGCGGTAGCCCAGGTCGCTGGCCAGTGCGCGTTCGCGCAATTGCGCGACATTGGCGATCGCGGCTTCCGGAATGCGGGTTTCGCGCTCGGCGGCGTGGGCCGGACCGATCAGCGACGAGACGGACAAGACGGCGACGATCGCCGCCCACAACGGTGCACGCATTCCCAACTCCCCGACTGCAAAGACGAAGCGTCGAGCTTAGCAAGCCGGCGCGCGTCGCCTGCATGCCTCAAGTCACGCCGGACTTGAGCGTTATTTGTCGCTGCCTATCGCGCCGCTTGAGGCTGGTGCGAAAGTTTGCCGAAGTAGTGTTTTCGTTTCGGCGTGCGCTGCGCTTTTCGCTTCGGGGCTTCGCAGCTCGGGACTCGTGGCTTGGGGCTTGGGGCTTCGCGGCCTGGACGCTTTGGGGTAGGAGCGGCGTAAGCCGCGACCGCGCAGCTCCGGTCCCTACGAAATCGCGGCTCACGCCGCTCCTACCCCAAGGCCGGGCGCAGTAGCGGGGCGAAAAGCGCAACGGCCGCACAGGGCGGCCGTTGCGGAACGTCGTGCTGGCGAGCGCGCTTACTTCTTCAGCGAATCGCGGATCTCGCGCAGCAGCGCGATGTCCTCGGGCGTGGCCGCGGCTTCGGCGGGCTTGCGCACCTTGTTGTACGCCTTGAGGACCAGGAAGATCACCAGCGCGATCAGCAGGAAATCGATCGCAGTCTGCAGGAACATGCCGTACTTGACCGCGACTTCGGCCGCGACTTCCTTGCCGGCCGCGTCCAACTGCGAGGGCTTGAGCACGAATTTCCAGTCGCTGACGCTGACGCCGCCGCTGGCGTAGCCGATCAGCGGCATCACGATGCCGTCGACCAGTGCGGTGACGATCTTGCCGAACGCGGCGCCGATCACCACGCCGACCGCGAGGTCGACGACGTTGCCGCGCGAAATGAATTCCTTGAACTCGCTGATCATGCCCATGGCGGATCTCCCTGGATTACGGCACGGGGGTGCCTGGCGCCCGACTATACCGTCGCGGGCGCGATATGGCCGTGCAACTCGGCCACGCCTTCGAGCACGGCGTGGTAGCGGTCGCCCGGTTGCAGCGCGGCGACCCCGGCCGGGGTGCCCATGAACACCAGATCGCCGGCGCGCAGCGCATACAGCCGCGACAACTCGTGCAGGATCTCGGGCACGTTCCACACCAGGTCGTCCAGCGAGCCGCGTTGGCGGATCTGGCCGTTGACCTCGAGGGTGAGCGCGCGTGCGCCGAGTTCGCCGACTTCGGCCGCGGGCACGATCGGGCTGATCGGCGCGGAATGGTCGAAGGCCTTGCCGGTGTCCCAGGGCAGGCCCTTGGCCTTGGCCGCGGTCTGCAGGTCGCGGCGGGTCAGGTCCAGGCCGACCGCGTAGCCGAAGATCAGCGCTGTGGCGTCGGCCGGGTCGAGTTCGCCGGCGGGCGCGTCGCGGCCCAGCGCCACCACCAGTTCAACTTCGTGGTGCAGGTCCTGGGTGCCGCGCGGGTAGGGCACGGCCTCGTCGAGCACGATCGCGTCGGCGGGCTTGAGGAAGAACACCGGGTTGCCGCGGTCGGCGGCGGAGGTCGGTACGGCGGCGCCCATTTCGCGCGCATGCTCGGCGAAATTGCGACCGACGCAGTAGATGCGGCGGACCGGGAACTGTCCGCCGCCGCGGACCGGAATACGGGGCTGCGGCACGGCCGCGATCACGTCGGTCATTGCTGGCCTTACAGGGGTCGGGTGGTATCGCCGCGCTCGATGCGCGCGGCATCGACGACGCGGAACTCGCCTTCGACGATGCGCGGGTCGCGCGCCGCCATCGGCTGGCCGCGGCGCTTCCATAGTTTGTAGACGATGCCGGCGGCGATCATGGCGGTGCCGATCACGACGCTGAACATCACCAGCAGCGCCAGCAGTCCCAGGCCGACGATGCCGACGGCGAAGCGCAGCAGTCGGTGGCGCGGCTTGCGCGGCTCGAAAGCGTTGCGCATGCGCTGCTGGAACTGGTGGTGGTCGAAGCGGAAGCTGTGGGCGAACATTTCTTGCGTCGTGACACAATGCGGCAACAAGGCCGGGCAGGCGAGTATCGGACCAGCGATGGACGAGGGTGTGAGAACTTCGTTAAACCATGCCGAAGCCGGCGTTTCGGCGGTGCAGCCCTTGATTTCATTGGAGCGCATCGCCGTCGGCGGCTTCGCCGAGGCCGAGGCGACCATCGGCGGCGACGCCGAATCGCTGCTGCTGTACCGCGACGGCGATGCCGTGCGCGCCTGGCTCAACATCTGCCCGCACGCCGGCCGTCGCCTGGACTGGGCGCCGGGCCAGTTCCTCAAGACCAAGGAAGGGCTGCTGGTGTGCGCCGCGCACGGCGCCAGTTTCGAACTGGCCGGCGGCGAATGCGTGGCCGGCCCCTGCCGCGGCGCAGCGCTGCGCTCGATCGCGGTGGTGGTGCGCGATGGGGCGGTCTGGTTGGCTTGAGGGCAGCGGATTCGCTCCTCCGCGCTTACTTGCCCCAGAACAGCAGATTGACCATCAGCACCGCGATCACGGTGTAGATCAGCGACAGCGGCGCGCCGATCTTCCACAGTTCCTTGCCGGTGTAGCCGGCCGGGCCGGTGATCATCGAGATCACCGGATTCGACGCGGTCATGAAATTGTTGGACGCCGACAGCGCCACGATCAGGGCGAACGCGGTCGGGTTGCCGCCCGCTGCCAGGGCCAGGTTGACCGCCAGCGGTACGACCACGATGGTCGCGCCGACGTGGCTGATCACCAGGGAAAAGATCGTCGTCAGCAGGCCGATCAGCAGCTCCAGCAGCCACACCGGCGTGCCCGTGGGCAATCGCTCGATGGTGTGGCCGGCGATCCAGGCCGCCGCGCCGCTGGAGTCCATGGCCCAGCCCAGCGGGATCAGGCAGGCCATCAGGAACACGGTCTTCCAGTTGATCGCCGCGTAGGCCTCGTCGATGTTGATGACGCCGGCGATCAGCATGCCGGCCACGCCGGTCATCAGCGCGATCGACACCGGCAGCCGCGACGACAGCGCCAGCAGCATGGCCACGGCGAAGATGGCCAGCGCCAGCTTGAGCTTGTGCGGGCGCTGCTCGCCCTTGGGGTAGTCGGTGACGACGACCAGATCCTTGCTCGCCGCGACATCGGCCAGGTCGGTCCAGATGCTGTGCAGCACCAGCATGTCGCCGGCACGCAGCGGCACGTTGCGCACGTTCTCGCGCAGCACCTGCTTGTCGCGATTGACCGCGAGCAGGCTCAGGCCGGCCTGCTTGCGCAGGTGCAGATCGCCGGCGGTCTTGCCGATGTAGCCCGAAGTGGCCGGAATCACCGCTTCGGAGATGCCGGCGCGGCTGGGATTGAACAGGTCGCCGAAGGTGCGCAGGCGCGAGGACAGGCGCAGGAAATGGTTCTGGGCGAAATCGCTGACGTGCTGCTTCGAACCCATCGCACCGAGCACGCTGCCGACCCAGATGCGGGTGTCGGCCGGCGGCGACAGCCGCGATTCGTTGTCGCTCTTCAGCGCTAGCAGCAGCGGCGCGCCGCGCAGCGCTTCGGCCTCGCCCAGCGACATGCCCACCAGCGGGCTGTCGGCGGTGACGGTCAGTTCGTAGACGTCGCCTTCGATGCCGTAGGCCTTGGCGAAGTAGCTCTGGGTACGCGCCGGGGTCGCGCCCTTATCGCTGTCGTCGGTGAGCAGCTTGTCGCCGAAGAAGTGGAAATACGCCAGCGACGCGGCCAGCAGGGCCAGGCCGATCGGCAACGGCGCGAACATCTTCAGCGGCTCGATCGTGGCCGCGCCCGAGGGCAGGTTGCTGTTGGCGTTGAGCAGCAAGTCGTTGAGCAGGATCAGCGGCGAGTTGCCGACCATGGTCAGGGCGCCGCCCATCACGATCGCTGCCGCGATCGGCAGCAGCAGGCGCGGCAGCGACAGGCCGGTGCGCGAGGACAGGCGCGAGGCGACCGGCATATACAGCGCCATCACCGACGGGTTCTGCATGAACGAGGAATTGAGGCCGGCGACCGCGGTAGTCAGCAGCAGCAGGCGCTGCTCGACGCCGTGCGCGCGCCGCAGCAGCCAGCCGGCGAGCCGGTTGAGCGCGCCGGTACGGTCCAGGCCGGCGCCCAGGATCATGGTCGCGATGATGCTGATCACCGCGTTGCCGGAGAAACCGTTGAACAGCTCGTCGGGTTCGACCAGGCCGGACAGGCCCAGCAGCACCAGCACCACCAGCGCGACCACGTCGGCGCGGATGCGCTCGAACAGGAACATCGCCATCGTGAAGCCCACCAGCCCGAGTACGAGCTTCATGTCGGTGGTGAGCGTCAGCGCGGTGTCCATGCCGGATCGGTCAGGGCTCGTCAGGTGCGGTCGTAGAGCAGATCCCAGACGCCGTGTCCCAGCTTCTGGCCGCGGGTCTCGAAATGCGTTTGCGGGCGCCAATCCGGACGGGGCACCGCGCCGCGCGCTCCGGCGCGGTTGGCGAGGCCCTGGGTTGCGTCCAGAACGTCCCACATCTGTTCGGCATAGTCCTGCCAATCGGTAGCGAGGTGCAAGCGACCATCGCTGGCGAGCTTGCGCACCAACAGCTGCGCGAACTCGGGTTGGACCAGGCGGCGCTTGTTGTGGCGCTTCTTGTGCCAGGGGTCCGGGAAGTAGATCCGGACCTCGTCCAGCGCGCCGTCGGCGACTTCGTTGTTGAGCACTTCGACCGCGTCGTGGTGATAGAGGCGGACGTGGTCGCTGGCGTCTTCGGCCAGCGCGTTCAACAGGCGACCGACGCCGGGGGCGTGGACCTCGATGCCGATCAGGTCGCGGTCCTTGTCGTGCCGGGCGGCGAAACGCAGCGCGTCGCCGTTGCCGAAACCGATTTCCAGGACACGCTTGGCGCTGCGGCCGAAGATCGCGTCGTAGTCGCGCGGCGCGCCTTGGTAGTCGATGCCGAAGCGCGGCCACAGTTCGTCGAAGGCGCGCTGCTGGGCCGGGGTGAAGCGGCCCTGGCGCAGCACGAAGCTGCGCACCTGGCGCCGGCCTTCCTCGACCGTGAACGGCTTCGGCGGGGTCTTGGCGCCGTCGCTGGAGAACGGATCCGTCATCAGCCGATCAAACCGTCGACCGGCGAGGACGCGCTGGCGTAGCGCTTGCGCGGGATGCGTCCGGCCTTGAACGCGGCGCGTCCGGCCTCGACCGCGAGCTTCATCGCATGGGCCATCAGGATCGGATCGCGGGCGCCGGCGATGGCGGTGTTCATCAGCACTCCGTCGCAGCCCAGCTCCATCGCGATCGCCGCGTCCGAGGCGGTGCCGACGCCGGCATCGACGATGATCGGCACCTTCGCGTTCTCGACGATCTCGAGCAGGTTGTACTTGTTCTGCACGCCCAGGCCCGAGCCGATCGGCGCGGCCAGCGGCATCACCGCGACGCAGCCGATCTCTTCCAGACGCTTGGCCAGGATCGGATCGTCGGAGGTGTAGACCATCACGTCGAAACCGTCGCGTACCAGGATCTCGGCCGCGGCCAGGGTCTGGACCACATCGGGAAACAGGGTGCGCTGGTCGCCCAGCACCTCCAGCTTCACCAACGTGTGGCCGTCGAGCAGCTCGCGCGCCAGACGGCAGGTGCGCACCGCGTCGTCGACGTTGTAGCAGCCGGCGGTGTTGGGCAGCAGGGTGTAGCGGTCCGGCGGCAGCACGTCGAGCAGGCTGGGCTCGCCGGGGTTCTGGCCGATGTTGGTGCGGCGGATCGCGACGGTGACGATCTCGGCGGCGGCGGCCTCGCTGGCCAGACGGGTTTCGGTCAGGTCTTTGAACTTGCCGGTGCCGGTCAGCAGGCGGGAACGGTAGGACTTGCCGGCGATGACCAGCGGATCTGCAGCGATGGGGGTCGTCATGTGCGGAATTATGAACGATAGCCCGGGGCGCAGGGTGATCGCGGAGCCACTGCGTCAGCGGTTTTTCAGGCCCGCGAGGCAAGCGCGCTGGGCTTTGGGGTAGGAACGGCGTGAGCCGCGACCGTGGGCTGCGGGAGGGGTGAGGGGTGAGGGTGCGATTGGGGCATCGCTCGAGATGCAGCGGCCTACTGTGGGAGCGGCGCGAGCCGCGATGGGCTGCATGGGCGAGGTGGGAACGATCTAGGTCGTTGTAGAGAGAGCGACAGCTGTTTGAGGCGTCGCTTCGGGGTGATTGCCATCCCTGCCGACGTTCGCGCGGGGCTTTGGGGTAGGAGCGGCGTGAGCCGCGACCGGGGGTTGCGCGGGCGATGTGGGTCTGGTTTGGGTCGTTGCGCTGCTTCCGGCGTCGCTTCGGGAGGCTAGGCGTTGCCATCCATGGCGCTATTTACTTAGCTTCGGATCGTCCGGCCCGGCCATCCTTGGCCGGGCGTTCGCCGATGCACGAGCCAGTGGCTCGTAGCGCATCGGCTCACCCACCCCCCAACGCATGCACGATCTCGACCTTGTCCCCCGCACCCAGCGCATGTGCGGTATGGGCGCCGCGCGGGACGATTTCGCCGTTGACCTCGACCGCGACCCGGCGTTCGCCCAGGCCCTCGTCCAGCAGCAGTTGCGCGACCGTGGTCGCGGCCGCGATCGCGCGCGGCTCGCCATTGAGAGTGATGTTCATGCCGGCTATTGTCCCGCGCCGCCCGGCGCTCGGCCAGGGCGGCTTCGACCGCTGTGCCGGGGCTGGCCGCCGGGAGGGGGTTTTGCCGCACTGCGCCTTGCTATGTCGCAGCGCCGCATGCTTCGATGCCGAGCCATCCGCGGGCGTACTGTCGCACCGCGGCAGACGTCGAACCCCGATACCTAACGCTTACTCACGATCACGCAGGGAATCCAATGATCAAACCCGTTCGCACCGTGCTCGCCGCCGCCCTGGCGCTGGCGACCGCACCGGCCTTTGCCCAGACCTATTCGCAGACGATCTTCTTCGGCGACAGCCTGACCGACTCGGGCCATTTCCGTCCCGCGCTGGTCCAGGCCGTGGGCCCGAACGGCGCCTTGCTCGGTCGTTTCACCACCAACCCGGGCCTGGTCTGGTCGGAGTACCTGGCCGACTACTACGGCACCAACGCGGTCAGCGACAACCAGGGCGGCACCAACTACGCCGTCGGCGGCGCCCGCACCGGCACCAACACCAGCGGCGCGCTGGGCCCGATCCCGTCGCTGAACACCCAGGTCACCGGCTACCTCGCCGCCAACGGCGGCCGCGCCGACTCGCGCGCGCTGTACACCGTCTGGGGCGGCGCCAACGACCTGTTCGCGGTCGCCGGCGGCGCTCCGGCGAGCACCATCGGCACCGCCGTCGCCTCGCAGATCGGCGTGGTCGGCGCGCTGACCAACGCCGGCGCCAAGTACATCCTGGTGCCGACCATCCCCGATCTCGGCCTGACCCCGCAGTTCCGCGCCGGCGGCGCCGCGCAGCAGGCCGCGGGCACCCAGCTGTCGAGCACTTACAACACCGCCCTGTTCGGCGGCCTGGCCACGGCCGGTTACCGGGTGATCCCGCTCGACACCTTCAACCTGCTGCGCGAGATCACGTCCAACCCGGCGCCGTACGGCATCACCAACGTCACCGGCACCGCCTGCAATCCGCAGATCACGGCGTCCTCGCTGACCTGCAGCCCGCTCAACTACGCCAACCCGACCGCGCCGGACACCTACGCTTTCGCCGACGGCGTGCATCCGTCCTCGCGCGCGCACAAGATCCTTGGCGACTACGCCGTGTCGATCCTGGAGGCGCCGCGCCAGATCGCGCTGCTGCCGAACTCCGAAGCCATGGTCGGCCGCTCGCGCGCCGATCGCGTCGCCAATCACCTGGGCGCCAAGCCCGAGGGCGACGGCATGCGCTGGTGGGCCGACGCGCGCGGCGACTTCCAGCGCTACGGCAAGGGCGACACCTACGACGGCGCCGGTCCCGGCCTGAGCGGCGGCGTCGACTGGACCCGCGGCGACTGGGTGTTCGGCGCCTTCGCCGGCTACAGCCGGCAGAGCCTGGACTGGGGCCGCAACGCCGGCGAGTTCGACCAGAGCGACGCCACCCTGGGCGGCTTCGCGGCCTGGTACGGCGCCAACGCCTGGGTCAACGGCCAGCTGAGCTGGACCAAGGTCGACTACGACACCGACCGCCGCGTCGTGCTCGGTCCGACCAGCCGCGTCCACAGCGGTTCCACCGACGGCCGCAACCTGACCGCCGCGATCAACGCCGGCTGGGAATTCGGCGAAGGCGCGCTGCGCCACGGCCCGGTAATCGGCGTGACCGCTCAGCAGATCGACGTCGACGGCTTCAAGGAAAGCGATCCGGCCCTGGCCACCTCGCTGGCCTACAGCGATCAGAACTACGATTCGCTGATCGGCAGCGCCGGCTGGCAGGTGAGCTACGCGATCAACGACCACCTCAAGCCCTACGCCCGCCTGACCTACGACCACGAGTTCGAGGACGCCGACAAGGAAGTGTTCGCGCGTCTGCAGTCGATGCCCGGCACCGCGCCGTACGCGGTTCCCGGCCACGACTTCGACCAGAGCTACGGCACCTTGCTGATCGGCGCGCGCACCCAGCTGTTCGGGCTCGACGCCAACCTCGGCACCAGCGTCACCGTGGGCCAGGCCGGCGGCAACCACGCCACCGTGTTCGCGACCATCGGCGCCGGCTTCTAAGCATCGGCGCAGGCACCACGCCGCGCGGGCCCGCAACGGGTCCGCGCGGTTTGCCAACCCGCAAGGGCGCGCATAGACTTCGCCGCATGCGGGTGTAGTTCAATGGTAGAACTGCAGCTTCCCAAGCTGCTAGCGTGGGTTCGATTCCCATCACCCGCTCCATATCGAGACGGCGGCACGTCCCAGCGGACGGCCGCTGTTTTTTCTTGAGGGCGACCTCGGCGCAGCGGAGACGCGATGGCAGCTCGTATCGTGCTCGGTTGGCGGGAGTGGGTGGCGTTGCCCGGCCTGGGCGTCGCTGCGCTGCGCGCGAAGATCGACAGCGGCGCGCGCAGTTCGTCCCTGCACGTCGACGCGCAATGGCAGTTCAGCGATGCCGGCACGCCCTGGGTCGGCTTCCGGTTCAGCCCGGGCGCGGTCGGCGCCGGCACGGTCGAATGCCAGGCCCCGATCCACGACATCCGCAACGTCACCGACTCCGGCGGCCACCGCACCCAGCGCCTGTTCGTGCGCACCGGCCTGCGCCTGGCCGGGGTCGAACGCGAAATTGAAATAAACCTCACGGATCGTCGCGGCATGCGATTCCCGATGCTGCTCGGGCGCACCGCGATGGCGCGCGTGTTCACGGTCGACCCCGCACGCTCGTTCCTGCACGGCAAAGCCGCCCCTATTCCGGATACCCCCTCGCCATGAAGCTCGCGATCCTGTCGCGCAACACCAAGCTCTATTCGACCCGGCGCCTTGTCGAGGCCGCGCGCCAGCACGGCCACAGCGTGCGCGTGCTGGACCCGCTGCGCTGCTACATGCGCATCGCCTCCGACGGATTCGAGATGCATTACAAGGGCCGCGAGATCTCCGGCTACCACGCGGTGATCCCGCGCGTCGGCGCCTCGATCACCCGCTACGGCTCGGCGGTGCTGCGCCAGTTCGAACTGATGGGCACCTACACCCCGAATTCGTCCGACGCGATCCTGCGCGCGCGCGACAAGCTGCGCAGCCACCAGCTGCTCGCCGCCGAGAGCATCGGCCTGCCGGCGACGGTGTTCGGCGACAACCCCGACGACACCGCCGACCTGCTGTCGATGCTCGGCCCGCCGCCGCACGTGATCAAACTCAACGAAGGCACCCAGGGCGCCGGAGTGATGCTGACCGAGAAGCTGTCGGCCTCGCGCGGCGTGATCGAAGCGCTGCGCGGCCTGTATGCCAACTTCCTGGTGCAGGAGTTCATCGAGGAAGCCAAGGGCGCCGATCTGCGCTGCTTCGTAGTCGGCGGCAAGGTGGTCGCGACGATGAAGCGGCAGGCGCCTAAAGGGGATTTTCGCTCCAACCTGCATCGCGGCGGCACCGCCAAGGGCGTCAAGGCCAGCGTCGCCGAACAGGACGTGGCGATCCGCGCCGCGCGCGTGCTCGGCCTGGGCGTGGCCGGCGTCGATCTGATCCGCTCCGATCGCGGCCCGCTGGTGCTGGAGGTCAACGCCTCGCCCGGCCTGGAGGGGATCGAGGAGGCCAGCGGCGTGGACGTGGCCGGCGAGGTCATCGCCTACGTCGCCGGCAGCATGAAGCGGCGTGCGGCCCGACGGGCGGCGGCGAAGAAATAGTGACGGACCGCTCATTTTGATGATTTGCCACGATCTGCCGCGAACGCCCGCCAATCGGCAGATTCGTCGGTCATCGGGCCCTGCCGAACGTCCTGGGCTTTGCCAGCGACGCCAGCGTGGACCTGAACAAACTGCGATTTCGAGTTGCTGTTAACAAAAATATAACAAGTGTTTTAACAGCCGTTTAATCGATTTCCGCGTAGCGTGTCCGGACCGCAGCACTGCCGCTCTTCCAAGTCAGCGATCTGGTCGAAGCAGGTTACGGTAATCGGGGCAATACCCTTTTGGCCCAGGCGCGGTGGCCCCGCGCTTGGGCCTTTGTTTG
>CAMLID010000048.1 GCA_946480055.1 uncultured Lysobacter sp. | reverse complement strand
AAGGCGGTACGCACTAAACGGCTGACGACTGTCTACAGAAGCCTGGGCGATTCACACATCGACCGGGCGACGCCTCATCGGCTGGGTTTGTACGTGCGGTCCCCGAAGACCCCCGCGGCAGGCGGGGACGCTTGTATCTCGAAGCCGACACCGGCCGTGTGGCGGCTGGCAATGAACACCCGATGGCACTTCGCATCCTTACGAAGGATTGACGATGGATTCAGTAACTCCACTTGAACTGTGTCTTTAAGAAGTATGTGAAAAAAACACTGTTGCACGCGTGTTTTTCCATGCATTACCGTCTGCGAAAGCGCGGCATCGTACGTTGGACGACAGAGGCTCGGCTGCCACGTTCGGTGCCGAGAATCCAGAGCGACGAAAAGGCTTTCAACGCGGTTCGTGACCAGGGAAAGGTATGAAGCATTGCAGCAGACTGAATCGTCGCTCCGTCAGGCGGGCTGCCATGGTCGCGACCTTGCTGACTGTCCTTTGGGTGGGGCAGGCCGGCGCCCAGGTTGTCGTCAGCGATCCCGTCAACTACGCCGCCAAGCTCCAGCAGATCGCCAAGGACGCGGCCGAGTTCGGCAAGAATGCCCAGCGCTGGCAGGAAACGGCCGGCCACTATCAGCAGCAACTGATCAAGCTGCAGCGCCTGAACTTCGGCCAGGCGCGAATGGAGGACAGCTTTCCGCCCCGTCCCCAGGACTACGGGATGGAAGAGATGTGCCCGGGGCCTGGCCAAGGCCTCCGCGATCAGCTGACCAGCGCCTTTCGCCAGGCCATGCCGAAGCTCGACGGCAACGTGGTCGACGAGCAGCAGGGCATCTGTCAGCGGCTCGTGTACGCCGAGAACGCCAAGTACAACGAGTCGGTGAGCATGCTGCGCACGCTCATGCAGCGCAGCCGCGAGTTCGCCCAGATCGAGAACCAGCGCGACGGTGTCCGCAGCAGTCCTGGCGCCCTCGCGGCCAACGACAACGAGGCCTACCGCTTCGTGGCGCGGAACCAGCTGGAGCTCGACTACTGGCAGGCGCGCATGAAGGCCTACGACGACTACATCGAAGCGCTCAAGTGGGATCACACCCGCTTAGCCAGGCGCGCCATGCGCGGTAAGAAGGGTGCGCTGGACGGCATCGTTCCCACTGACGTCGTCAAGTCGGCTCTTGGCCAGTAAGCCATCCACCTATATTCAGGCGGGCTCATCGCAATGGATCTGTTGAACGTTCCCTTCGACCTTCTGAATTGGCTGTCGCCTTCGTCACAGAGCGGCCTTTCCGATTACGCGCTCTTCCGCCTCATCAGCGGATGGATCACGACCCGGATCGAAGACTTCGGCCTCGCACTCATGGGTCGCTCGATGTCGCTCGTTGGCGGTATCGGTCTAAGCCTGGTCACGCTCTGGCTGCTCTTCCAGGGCTATCGAATCCTCAGCGGCGCCCGGGAATCGATGATGGACTTGATCCTGCAAGGGACGAGAACCGCCCTGATCTTCGGCATCGCGACCACGATGGCGGTGAACAACATCCCTCTGAATTCCTTCCTCACTAAGGATATGGATAAGGCGATTCATCAATTGGTCACGGGAAAGGATGACCAGTCCACTGCCAGTAGCATCGATAAGTCTCTCGCCGTCGTCCAACTCGCCATGACAGCCATCGATGGCGTTCAACTTCTTGAGGCAGATCCGGAGTTGCTGGAAGAGAAACGGTCGGCGAAGACGTGGGCAACCATCGGTTCCGCAGGTCCTGCTATCGCGGCCGGCTGCATGCTGCTGCTATTGACGTTTGCGATCAATCTTTGGATTGGACTTGGGCCGATCTTCATCTTTGCTCTCGCGTTTCCGGCAACAAAGGGGATGTTCATGACTTGGTTGAAGCAAGGTCTTGGCATTCTATTCTCGCTGGCTATCCTTAGCTTCGTTGCCAACTTGTTACTGGACATGACTGTCCGCATCGCGACGTTCATGTGGCTTGCCAAGCTGACCAACATCCCCGGCCTGAGCAGTGAAGGCATCACCAATCAAGCCATGCAGCAGGGCAGTATCGGGATGATTATGACCGTGCTGATCATCTCATTCCCACCGATGGCTGCGTATTACTTCCAGGCTCAGATAGGGAGCGTGCTTCCAAATTCGGCGTTTAGCGTGCATGGACAGCAAGCACTGAACAGTCAGACTTTGCGTTCACAGGTACAACCCCCGATCAATCCGGGCAATTCCTCGGTGCCGAACGCAGCGTCAAAGGAGGGCGCCGGCTCGACTTACAATCATTCGAATCGCGTAAGCGGTCAGCCAGCAGTGACCCATGAGAACCGAATTAGATCTGCCGACGAAGTACGCAAGGAGTGAGCAATGCGCATCCTGACGTTCGCATTATTGGCGGTTCTACTAACAACCTACGTACCAGCTTTTGCCGAAGGCGGCTGCCCTCAAGGGCAGAGGCCGATAAACATCTCCGCACCGCTGGGCTCTGCCCAGTCGCTTGTTAGTTGTACGCCGATTCCCGGCTCCCCCAGTCCGCGCTGGGCGACCCGCTGGGGAGCAATTGCCTCTGATAGCAGCGGGGAGTTTGGAATCTCGACAGGCCTGGCGAGCGAGCGCGCCGCGCGAAAAGCTGCGCTGGCAGAATGCGCCAAGCGAGGCGGTGTGAGATGCAACGCCTCATTCACCTTCTACAACCAGTGTGCAGCGGTCGTTTCATCAGAGTCCATTTCTTTTTCGCAAGGCGCCGCGACCGAGCAGGAAGCAAAGGATCTGGCACTACGCAAATGCGAGGATGCTAATGCGGGCCGGTGCTGGATCTACTACAGCGGTTGCAGCCTTCCTGTTCGGGTTCGTTGAAGAAAAGTGATAAGCAGGCTCTTTCTTCATGAGTATTGAAAATATTCTCGACGATCGCGCGTGTCGAAGCATGACCGCAGCTGCGGCGTTCTCGGTGTTTTCACGTCAGAGCTTCACCGGGATAGCGGGTGTGCTGGCGCCTGCCTGGATGCGCGCACTTCTCGTTAGATTTTTTCCCATAACTCTTCTGCTCTGTGGCTCGGCGCATGCCGAAGGAGGCTGCCCGCCTGGCCAGATGCCAAGCAAAGCATGGGCCCCGGCGGGCTCGGCTGAGTCTCTGGCGAGCTGTGTCCCCATTCCGTACCAAGCGCAGACGCCCGCGTGGGAAAGCCGGTGGGGTGCTGTGGCCACGGATAATAAAGGGAAGTTCGGAATAGTTACGGGCCAGAAGACTGAACGCTTGGCTCGAAAGGCAGCGCTAGCCAAATGCAAACAGCGAGGTGCGAGTGCCTGCACGGCGGACTTTACCTTCCGCAATCAATGCGCAGTCGTGGTCTCGTCCGCGTCGGCCTCTTTCGCACAGGGCGCACCTACGGAGAAGGAGGCCGAGTCACTCGCGATGCCCCTCTGCGTTTCCAGCGACGCTGGCCAATGCTGGGTGTACTACAGCGGCTGCAACCTCCCTGTCCGAGTTCGTTGAAATGGCATGACCACAGCTATGGCGTTCTCGATGTTTTCACTTCTGAGTTTCACCAAAGTAGCTGGCATGCTGGCGCTCGCCTGGATGCGCGCACTTCTCGTTAGCTTCTTCTCCCTGGCTCTTCTGCTCTGTGGCTCGGCGCACGCTGAAGGAGGCTGCCCGCCCGGACTAATACCGAACAACACCTCGGCTCCTGCGGGCTCCGCCGAATCTCTGAACAGCTGCATTCCAATCCCATCGGACACTCAAGGCCCTACTTGGCGTACTCGTTGGGGGGGCCATTGCCTCGGATGAAGAGGGTTCTTTTGGCATCGTCACAGGAGTCGCTACTGAGCGCAAAGCAAAGAAGGCTGCGCTGAGTAAATGTGCCGCGGAACGCGGCAGCAAGTCATGCACCCTCGACCTTGCGTTCCGCAACCAGTGTGCAGCTATCGTGACGTCTGGCAGCCAAGCCTTTATTCAAGGAGCGCCCTATGAAGAGGACGCCATTGCTGTTGGGCAAAAGCGTTGCGAAGAGTCAAAGGCAGCAAAGTGCTGGGTCCACTACAGTGGCTGTAGCCTGCCTGTTAGGGCTCGATAGCGCCGAGGGCAGGTCACATGCGGAAGCGCCTAATCGAGTTGAGCAAGACAGACCGACTCCTCCGTCCGGCTCGGATTGCAGTCCTGAAGGCTCTCGTTATCCACATGAATTCGCCTTGGCTGTCGCTCGCCTCGATGCGCGCACTTCTCGTTAGATTTCTTCCACTGACTCTTCTGCTCTGTGGCTCGGCGCATGCCGAAAGTGGATGTCCGCCGGGTGAAATGCCGAACAATGTTTCGGCTCCGCTGGGTTCTGCTGAATCAATGAATAGCTGTGCCCCGATCCCTGTCGATGCCCCTGCGAGGCCTAGATGGCAGACTCGATGGGGCGCTGTCGCAGGCGATAGCGCGGGCACATACGGCATGAGCGCGAATGAAAAAAGCGAGAAGCGGGCTCGGAAGTCCGCGCTGGTCAGCTGCAAAGAACGAGGCGGGTTAGGTTGCGTCATAGCGATGACATACATGAATCAGTGCTTGTCCATCGCGACGAGCTACATCAAATCGAATGTGGCAAGAGCGCCCGACATCGGTGCCGCAGAACAAGATAGCTTGGCAGGATGTAAAGAAAGCAGCGGCGGCAAAGAGTGCTCCATCTACTACAGCGAATGCAGCCTTGCTGTCCGAGTTCGTTGAAATGGATAGATGGGACGTTTCTCTATGTGCACTGAACGGATCACCCTCACGATGAAACGACTGCTGCTGGCCGCATTGCTGGCCGTCACCCTGGCCGCATGCAACCGCACGCCGGAACGGTTGGAGCTCGAAGAGTTGTTCATCGAAGTTCCCTATCTGATAACCGAGCGCCCCGAATACAGGGAAATCCCGGCCGCGCAATGGCCGCGGGCGCTCAAGCAGCTTGAGCCCAAGCGTGTCTACGTCAACGCCGAGGGGCTGTACATCGTCACCTCGTTGTTCTTCGTGTGGGAGCAGGGCATCTTCGCGCCTCGCGCCGGAGTCAGTCCGAAGGAAGGAGGGGACCCGTCCTATGACCCCATCGGTTACGGCTTCTATTCCTACCGAGTTGTAGGGTGATAAGGCCTTGCGCAACGCGATGGAGCAGGCGACATCGTTGAGCGCGATGCGCATCTTGGCTTCATCGCACTCCGAACGACGGTGAGCCAGACGCCCAGCATCGGGTTCAGCTTTCCGGAATGGTCGCGGCAGCCAATGGCGCGATCACCGTCCAACCCAGGTTCGCATAGAGGCCGCGGCCGTCTGCGGTCGCGACCAGAAGCTGTGGAGTTGCCAGGGACCTTCGCGCGGTTCCAAGGGCGATCATCACCGCGACGCCCAATCCTTTGCGCCTGTGATCCTGCGAAGTTTCGATCCGGTCGTAGATGCAGACCTCCGCGGTTTCCGCCATGCATCCGCTTGCGGCCGGGTCGCCATCCGGCGCGATGACGCAGGCTCGGGTGACGGGGCCGGTTTGATGAAGCTCCATCCGGTAGCCGTCCGGCAGCGGCTTTGCATCGAGGGTCGCCGCTGTCGCGGTCATGAAATAGTTCGCCGGCTGAACCTCCCAGCGCGCCGGCAGTGCGCTTCGCAGTTCCTCGTCGGAGCCGCACAGCTTCAGGTAATGCCGTGGCGCCGTAATTTCCTGTGCGATTTCGCGCAGCCCATCGCATAGCTGCGGGAATACCCAGCGCTTGGTTTCCTTTTCCGAGTGGGTATCCACCCGGAAGCCGCCGCGGTCGTGGACAGGGGGCGGGGAATTGCGAGCGATGGAGTGCGCGGCTTGCCAGGCGAAAACGAGTTTTGGATCGAGGTGGGGTAGGGTCATGGCGGATCGTAGATGGTGCTCGGAGGGGGGCGCATTCTCTTGCGACTGCAGCTGCGGTGCCATGTCGACTCTCGGCCGCGACGGCTCCGTGGCTTTTGACTAGAGCATGGCCCTATCTCAGGTGCTAAGACCACTGCTATCGGGCAGGGCCAAAGAGGGACTTAGGCGAACCGCGGAAGACGAGCGTTTCGCATCTCTTTCCCGGCCCATGACGGCCTGGGCCTCCCGGCCTTCGTCGCTCTCAGCCCTGTTCGATCCCCTTGAGGTAGGCGCAGAACATATCGGCCATGGCATCGGCATAGGCCTGGATCTGCGCGGGCGTGCGCGGGCTTTCCGAAAAACGCTTCCCCACCGCGCTGAGCGTGGTCGTGATCAGATCGCCGGCCAGGGCGCGCGTCGTTGCTGACGCGGCGGGCAGGACTTCTTGCATGAAGGCCTGGAACGCGCGCTCTGCCGACGTCCGGGCGTCGCGCGCTTCGGGCGCATCGCGATAGAGCGGGGCGGCATCGTTGAGCGCGATGCGCATCTTGGCTTCGTCGCACTCCGAACGAATGAAGGCGTGGACCAGGGCGCGCAGTCGTTCCAGCGCCGGCCTGTCGGTATCCGCGAGGATGCGGGCCCACAGCTCGGCCGTCTGCCGCCATTCGTCGCTTTGGAGCCGGAACAGGATCGCCGCCTTGTTCGGGAAGTACTGATACAGCGAGCCCACGCTGACGCCGGCTTTCTCGGCTACCCGCGCGGTGGTGAAACGCGAGGCGCCTTCCTTCTCCAAAACCTGAACTGCCGCCTCCAGGACGGCGGCGATCAGCTCGTTCGAGCGGGCCTGTTTGGGCTGTTTTCGCAGGGAAATCTTGTGTTTTCGGCGGTCGGTCATGGCGGCGTGGGCAATGCGAATAGCGAATCTGACGAATCAGTCGCATTCTAATCCGGCGCGAAGATTCGCGCATTTCTTACCGGAACCCCCCACATGACCACCCTGACTTCAAACCCCGTTGCGCCCTTGCTGGACCGTCTGTTCGAAGCCGCCGACGCGGCATCGCCGGCGACCAGCCCCGTGGTGGCCGCGCTCTCCCGCCAGGAGCGCGAACGCCTGATGCACAGCAAGACCGAATACCTCGACTACTACGGGCGCATGAAGGATCTCGCGCTGCCCGTCTCCCGCGAAACGGGGACCTTGCTCTACATGCTGGCGCGCAGCTGCGGCGCGCGCACCATCGTCGAATTCGGAGCCTCGTTCGGCATCTCCACCCTGTACCTGGCCGCGGCCCTGCGCGACAACGGCGGCGGCCGCCTGATCACTACCGAGTTCGAGCCGTCCAAGGTGGTGCGTGCGCGAGAGAATCTGACGGCCGGTGGTGTCATCGACCTGGTGGAGATCCGCGAAGGCGATGCGCTGCGGACGCTGAGCGCCGATCTGCCCGAAACGATCGACCTGTTGCTGCTCGACGGCGCCAAGGCGCTCTATCCCGAGGTCCTGAGCTTGGTGCAGAGCCGCCTCAGACCGGGTGCGCTGATCGTCGCCGACAACGCCGACTACAGTCCCGACTACCTGGCGCACGTGCGTTCGCCCGCGAACGCTTACCTGTCCACGCCCTTCGGCGAGGACGTCGAGTTGTCGATGCGGCTGGGTTGAAACAGCGGCATCCGCCGGCGCAGGCCGGAAAAACATCACTGCTCTGATTGCATCGTCGCCGAGCCGTAACGGCTCGCGCGACCACCCAGGAGATTTCACCATGCATGTGTTCGTAACCGGGGCCACCGGGTGGGTCGGCTCGGCCGTGGTCGAAGAACTGCTTCGTTCGGGCCACCAGGTCACGGGCCTGGCCCGCAGCGACGACAAGGCGGCCGCGCTCGCGGCGACAGGTGCCCGGGTCGTCCGTGCCACGCTCGACGACCTCGATATTTTGCGTAGCGCGGCTTCAATGGCGGACGCGGTGGCGCACACGGCGTTCAACCACGATTTTTCCAAGTTCGCGGAGAACGCCGAGCAGGACCGGCGCGCGATCGAGACCTTGGGCAGCGCTCTGGAAGGATCGCAGCGCCCGCTTCTGGTCACGTCGGGCCTGGCGCGGATAGCGCAAGGCCGTGCCGCGACCGAGATGGACCTGCCTCAACCGTCTTCGCCGCGGAAGTCGGAAACGGCCGCGCGAACGCTGGCCGAGCGCGGCGTGCGTGTGGCGACGGTGCGGCTCGCGCCGTCGGTCCATGGCCTCGGCGACTACGGATTCGTCCCCATCCTGATTCGTTTGGCGCGCGAGAAGGGCGTGTCTGCGTATCTCGGCGAGGGGCTGAACCGCTGGGCCGGCGTGCACCGGTCGGACGCGGCGCGCCTCTACCGGCTCGCACTCGAACAAGGGGCGACCGAATCGGTCTACCACGCGGTGGCCGATGACGGCGTATCGTTCAAGCGGATCGCCGAGACGATCGGTCTCCGGCTTGGTCTGCCCGTCGAATCACGGGAGCGAGATCATTTCGGGTGGTTCGCGGATTTTGCTGGCGCGGATATGTTCGCATCCAGCGCACGCACACGCGCAAGGCTCGGTTGGGAGCCGACCGGCCCGGACTTGCTTGCCGACCTGGATCAACCCGGCTACTACGCCGGGTGATCGCACGAAACACCGCAGGCCTCTTGGGATTGTTCGGCCAGATAGAACCAGCGCTGGCATCGACACTATCAGCGCCTGTCTGCTTAAACTAAGCCGAGTCGTTAAGCGGCTTCGGCTTGAAAGAGGTGGGCCGTAACGCGCCGATGCCCGGCAGCACGCAGGCTGCAACGGCCCGCCTGAGGCCTCCCGCGACCTCGCCCCGCAGTTGCGGGCTTGCGAGTACGGGAGTGCCGGTTGAGTAGCGACTTCGGCTTGAATGAATCGAAGTCACGATCCAAATGGAGCGCGAAGCAGATGCTGTCCAGCCAACTGCCGTTCGACCTCAGCCTGGCCTACCCGCAATGGCAGGGCTCGGGCCGGCACGAGCACCTGCCGCGCGGCGCTGCGGCGGCCGCCGAGGTGTACGGGCGATACGCGCCGCTGGTCCGGGTACCCTTGGGCGACGACGCTGCGGATGTCGCTCACGGTGTCCGGCGCTGGGACGCGATCTTTGCGCAGTTCCGCAGCGCCCAGGAGCTACTCGCGCGCTCCGGTGCCAGGCGCGTGCTGACCGCCGGCGGCGATTGCGCGGTGGATGTCGCGGTGATCGATTATCTGAGCGGCCTGCATCCCGGCCTGCGCGTGATCTGGATCGACGCCCATCTCGACGCGAACACGCCCGAGACGTCGCCCAGCGGCAACTTCCACGGCATGCCGGTGAGCGCGATCCTGGGGCGTGCGCCCGCGCCGATGCGGCCCTTTCTGGGCGCTCCGATCGATCCGGCGCGCTTCCGCTATTTCGGCATCCGGGTCGGCGACGACGGCGACTGGGCCTTGCAGCGCGAACTGGATCTGAAGCGGCTGGATCCACAGGAGCCCATCGGCGGGCCCGTGCATATCCATTTCGACCTGGACGTACTCGATCCGCACGAGTTTCCTTATCTCGCTTACCCCGACGGCGGTCTCGGGATCGAAGACGCGATCGCCTTGGTCCGCCGCATCGCAGGCGAAGCCGACCTGGTCGGCCTCACCGTGACCGAGTTCGCCCCTTCCGATGAGGAAGGGGCTCGTGCAGGCAGCGAAGTGATCGCGAGGCTCTGCGAAGCCGCCATCCGTCCGTGACCTTGGCCGGCATCCGTACGCTGCACGCATAGAGACTACAGGGCGCCTGTATGTCTGCTCGCAGTCGAAATCGGCCGTTCAACGTTTCGATTCAGCCGATCCACGAAGCGGCCTGGACTTGCGCGGATGGTTGGGCCTCATGCCGAAGCGGTTTATTGGCGCCGCATCAGTGCTCAGCCTCGCGCTGCTGCTTGAGCTTGGCGTCGAACTCGCGTTCGGCCTTGTCGGCATAGGCGCGGCAGGTCATCGGTTCGATATGCGGCGCCGCGGTCGTTGCCGGCGCCCAGCCGCTGCTACCGGGGTGCGGCGTGAGCAACAGGTCGCAAGGCAGTGCGCGCACCGCCGCGAACGTGCGGCGGTAGTCGTCGACGATATGCGGGTAGCGCGGGTTGCCGATCAACCGATAGCCCGGTGTGCCGAGGCTGTCGACGTAGGCGATGTGCAGCGTCTTGCCGTCGCGACGGTCGTCCCAGGTCCAACTGGTGCTTCCCGGCGTATGGCCGGGCGTGAAGTTCGCGGTGAAGCGCACGCCGCCCAATTCCACGACCTCGCCGTCCATGACGATGCGGTCGACCGTCACCGGCGGAAAGGTGAGGCCTTCGCCGAAATGGATGTCGTCGCTGCCGCCGCGCGCCAACAGCACGGCCGATTCGGCATTGCCGACCACGTGCGCACCGGTGGAGCGCTTCAGTTCCGCCAACGGACCGGCGTGGTCGATGTGGGCATGGCTGCTGAGGATCAGCTTGAGGTCGCCGGGCTGTACGCCGAGTTCGTGCATGCGCAGCAACAGCATGTTCGCGGCTTGCGGAAGGCCGCCATCGATCAGCACCGAACCCTGCGGCGTCTTTACCAGCACCGCGCTCAGCGCCTCGGTGCCGATGTACCAGCTGTTCTCAGCGAGAGGAAACGGCGGCACGGGTTGCCGCCAGCTGTCTTCCGTCTCATAGGCCTTCAGCTGGGGCAGCAGCGGTTCAGCAGCGAACGCACAAGTGGAAAGCAGCAGGCAGCAGGCGGTCAACGGACGCAGTAGGGGCATTTCGGAAGATTCCTGGTAGGGGCGGCGCTATCGGTGATCGGAAGGAGCGGGTGACCGCTCCCGACCGTGAGAGGACATCAAGGTTTTTTGCGGCACAGGATCCGGCCCATCTCGGAGTCGTAGCTGGGACTACGGGCGGCGACAGGGCGGGACGGCTCTCGGCCGGCACACGGCGGCGGGGCTGGCTACGCGGGTATGGCTCGACCGGAACCGGGCGCCGGCCAGCGGGGGCAAGCAGCTCCAGCGAGTCGCGGGCAGGGCCGCCGTTCGCGGGTCCGGCGACGCGAGCTCCCAGGAGGGCGAACAGCCAATGACATGAATTTTATCGATGCGGCGCCTGCCGTCACGATGCTGCCCTCCAGCTTAGCCGGCCCGTCTGCGGGTTAACCTGATTATTCGCGAATTGACGGCGCCGACCAGCGACGTTATCTAATGCGACTCATTAGCTCACCTAATTCCTTGCGATGATCCGACCTCAACTGCCGCTCAACGCCCTGCGCGCCTTCGAAGCCGCCGCGCGGCATCAGAGCCTGACCCGTGCGGCCGACGAGTTGTGCGTCAGTCAGGCTGCGCTGAGTCACCAGATCAAGGCGCTCGAATCCAGGCTCGGCTTGGTCCTGTTTCATCGCCTGCCACGGGGCGTGGCGCTGACCGAAGAGGGGGCCGCGCTGTTCCCGGTGCTCAATGAGTCGTTCGAGCGCATGTCCGCCGTGCTCGAGCGCGTGCATGGCGGCCACGTCTGCGAGGTGATAAGCGTCGGTGTGGTCGGTACCTTCGCAACGGGCTGGTTGCTGCCACGGCTGCCTGGTTTCGCCGCCGCTCATCCCCAGGTGGAAGTGCGGGTGCTCACGCACAACAACCGTCTCGATCTGTCCAGCGAAGGACTGGATCTGGCGATCCGCTTCGGAGACGGCGACTGGCAGGGGCTGGAATCCACTCCGATCTTGCCGGCTCCTTTTGCGGCAATTTGCGCTCCGTCGCTGACGCGCGTACTGACGCATCCACGGGATCTGGCGGTGGCGACGCTGCTTCGTTCCTATCGTCAGGACGAGTGGTCGCGCTGGTTTCGGGCGGCCGGAGTCGCCGGTGTCACGGCACGAGGGCCGGTGTTCGATTCCTCGTTGACGATGGCGAGCGCCGCCGCTGCCGGGGCCGGCGTGGCGCTCTTGCCCCTGTGCATGTTCGAGCGGGACATTGCCACCGAACGGTTGGTGAAACTGTTCGATACCGAAATCGACGTCGGACGTTACTGGCTGACACGGCTGCGTTCGCGCCCGGAATCCGACGCCGCGCGGATATTCCGCGAATGGCTGCAAAGCACCGCCTGACCCTTGCCCGGAAGCGGACGCCGGCTATCGGCATGGCCGGTGCCTTCCAGCGCGGAACCCGCGCCGAACGCAACTCAGGATTGGCCTTGAAATCGCGGTGAAAGTGCGGATTTCGGGCCCCTAGGACGGCCGCGAACGGCCGTGCTAGGCTCGTGCCCGTTCGGACGCCAGCCACTCCAGGGACGGTTCATGAGCAAGCTATCGGTCACCTTGGGGATTTCGCCCCGGCTCGCGCTGCAGCGAGCGCGAATCGGCGTCCTGTTGATTCCCTTCCTACTATCGGCGTGCCCCATGCAAGAGACCACGAACTTCGATTCGGCTGCCTGGAAATCGCAACGCGGCGCGAAGCCCTTGGACAACCAACGCGGGTCGATGGTGCCTGCACTGGCGAAGCTGGTCGCCGACGGCATGCCGCGCGAGGAGGTGATCGGCCTGCTCGGCGAGCCGGACTCCAGCAATGCCGCGACCGGCGTCGACATCTACGAACTCGGCGTTTCCGATGCCGGCATCGACGAAGAGTATTACGAGGTCCGCTACCAGGACGGGCGCGTGGCATCGCGCCGCTGGGCGCGCAGATAAGGCGCGCGGCGCGCGCGATCGCGCGGTAGCGAACGAAACGCAAGCGAAAAGGAGAGCGCGATGGCGGATCCACGTCCCAACCTCAACGACATCCGGACGAACTACCAGGTCGCCGACGACGAGGTCATCACCTACCATCCCCGGGCGTTCGGTGCGATCGACATCCCGTTCACCGACGGCCGGCAGATGACCAAGACCGAGGGCGCCTTGCTCGATCGCCTCACCCGCGATCGCGGGCTGGCCGGGCTGAGCGGCTTCCGCGATATCGCGCGCGAGGCCTTCGCCGAGGGCGAGCGGCGCTTTCCGGACAATGCAGTACCGGCCGGGGTTCCCGCCGACCGCGCGCGCGAGTGGCAGGGCAACGACGGTCATCGCGACGCGTTCCGGCACGCCTATTGGAGTGCGCGGCTGGCGCAGGAATACGGGCCGGAGTGGGGCAAGGCCTTCACCACCGCGCACGAAGGCCTGCCCGGCAACTGGGCCAATCGCGAGGCGATGGACCTGTACAACAATTCCATCGGCAACCAGATCGGCGCAGCCAACCGCAATGCCACGCCGGAGCAACTGGCCAATCTGATCGGGCAGTCGCTCGATCAGGGCAAGCTGGTGGTGATGAACAGCAGCGGCAATATGGAATGGAGCGACCGCGTGCGCGTGGGCCAGCACGGTCTGTCGCCGGAGGATGTGATCGGTCCGAAGCTGCCGACGCCGGGCGCGGTGTCCACCGACAGCCGGGTCAGCCTCAACACGCCCGATGCGGCACCCGGCGAGGCCCGCACCGCGCTGGCCGCGCTGGACCCGAACGTCGCACGCATGCGCGAAGATCCCATGTATGGGCAGGTCGTCGCCGCTATGCGCACGCACGGCATGGCCGACGACCAGCTGGCGGCCAATCTGTACGCGAGCGCGAAACAGAAGGGCTTCGACGGCGTGACCGGGATCCAACCCGGTAACCCGGTCGTCGACGCCAGCGGCCAACCGGACCGCAACGTGTTCGTGTTCGACGGCAGCAAGGGCCCGACCGGACCGAACTACGCGATGGTCAGCGAGAACCAGGCGCGCGGGGTGCGCGAACAGGACGCCGCGACCGTCGCGGTGCAGGCCCAACCGCAAGCGCAAGCGCAGACCCAGCTGGCGGCCGCGCAGACGACCGAGCAACCCGAGCATCGCAAGGCGATGGGATAAGCGGCAAGCCGCGCGGACGTTGCGTTCGCGCGGTCGCCGAGTCCGGGCCGCAATGCGCCGTCCGCCGGCGGCGCTCGCTGCCACATCGATGGCACTCACGAGATACGACGGATCGGATATGGGAGCGCGCAAGCGACGCTATGTCGGACGGCCGGTTCCAGGCGATGGCTGGCGTGTCTGGGACAACAGCTTGAAACGCTGGTGGGGTAACGTGTTCGCCGACTACCCGGCGGCGGTGTTGGACGAACTCAATGGCGAAGGCTCGCCCGAGCGGCTGACCGAACTGGGCAAGGCGTCGCGTCGTCCCAAGACGGGAACGCGAAAGACCGCCGGGTAGCGACGGCGGGGTCGATTCGGAACCCGATTCGCCGAAGTCGTATCGCAGTGCGCGTGCGTCGCGAATCGCGGAGGCGCAATGCCGGCCTCCGCTTGCCATCCTCCCTCCGCTCCTCAGGATCCGATCATGGACGACAAGCCCATCCTCGCCTCGATCATCGACGCGAACATCCAGGCCAAGACCCGGGACGCCGCCGACGCTGCGGTGCAGGCGATCGCTTCCTTGCGCAGGGTGTCGCCCGATGCCGCCGATCTGGTTGCGCAATCGGCGGCCGCGCACTTCGACGGCATCAGCAAGGTCGCATTGGCCAGTCAGGCGGTGCTGCTGAAACAGATGACGCAGGAACTGACCGAACAAGCGACGCATCAGGCTGCCGAAGACGCGCTCGGCATCTTGGCCACCGACATCCTCATGGGCGCCGCCGCCGCCGTCGCCGCCGCGGCCGGCGCGATGGAGGCCGAGTCGACGGAATTCGCGATCGACAGGATCGACCAGAGCATCGCCAAGTACGCTTCGTTGCTGCGTCGCGGAAACGACTGAGCGCTGAGGCGCGGATTCAGGTCCGCGTTCGGCTTGGGTTAACGGATGCGGGCCAAGCGCGCCCGACGATGCGGCGTGCCTTGATTCCGAATCGGCGCCGCCGCGTCGCATCGTGACGCGCGTCTGAACCGCCGCGCATCGCGCCGCGGAACCTGTCCATGCTTCGCCGGTCACATACGCAATCGCGTAAGTGCCCGCCGCCGTTGCAGTGTCATCCGGTGAGACGAGCGCTGCCTAGTCTCGTTGCCCGTCGTCGCCGACGCGCCCTCACAGGAACCGCCGCCCATGCATTACACGTCCGCGCAGATCGAAGGCGAGTTCCAGCACTTGGACGCGACGCTCGCGCGTGCGACCGCGCGAGCGGGACGCGGGCTGGACTACGAGATCGAACGCCGTCTCGACGCGCACCGGCGCACGCTCAGCGACATGGTCGGCGCCGATGGTGCGGTGCTGGTGCTGGATACGGTCAATGCCGCCAAGCACGTAATGGGGCAGGAGCGCCCCGGCGATTATCTGGTGGCGATGGAGACGTCGCGGCGGACTCTGGCGCTGATCGTGCGGCGCATGCTCAGCCGCCTCGAAGCGGCCTGAGGCGGGGCTGCGCGAATCGCATGCGCCGATAACGGATCGTTCTGTCGTGAAGTGCGCGCTCGCGCCTACGATTCACCGTTCCGCCATCTTTCTTTCACGAAATTTTTCTTGCGCGATCGCCACCATGGCGCGCCATCGAACGGCGAGGCCGTTCTGGCGCCGGTATGCTGAGGAGACAATCGATGCGTGTGGACGTGTTCGTGGTCGGCGACGAGGAAGGTTACGTGGTCGCGCCTGCGGGCCGGCCGCTGCCGCTGGACGAGATGTTCGCGCTGGGTGCGCTGCGCTTCGGCTGGACCATCGAGAGCACGATGGCCGCGCCGCGCCTGGACTGGCGCAGCATCGCCGCCGATATCGACGCGCGCGGCTACGGGATCGTGCCGCGCGCCGATGTGCCGGGCCTGCTGGCGACGCCGCAGCGCTGGCTGCCGGCGCTGTACCCGGAGCACCACCGGCCGATGGCGGCTTGAGTTTCCGCGTGGCGCCGTAGCGGTCGGTGCCTGCGCTGCGTTCATCTGGCTGCATTCATCTGTATGAGGCCGGGCAGGGCAGAGTCCTAGCCGCCGGTGCGGCATCGGCCTACGCGCGTTTCGGCCGTCACGGTCTCGCGCGCTGCGACGCCGTCCCGGTACAGTGCAGGCCAGTTTCCGCACAGCGACCCCCATGTCCAAACCCGCCAGCAAGCCCGCCGCCAAGGCGCGCACCGCCTACGTCTGTTCCGAATGCGGCGCCGACCACACCAAGTGGCAGGGCCAGTGCGGCGAATGCGGGGCCTGGAACACGCTCAGCGAGTTCGTGGTCGAGCCCGCGGCCAAGGGCGGCGGGGTCGCCGCGACCCGGCGCAGCAGCTGGGCCGGCCGCGCCGACGCGCCCGCGGTCACCGCGCTCAAGGACGTGCAGCACGGCGAGGAATCGCGGGTCAGCACCGGCATCGGCGAGTTCGACCGCGTGCTCGGCGGCGGCCTGGTCCACGGCGCGGTGGTGCTGGTCGGCGGCGATCCGGGCATCGGCAAGTCGACCCTGCTGTTGCAGGCGATCGTGCGCATGGCCCAGACCCTGCCGGGCCTGTACGTGACCGGCGAGGAATCGCTGGCCCAGGTCGCCGGCCGCGGCGCGCGCCTGGGCCTGCCTTTGGACGGCGTGCACGCGTTGGCCGAAACCGGGGTCGAGCGCATCCTCGAGCATGCGGTGAAGATGAAGCCGGCGCTGATCGTGGCCGATTCGGTGCAGACCCTGTGGACCGAGCAGCTCAGCGCCGCGCCGGGCTCGGTCAGCCAGGTGCGCGAAAGCGCGGCGCGGCTGGTGCGTTACGCCAAGGAAACCGGCACGGCCGTGTTCCTGGTCGGCCACGTGACCAAGGAAGGCGGCATCGCCGGTCCGCGAGTGCTCGAACACATGGTCGATGCGGTGCTGTATTTCGAAGGCGAAAGCGGCAGCCGCTTCCGGGTGCTGCGCGCGTTCAAGAACCGCTTCGGCGCGGTCAACGAGCTGGGTGTGTTCGCGATGGGCGACAAGGGCCTGCGCGAGGTGCCCAACCCCTCGGCGATCTTCCTGTCCGGCAGCCGCAGCCCGCAGCCGGGCAGCTGCGTGATGGTGACCCGCGAAGGCACGCGGCCGCTGCTGGTCGAGGTGCAGGCGCTGGTGGATTCCTCGCCGCTGTCGAACCCGCGCCGGGTCGCGGTCGGCATGGAGCAGAACCGGCTGGCGATGCTGCTGGCGGTGCTGCACCGCCACGGCGGGGTCGGGGTCGGCGACCAGGACGTGTTCGTCAACGTGGTCGGCGGCATCCGCGTGCAGGAAACCGCGGCCGACCTGCCGGTGCTGCTGGCGGTGCTGTCCTCATTGCGCGACCGGCCGCTGGCCGAGCAGACCGTGGCCTTCGGCGAGGTCGGCCTGTCCGGCGAAATCCGCCCGGTGCCCAACGGCGAGGAGCGGCTGAAGGAAGCGGCGACCCACGGCTTCAAGCGCGCGATCGTGCCCAAGGCCAATGCGCCCAAGAGCGGGCGGGTGGGGGAGATGACGGTGATCGCGGTGGAGCGTCTGGCCGATGCCTTGGAGGCGTCGGCGGACTGAGCGCGTGCGGCGCGCGCATGGCGCGCCGCCGACTGCGTCAGCGAGCGGGTGCGGGTGTGGGCGTGGGTGACTGCGTCGGTGCCGAGGCCTGCGCGCGCTTGGCTTCTTCCAGCGTCGGCAGCGGAATGTCTTTTTCTTCGGTCGGCAGGCCCAGGCCTTTGCGGCTGAATTTGAGGGCTTCGGGCATCGGTGGCGGTTTCAGGCCGCGTGCGAGCACAAACATCTGGCACTTACGCTGCCATTCGACCATGTGCGGCTTTACCGGCAGCCAGAAGATTTCTTCGAGGATGGGCATGCGGCGTGCTTGCTCGGGGTGTGCGGTGCCCGGCGGTACCCATATCTTTCGTGCCGGATCAGCACCGTGCTGGAGCAGCCAGTAGGCTTTATCGAAATTGCCCAGGCTCGCGTACCAATTCAGTACGGTGTCATGGCCTTCATAGCTCTCGGATTTGGCGAACAGCGGCTCGTTGATGCGCGCGCCGCGCTGGATCAACAACTGAACGTTCTGCCATTGCCCGCGCAAGTAAGCCACGTGCAATAGCGATTCATCGTTGGAGCTGAGTGTGTTCGGATCGCCGCCATGATCGAGCAGCAGCTTGAGATAGATCGGATTCTTGCTGCGTGCGGCCAGCACCATTGCGTTGTTGCGGTACTGTCCGCGTTTGCGTTGCGGCTGGTGTTTGCGCGCATTCGGATCCGCGCCGTTTTCCAGCAGCAGACGCAGGCCTTCGGGGTTTTCGTTGAAGACCGGCCAGGCCACCAGCGGCATGTCGCCCTTGTCGAATAAATGATCGGGATTGATGCCTTTTTCGCGCATCATCCAGCGGATCTGCTCGGCCTTGCGCCGGTCGCTGGCCACCGCCAGCTGCAGCGCCGGGCCCTCGAAGTAGTCGCCCGGGTCCCAGGGCAGCTGGTCGCCGCCCGGGGGCGGCATCGCCCAACACGCGGTCAGGGCGCACAGCATCAGGCCGGCGAGCGTCAGCCCGGCGAGCATCCGGCGGCGCAACGGCGGGGGCGGAAGCGGCAGCGTCATGGCGGCGGTCGTCCTTGGCGTGGGGCGGCCCGAATGTAACAAAGCCGACGTTTGACAGGGGCGGGGCGAAGTGGCAGTTTCGGGCCGAGCTTAGCGCCGTTCAGGGATAGAACCGCCATGTCCACGCCCGAGCAGGATCTCCCGTCGCAGACCCCGCGCACGGTCGAGGAAAAGATCGCACAGTTGCGCGATCAGCAGGCTCTGCTGACGTCGATGCGCGAGCGCTCGGCGACCGGCGGCGACCGCGAACTGGGCGCCCAGGCCGATGCTCTGCAGCGTCAGTACCATGCCCGTGAAATGGCCGGGCTGGCGGCCGACGTCTATCGCTCCGCCGAACACACCGGTCAGCCGCCGCCGGGTTGGTTGCGCGGCAGCGAGCATCCGGATCTGTTGCGCAAGGCCGGTATCGGTTGGAGTAACGATCGCGTCGACCAATTGCTGCAACCGGACGACTCGGCGTTCCGAGCGGAAATCTACCTGCCGGATCCACGTGTATACGGACCTGAGGTCAAGCCGGTACTCAGCTACAAGGGATCCAACGGGCCGGTCGTATTCGAAGAGAACGGCAAGCAAGTCACGCGTGAATCCGCGCCAGAAGACTGGATGAATAACGGTCGTCAGGGCTTGGGTTTGGAGAGCGATTACTACACTCGTGCGATGACGCTGGCCCGGGAAGTACGGCAGTCCGGAGTCGAGAGCAATTTCGAAATCGTCGGCCACTCCCTGGGCGGCGGCATGGCCTCCGCCGGTTCGGCCATCACCGGCGTGCCCGCCACCACCTTCAACGCTGCCGGCCTGCACCAGGCCACGGCGCAGCGCTACGCCGATCAGAACGGCCTGACCGTCCACAACCCCAACCAGACCGTCGTCGCCTACCAGGTCACCGGCGAAGTGCTGACCGACGTGCAGACCAGCATCGATCGCATGAACGGCCTGCGACGAGCCGAACTCGGCCGCGTCGCCAACCAGACCTCCGAGCTGATGCGTCTGCCCGGGGCCAAGGAACTGCTGGGCCAGCAACTCGCGCAGCACCTGCCTTACAGCCGCGAGGCGCAGGCCGATGCGCGCGGTCTGGTCGATGCGCTCGCTACGCAATCGGGCAACCGCGCCTTGCGCGATATGCCGCTCGCGGCGGGCCAGGTACAACCCTTGCTGACGCCGAAGACGCGCGATGCGCAAGGCAGCCTGGTCGACCGCCCGCAGGCGATGTCGCTGGGCCAGGCCGGCGAATTCGCCGGGCCGCTGCTGCGCGTGGCCAGCGTATCGCTGGCCGGCGCCCAGGTCGGCCGTCAGGCCGGCGAAGTGGTCGCCGTTGGCGGCCGCGTGGCCGATCGCGGATTGGATCTGGCCGGCGACGGCGCGCGCGTGAGCCTGCAGGCGACCGGTCGCGCGGCCCAGGTCGGCACGCATACCGTCGGCCAGATCACCGGCTGGCAGGTGCGCACCGGCGGCGAAGCCGTGGCCCAGGTGCAACTGGTCTCGGGCCGCGCCGCGGCCGCGGTCGACATGGTCCAGTGCGAAGGCGCCAAGTGGACCAACAGCGCCACCAACACCTTCTTGCGCGGCGCCGGACGCTGGGTGCCGATGCTCAACGACATCGCCGACCAGCGCGACCGCGCCACCGCGCAGTACTGCGAGAGCCAGCGCGGCGAAGCGCGCGCGGCACTGGCCGGTTCGCAGCAGGCCGCCGACCACACCCGCAGCGGCGCCCGGCAGGGCGCGCGCGCGATCGAGCAGACCGCCGATGCGGTCGGCGCCAACGTCCGCCGCGCCACCGACGGCGCCGGCCATTCCATCGACGCCACGCTCGACGCCACCGGCTACCAGATCCGCCGCACCACCAGCTACGCGCCGCTGGGCCTCGCCCTGACCGGCGCGACCGTGGCCGGTGTCGGCGGCGCCGCGGTCACCTTCGACCCGACCCACCCCGGCGGCATCCGCAACATCGTCCAGACCAAGGTCCTGTTCGACAACATCGGCCAGGCCGCGGGCGAGGCGGTGCAGCGCCACGGCATGGTCGACACCGTGGTGCCCAGCCTGGACTTCCGCACCCGCGAGATGGAGCAGTCGGCGCTCAAGCGCATGCCGGCGATCGCACCGCCCGCACAGGATTCGCCGGTGCTGCCGCAGGCCCAGCCGGCCCATCGCGGCGCGTCCGCGACGCCCGATGCCGACGGCGTCCTGCTCAACGACCCGCGCCATTCGCAGTACCCGCTGTACCGCGGCGCCGCCCAGGGCGTGTACGCGCTCGACGCGCGCTTCGACCGCACGCCCGATCCGCGCAGCGACCAGCTCGCCGGTTCGCTCGCGGTCGCGGCGATGCGCAGCGGCATGAACGAGATCAATCACGTCGAACTCAGCCGCGACGCCAGCCGCGTATTCGCGGTGCAGGGACGGCTGGACGATCCGGCGCGGGTCAACGCCAGCGTCGAAACCGCGCGCGGCATGGACACGCCCTTGCGCGAGAGCACCCAGCGCGTGGCCGAGATCGAAGCCGCACGCGCGCCTGCGCTGGCGCAAACCCAGCAGCTCGAACAGAGCCAGGACCCGCAGAGCGCCGAGCGCGCGATGCGCCGCGCCTGAGTCGTTGCACGCAGCTTCCGCAACGCGTCGTCGTTGCGGAACTCGCCTTCGTCGCTCCCTCTGAGTGTCGCTACGCGCGGGTTTGCGGCGACGCCGCACGTCCTCGGCTCTCCCCGCCAGACGCCGAACGCGAGCTCGCGCCGCTTCGCAGCATCGTCTGAGCCGCAAGATCCGACCGCCGTCCAACTTTGACCGGTCCGGGTCCGACAATTCGTAGGAAATGTGACTAGGGAGCGAGTTTGCCTCTCGGCCTTGGCCGAGAGTGAAATCACACGGACGAACAAGGAATGTTCGATGGCACTGCGCATTCTGCTTCTGTGCACGGCGTGCAATGGACTGTCGCAGCTGGCCGCATGCCGGCTGTCGGAACTGGGCCACGACGTCGTCATCCAAATCGCGACCGACCCCGAAACCATGCAGCAGGCGGCGCAGCGCGAGCGCCCCGACCTGATCGTGGCGCCGATGCTGAAATCGGCGATCCCCGAGGCTGTCTGGAATCGCTACACCTGCTTGATCGTGCACCCCGGCATCGTCGGCGATCGCGGTCCGTCGTCGCTGGACTGGGCGATCCTGGAAGGCGAGCGCGAGTGGGGCGTGACCGTGCTGCAGGCCGCGGCGGAGATGGACGCCGGCGACATCTGGGCCAGCGCCGGCTTCGCCATGCGCGAGGTCGGCAAGAGCGAGCTCTACCGTCACGAAGTTGCGCAGGCGGCGATGCGTGCGCTGCTGTCGGCGATCGATCGCTACGCCTCCGGTCTGTACCCGCCGCGCGCGCTCGACTATCGCGACGCCGATGTACGCGGACGTCTGCGACCTTCGATGCGCGCGGCCGATCGCGCGGTCGACTGGGACCTGCCGAGCGCGACCATCCTGCGCCGCGTGCGCTGCGGCGACAGCACGCCGGGCGCGCGCGCGACGCTGACCGGCCTGGCCTGCCAGCTCTACGGCGCCTGGCCGGAAGCGCTGCTGCGTGGACGCCCCGGCGAGCTGCTGGCGCAGCGCGAGGGCGCGGTCTGCGTCGCCAGCGGCGACGGCGCGCTGTGGCTCAGCCATCTGCGCGCCAAGGACGGGATCAAGTTACCGGCAGCGCAGGTGCTGGGACCGCAACGCATGGCGCGCGTGCCCGAACTGCCTTTGGAGATCGACGCGCTGGAGGGCCCGGCGACCTGGCGCGACATCCGTTACCGCGAAGACGGCGAAGTCGGCTATCTGCATTTCGATTTCTACAACGGCGCCATGTCGACCCGGCAGTGCGAGCGCCTGCGCGCTGCGTTCGTGCATGCGCGCCAGCGCCCGACGCGGGTGATCGCGCTGATGGGCGGCGCCGATGTCTGGAGCAACGGCATCCACCTCAACCAGATCGAGGCCGCGGACGATCCGGCCTTGGAATCGTGGCGCAACATCCTGGCGATGAACGCGCTGGTGCGCGAGATCGCGATCACCGACAGCCACCGCGTGGTGTCGGCGATGCAGGGCAATGCCGGCGCCGGCGGGGTGGTGCTGGCGCTGGCCGCGGACGAGGTCTGGGCGCGCGGCGGCGTGGTCCTGAACCCGCACTACAAGGGCATGGGCGGCTTGTACGGTTCGGAGTACTGGACCTATCTGCTGCCGCGCCGGGTCGGTGCGGCGCGTGCGGAGGAACTCACCGAAAGCCTGCAGCCGCTGACCAGCGAACGCGCCGAGCGCATCGGTCTGGTCGATGCCGCGTTCGGCGAGGACGGCGCCGGTTTCCGCGCCGAAGTCGAAGCGCGCGTGCAGGCGCTGACCGAAGCGGTGGCCTGGCGCAAGGCGATCCATCTCAAGCGTCGCCGTCGCTCCGCCGACGAACGCCGCAAGCCGCTGGAGAGTTACGCCGCCGAGGAGCTCTCCCACATGTACCGCAATTTCTTCGGCCCCGATCCGGCCTATCACGACGCGCGCCGCTGCTTCGTGCGCAAGGGCGCGCCCGCGCCCGCGGTGGGCGTGCCCGAACGCGCATCGCGCGAGGAGCGTTCGCCGGCCTGAGCCGCGCCAACGAAAAGGGCCGGGAGTCCCGGCCCTTTAGGCATGGCGACGGCGCTGGCGTCGGACTCAGTGGCCGCCGGCCGCGGCGCCGCCGACCTTGGCCTGGAACGGCGGTTTGGCGAACCACACGAACACGATCACGCCCAGGAAGATCAGTCCGAGCAGGTGGAAGATCTCGTTGAAGCCGATCTGCGCGGCCTGGTTGGAGATCATCCGTTCCAGCATCGCCGCACCGGTCTGCAGGTTGCCGCCGCCCATGCGGGTCGCGGTCTCGATCAGGTTGGGATCGTAGGCCGACACCTTCTCGGTCAGGTGGGCGTGGTGGACCGCGCCGCGCTCGGTCCAGGCGTAGGTGGTCAGCGAGGCCGCGAAGCTGCCGCCCAGGGTGCGCATGAAGGTCGCCAGGCCCGAACCGGCCGCGATCTCGTGCGGCTGCAGGTCCGACAACAGGATCTGCAGCACCGGCATGAAGAACAGCGCCACACCGAAGCCCTGGAACAGCTGCACCATCGCGATGTGGTTGAAGTCGACGTCGAGGTTGAAGCCCGAGCGCGCGAAGCTGGTCAGCGACATCGCGATGAAAGCGAAGGTGGCCAGCCAGCGCAGATCGAACTTGTGCGCGTAGCGGCCCACGAACGGCGTCAATAGCACCGGCAGGATGCCGATCGGCGCGGTCGCGAAACCGGCCCAGATCGCGGTGAAACCCAAGTTGCGCTGTAGCCACAGCGGCACCAGGATGCCGACCGCGAAGAAGGCCGCGTAGGCGATTACCATGGCCGCGGTGCCAGCGGCGAAATTGCGGTGTCGGAACAGGCGCAGGTTGACGATCGGGTCCTTGTCGGTGAGCTCCCAGATCACGAATACCGCCAACGCGATCGCCGAGACGATCGACAGGATCACGATCAGGTTGGAACGGAACCAGTCCTCGTCGTTGCCCAGGTCGAGCAGGATCTGCAGCGCGCCGACGCCGATCACCAGGGTGATCAGGCCGACGTAGTCCATCTTCGGCTTTTCCAGTTTCTCCGGGCGGCCGCGCAACTGGCTGCCGACCACCAGGCTGGCGAAGATGCCGATCGGCACGTTGATGAAGAAGATCCATTCCCAGCTGTAGTTGTCGGTGATCCAGCCGCCGAGGAT
>CAMLID010000047.1 GCA_946480055.1 uncultured Lysobacter sp. | reverse complement strand
TGCGTTCCAGGGTCTGGTCGGCGTTGTTGGAGTGCAGCGTCGCCAGGCACAGGTGACCGGTCTCGGCGAAGGCGATCGCCGCCTCCATCGTGGTCGCGTCCAGGATTTCGCCGATCAGGATCACGTCCGGCGCTTCGCGCATCGCGTTCTTGAGCGCGTTGTGGAAGGCGTGCGTGTCCAGGCCGACCTCGCGCTGGTTGACGATCGACTTCTTGTGCTTGTGCAGGTACTCGATCGGATCCTCGATGGTGAGGATGTGACCCGAGGTGCTGCTGTTGCGATGGTCGATCATCGACGCCAGCGTCGTCGACTTGCCCGAGCCGGTACTGCCCACGATCAGCACCAGGCCGCGCGGGGCCATGATGATCTCCTTGAGCACCTGCGGCAGTTGCAGCTCTTCGATGCTGGGGATGATGCTGCGGATGGCGCGGATCACCATGCCGACTTCGCCGCGCTGCTTGAACACGTTGATGCGGAAGCGGCCGGCATCGGGCAGCGCCAGAGCCATGTTCAGCTCCAGGTCGCGCTCGAACTGGGGCACCTGGCCCTCGTCCATCAGCGAATAGGCGATCTTCTTGACCATGCCCGGTGGTAGACCGGTGTTGCCAAGCGGGTACAGTCTGCCCTCGACCTTGATGTAAACCGGCGCCCCGGTGGTCAGGAACATGTCAGACGCGTTCTTTTCCGTCATCAGCTTCAGGAAATAGCCGATGTCCATGCACACACCCCTTGTTGACGGCCGCGTACCGTTGCAAGCACGCCGCCGGCTTCCGACAATGGCCGCGCGCATTCCTTCGTCACGGCATCCCCTAATGACCGCAAGCTTCGCACAAATCCGTTTCCCGCTGCTGGCCTTAGTTCTCGCTTCGGCGTTGAGCGCATGCGCCTCGCTGCCTCCGCCGACCGCGGAGCTGGCCGCCGCCCAGCAGGCGGTCTCGCGCGCCGACGGCGCCGACGCCGACCAGTACGCGCCGCAGGAGCTGGCCGCGGCGCGCAACGCCCTGGGCCAGGCCCAGGGGGCGATGTCGCGCGGCCGGGAGGACGATGCACGCCGCCTGGCCGCGTCCGCCGCGGTTGACGCCGACCTCGCCACGGCCAAGAGCCGCGACGCGGTGATCAACGCCGAACTGGCCCAGCGCCGCGCCGAGATCGCCGATTTGCGCCGCCGCCTGCAGACCGGAGACGACCGATGAGCCTGCGCCACACGATCTGCTGCACCCTGCTGGCCGCGGCCCTGAGCGCGGCCCTGCCGTCCGCGCAGGCGGCCGAAGACCCCGACCTGGCACGGCTGTCGCGGCGCCTGTCCGCCGTCGAAGCAGACCCCGCGCTCAACAGCTTCGGCGCCTACGAGCGCCTGCAGGCGCGCCAGGCCGTGCAGGCCCTGGCCGAGGCCAACCGCCGCGACCGCGACGGTGCCTTCTACATCGCCGAGCGCCGGGTCCAGATCGCCGAGATCGCCGCGCGCAGCCAGGCCGCACAGCGCGAGGTCGACCGCCTCGACCGCGAACGCAGCGACCTGCTGGTCGAAGCCAGCCGTCGCGACGCCGACCGCGCCCGCGCGGAAGCCGAACGCCTGCGCCTGCAGGCGCAGATGCAGGCCGAGGAGGCCGAGCGCCTGCGCGCCCAGGCCGCCGCCGACGCCCTGACCATCCAGGACGCCGACGCCGCGCTGGCGACCGTCGGCGACGCCCAGACCGCCAAGCTCAACGCCGCGCGCGAACGCGAAGCGGCGCTGGCGCGTCAGGAGGCCGAACTGATGGCCGGCGGCAAGCTGCCCGCGTCCAAGCGCGAAGCGCGCGGCGAAGTGTTCGCCCTGAACCGCGACGCCTTCGGCGCCGGCAAGGCCGCCCTGGGCGGCGCCGCGGCCGGCCAGGTCAAGACGCTGGCCGCCTACGTCCAGGCCGGCCCCTCGGGCACGGTCAAGGTCGATGCGCAGGCCGGCGACGCCAAACTCGCCCAGCGCCGCGCCGATGCGGTGCGCGATGCCCTGGTCGCCGGCGGCGTCGCCAAGAGCAAGATCCAGAGCAGCGGCCGCAGCGGCAAGGGCGACCGGGTCGACGTCGTGGTCTCCGACAAATAATCTTAAAAATCAGTTATTTGTGACTTCAATCCGCACCGGGAGCACCGTCCCGGCGCGGATTGCATGCCGAAGCTGCCGAATGCGACGGCCGGCCTTGCCGGTCCCGAAAAGGAGGAGTAGGGTCGAATACCCAAGCGGCCGGATTTCCGCTTGGCGAAGAGCCAGGCCGATGACGCAAGCCCACCTTCTGCAGGACCCCGCCACCGCAAGCAAGTCGGTGGCCGGCCTGTATGAGGCCGGCCGTACGCCCCGCCTGGCGCCCCTCACGGACCCCCCGCGACGCCCTGGTCATCGACCGGGGCGTTTGCTTTTCTGCTGAAGGAGGCTTTCATGTTCGAAGAACGACCGCAGCCCGAAATCGACGCGCTGATCAAGAGCAACCCCGAGTTCAAGCAGCTCTACCAGCGCCACAAGGACCTCGATAAGAAGGTGATGGATGCGGAGCTCGGCGTACTGCCGATCGACGATGTCACCCTGGCGAAGATGAAGCGCGAGAAACTGGCTGCGAAGGATCGATTGACCCAGTTGTACGACACGCAAACCCACTGAATCTTCTTCAGCGCGGGCGGTGGCGGCCATCCTCGTCGGCTGCCACCGCCCGCGGCTACCGGACAGGCCGTGAGCATCGCCGGCCCGCATCTGATCCCTGTTTCCCGACGAGTGCGGCACTCCGCTGACGGCCAGCGCCTGCGCAACGTTCGCCGGCATGTCGTCTCCGGCGCTTCGCGGCGCGCGGACCGCCGCTAGAATGGTCGGGTCCCGCCGCGCCGTATGCGGCCCCGCAGAAGCCGCGTAACCGCATGGCCATCCACCAATCCGTACTCGAACTGATCGGCCAGACGCCGATCGTCAAAGCCCAGCGCCTGGACACCGGCGTGTGCGAGCTCTACCTCAAGCTCGAATCGCAGAACCCCGGCGGCTCGATCAAGGACCGCATCGGCCTGTCGATGATCGAAGCGGCCGAGAAGGCCGGCAAGATCAAGCCCGGCGACACCCTGGTCGAAGGCACCGCCGGCAACACCGGCATCGGCCTGGCGCTGGTGGCGCAGCAGAAGGGCTACAAGCTGATCCTCGTGGTGCCGGACAAGATGAGCCGCGAGAAGATCTTCAACCTCAAGGCGATGGGCGCGCAGGTGGTGCTGACCCGTTCGGACGTGGCCAAGGGCCATCCCGACTACTACCAGGACCTGGCCGAGCGCATCGCCCGCGAAACCCCGGGCGCCTACTTCATCAACCAGTTCGGCAACCCCGACAATCCGGCTGCGCACGAGTTCGGCACCGCGCCGGAAATCCTCGAGCAGATGGACGGCCAGCTCGACGCGATCGTGTTCGGCTGCGGCAGCTCCGGCACCATGACCGGCCTGTCGCGGGCCTTCGCCAAGCTGTCGCCGGACACCGAGCTGGTGCTGGCCGATCCGGTCGGCTCCATCCTCGAGGAATACATCAACCGCGGCACGCTCTCGGACAAGTCGGCGAGCTGGATGGTCGAAGGCATCGGCGAGGACTTCCTGCCGCCGATTTCGGACTTCACCCGGGTCAAGAAGGCCTACGCGATCAGCGACAAGGAAAGCTTCCTGACCGCGCGCGAGCTGCTGGAGAAGGAGGGCATCCTCGGCGGCTCCTCGACCGGCACCCTGCTGGCCGCGGCGCTGAAGTACTGCCGCGAACAGACCGAACCCAAGCGCGTGCTGGTGTTCGTCTGCGACACCGGCAACAAGTACCTGTCGAAGATGTACAACGACTACTGGATGCTCGACAACGGCTTCATCCAGCGCGAAAGCCACGGCGATCTGCGCGACTTGATCCTGCGCCCGTACTCGCAGCGCGACACGGTGGTGGTCGGCCCCAACGACCTGCTGGTCACGGCGTATCAGCGCATGAAGCTGTACGACGTGTCGCAGCTGCCGGTGATGGACGGCGAACACATCGTCGGCATCGTCGACGAGAGCGACGTGCTGCTGCACGTCTACGGCGACGAATCGCGATTCCGCGATCCGGTCTCGACCGCGATGGTCAGCAAACTCGACAAGATCCCGGTGGCCGACCCGATCGAGTCGCTGCTGCCGGTGTTCGATCGTGGCCATGTCGCCATCGTCATGGACGGCGAGCGCTTCCTCGGCCTGATCACCCGCATCGACCTGCTCAACTTCCTGCGGCGGCGCGTGCAGTGACCGCGGCGGCGGCCGAACGCTGGCTGCCGGGCGACCGCCTGCCCGACGTACGCCTGCGCGATGCCGCCGGCGTCGCCCAGACTCTGCACGCCGAGTTCGCCGGCGCGCCGCTGTGGTTGGCGACGCCGTCCGACGAGGCCGCGATCGCCGCCCTGCCGGCGCCCCCGGCCGGCACGCTCGCCTTGTGCTTGGGGCCCATCGCGTACGCACACCCGCCCACGGGCTGGCGCGCGTATGCGACCGAGCCGCGCTGGCTGGCCGGGCTGGGCGCCGATGCGCTGTGGCTGGCCGATGCCAATCTGCGCCTGCAGGCCGCGACGCGCTTGCCGGCGGCCATGGCGCCGCTGCCCGCGACCGGCGAAACCGCGCTGATACCCGCACAGATCGCGCGCATCGCGCCGGTGCTGCAGATCCCCGACGTGTTCGAAGCCGAGCTGTGCGCGGACCTGATCCGACATTTGGATAACGATTGCGGCGGCGGCGACGCCTCCGGCGTGCTGGTGCTGGAGGACGGCGAACAGCGTTTCCAGCTCGATCCCAACGTGAAGCAGCGGCGCGAGAGTTTCCCGCGCGATCCCGTGCTGGAGGCGCGCATGCACGAACGCCTGCTGCGTCGCGCGCTGCCCGAGATCGCGCGTGTCTATCAGTTCCAGGTCGGCCGGCGCGACCCCTTCAAGCTGCTCGCCTATCCCGAAGATGCGGGCTATTTCCGCGCCCATCGCGACAACGAGACTCCCGACGTCGCCTATCGCCGCTTCGCGCTGTCGGTGAACCTCAATACCGGCGGCTACGAGGGCGGCGAATTCCGCTATCCCGAGTTCGGCCCGCATCTGTTCTCGCCGGCGACCGGGTCGGCGCTGGTGTTCTCGTGCTCGCTGCTGCATGAAGTGCTGCCGGTGCGGCGCGGCACGCGCTACGCGATGACGACCTTTCTGGCCTGAGCGCGAGTCGCCGCGAATGCGCGGCTCGCAGCGATGCCGTGCTAGCGTTGCCTCGCCCGGCGCGAACTCAGTCGCGCAAGCCCAGCCGTGGCCGCAGCGCTTCGGCGTCGAGCGTAGTCAGCGCTGCCGTCGCCCACTCCAATCCTTCCGCGATCTGCGCCGCATGCGCCTGCGCCGCCGCGGCCAGCTCGCGTTCGCGCACCCCGGCATCGAAGGCCTGGCGCGGGTCTTTGGCGTAGCGCTGCAGCAGGCCCGAGTCGGCGATCTGCGCCGCCCAGTCTTCGGGCACCGTCAAGCCGTAGTGCGCGGCCAGGCGCGTGGTTTGGCCGGCCGGGTCGGCCAGCACCTGGGCGAAATCCAGGTCGATCAGGCGCCCGGTGAGGGTCGGATCGGCGACCAGCCGGCGCCAGCGCAACTGCTCGGCCAGCCACAGCCGGGCCAGGCGGGCGCCGTCGCCGGAGGCCGGGGGCAGGCCCTCGGGCCCGAATTCGGCCAGGCGCAGGGGCTCGCCTGCCAGGGTGTCGTCGCGCAGGCCGTCGTCGCGCAGCATCGTCGCCAGCCAGCTGCGCAGGTCGATCCAGAGCAGGCAGGCCTGGCCCGGCGTCTGCGCCAACAGCCGTCCGGCGATGGCGGTCACCCCGCTGGTCGGTTTGATCACGACGGCCCGGGTGTCGGCGAATCCTCTGTTCAGCAAGCGCAGCACCGGGCCTTGCCAGCGCTGCGTGGCCGGATCGCCGGCGCCTTGAGCGAGGCTCAGCAGGGGCAGGGGCTCGCGCAGACCGAGTACGCCGGTTAGCATGTCCAGAAACTTGCTGACCAAACTGGAGCCGCAATGGCCTATATGGAAAACCCAGTGCAGCGGCAGCCTCGGCTCCGGCGGCGCGAGCGCGGCTTCGATCTCGGCGATCGAAAGTTCCCATCCGTTGATCTTTCGATGATGAAGGGCGCGCTGATCCAGGAAGCTCGCGCGGCGGTAGTCCTGAGCCTCGAAATGCAGCACCCAGCCGCGTCCGGCCGCCGCGTCGAAAGCGAACAGCGGAAAGGCTGCACTGTGACTGAAGTCGGGCGGCAAGCGCCGGGTCGGACTCATGGGCGATGTTAGAATTCGCGTTTGTGCATGCTAGCCGAAGCGGAAGGACGCAATGACTGAACGAAAGCAGGATGGCGGGGCGCACAAGCCCGGAATGGGCACGCTCGCGATCCATGCGGGACAGTCGCCCGACCCGACCACGGGCGCGGTGATGACCCCGATCTACGCCACCTCGACCTACGCCCAGAGCAGCCCGGGCGTGCACCAGGGGTTCGAGTACTCGCGCAGCCATAATCCGACCCGCTTCGCCTACGAGCGCTGCGTCGCCGGCCTGGAAGGCGGCAGCCAGGGCTACGCCTTCGCTTCCGGCCTGGCCGCGACCTCGACGATACTGGAAATGCTCGACTCGGGCAGCCACGTGATCGCCATGGACGACGTCTACGGCGGCACCTACCGTTTGTTCGAGCGCGTGCGTCGCCGCTCGGCCGGCCTGGACTTCAGCTGGGTCGACCTCAGCGACCTGGCCGCGTTCGAAGCCGCGATCCGTCCCGAGACCAAACTGGTCTGGATCGAAACCCCGACCAATCCGCTGCTGAAGCTGGTCGACATCGCGCGCATCGCCGAGATCGCGCGCAAGCGCGGCCTGATCGTGGTCGTCGACAACACCTTCAGCTCGCCGATCCTGCAGCGTCCGCTCGAACTGGGTGCGCATCTGGTCATGCATTCGGCGACCAAGTACCTCAACGGCCACTCCGACATCGTCGGCGGCATGGTCGTGGTCGGCGACGACGCCGGCATCGCCGAGCAGATGACCTTCCTGCAGAACGCCGTGGGCGGTGTGCAGGGACCGTTCGACAGCTTCCTTGCGCTGCGCGGCCTCAAGACCCTGCACCTGCGCATGAAGGCGCACTGCGAGAACGCGCAGGCGCTGGCCGAATGGCTGCAGACCCATCCGTCGGTCGAGAAGGTGATCTACCCGGGCCTGAGCTCGCACCCGCAGCACGAGTTGGCCAAGCGCCAGATGCACGGTTTCGGCGGCATGGTCAGCATCCTGGTCAAGGGCGGCATGGACGGCGCGCGCCGGATGATGGAGCGCTGCGAACTGTTCGCCATCGCCGAATCCCTGGGCGGCGTGGAAAGCCTGATCAACCATCCGGCGGTGATGACCCACGCCTCGATCCCGCCCGACCGGCGCGCCGCGCTGGGCATCGCCGACAACCTGGTGCGCCTGAGCGTGGGCGTGGAGGATCTGGTTGATCTGCAACGCGATCTGGATGAGGGACTGAGCCCGTGAAGTTTGCAAGCAACGTTTGGGAAGACCTGAAGAACGGGTTTTCCAAGGCCGATCTATGGCTGATGCTCGCAACGCACGACATCAAGCAACGTTATAGGCGGTCGATGATCGGCCCGTTCTGGATCACGATCACGATGTTGGTGGTGATTGCCGGTTTGGGCCCGCTTTACGCGCAGCTGTTCAATATGTCGGCCGCGGACTACGTTCCGAATCTGGCCGCAGGCTTGATTGCCTGGTCCCTGGTCTCGGGTGGGCTCACGGAGGCCTCGGGCGCGTTCATCAGCTCCGAGAATCTGATCAAGTCGACGGCCGCGCCGCTGACGGTTCATGTCTTGCGCGCTGCCACACGCAGCTTGCTGCTCTTCGCCCACAATCTGGTGGCCTTGATTCCATTCCTGTTCTTTTACAGGGTGAATCCCGGCGCCGAGCTCCTGCTGCTGCCGATCGGCTTGCTGATATTGAGCACGTTTATCGTGTCGTCTGGGTACTTGATTGGCACCTTGTGCGCTCGCTTCAGGGATCTGCAGCAGATCATCCTGAACGTGTTGCAGTTCGCTTTCTTCCTGACCCCCATCATCTGGAAACCGGGTGCTCTGAAAGGGCGTCCCATGTTTGTGGAAGCCAATCCGTTCTATTGGCTGATCGAGATCATTCGTGGCCCTATGCTGGGTTACGTGCCCAAGTCGTCGCACTACATCGGCGCCATTTCTTTGACCGCAGCAACGACCCTATTGGGTCTGCTGGTGTTCGCGCGGTTCCGTCGACGCATTGCGTACTGGGTGTAAGGCATGGCAAGCATATCGATTAGCAACTGCACACTCGACTACCCTCTCTACGGGGTCTCGAGCCGATCCCTCAAGAAGATGATGGTGAACGCGGCCACCGGCGGCAGAATCGCCGCGAACTCGAAAGAGATCACGGTGGTTCGCGCGCTGAACTCGATCAATCTCGAGGCGCGGCCCGGCGATCGAGTGGGCCTGTGGGGCCATAACGGATCGGGTAAGACCACGCTGTTGCGAGCGCTTGCCGGTATTTACGCGCCGAGCGAGGGCTCGATAGAGATGCAGGGCTCGATCGCCAGCCTCATCGATCCTGCGCTCGGCTTCGAGCTGGATGCGACCGGCCACGAGAACATCACTTTGCGCGGGCTGTTGCATGGAATCTCGCGGCCGCAGATAGAGGCCTTGCGCGACGACATAGCGGAGTTCTCCGGGCTGGGCGAGTATCTCGACCTGCCAGTGAGGGTGTACTCCAGCGGTATGCAGATGCGGCTTGCGTTCTCGATCGTGACGGCCGTTTCCGCGGACATCATCCTGATGGACGAGTGGCTGAGCGTGGGCGATGCCGAATTCTCGGCTAAGGCCGAGGCCCGGCTGAATCGCCTGATGGATGATGCCAAGATCATCGTATTGGCATCTCATAACCTCGATTTGATTCGGAGCGTATGCAATCGAGTGATCACGCTCGAGCACGGCAAGGTTGTTTCGGAAGAATTTTCTGCATCCGCAGAGCAGTAGATAGATTGGGGGATTTGTGAAAATAAAGATGGAGCCATACCACGACTGCCGCGCCATCGGGCAGGAGTCTGACGGTGCATGGGAAAGCATCTCCGCCGATCCGCAGTTCTTGTTGCGTCCCTCTCAGGAATATTTTCCTGCGGGACTGAGCCGTTTCGTGTTCGTGAGCAAGGCCGGCACCAAGCCCTGGGTGGATTCCGCTTTCTACTTCGACTTCGGCGAAGGCGTGACCGAGAAAGCGAAGGTCGTGTTGCCTCCCGAGTCGCGTCCGCCCGGCGATTTGATTTCGTTTCTGGTCAACGTGCCTGCGAACGTAAAGGCGATTCGCTTCGATCCGACTTGCGCCGGCGGCACGTTCTACGTCCGGACGGATGTCCGTGTTCAGCGGGCATGGCTGTTGCTGAGCGCCCTCAAGAAGGTGTTCCGCTACTGGCGCAGTAACGGCTTGATGTCGCTCGTCAGCCGAGTGTTCGATGGTCAACAGGCGCAGCAGTTCGCCAATCAGGGGCCGGTCGAAGCCTCCGCGTTTCAGCACCACCTCGTGGACATGCTGACCAAGCGCGACCGTGAGTACATCGCCGCGCCCGCGCTGGAGCCGGCTCCTGATGTCGGCGTCAAATTCATTACCTACTATCTGCCGCAGTTCCATCCGATTCCGGAGAACGACAAGTGGTGGGGTAAGGGCTTCACCGAGTGGACGAACGTCAGCAAAGCCATGCCGATGTTCGAGGGGCACTATCAGCCGCGACTGCCGGGCGAGTTCGGCTTCTATGATTTGCGCAACCCGCAGATCATGCGCGATCAGGCGAAGATGGCCCGCCGGCACGGCATCGAGGCATTTTGCTTCTACTACTACTGGTTCGATGGCCACCGACTGCTTGAGTCGCCGGTCGAAGCCTTCCTGAAGGACCCCAGCGTCGATATCGGGTTTTGCTTGTGCTGGGCGAACGAGAACTGGAGTCGGCGTTGGGACGGGTCCGAACAAGACATCCTGATGGCGCAGAACCATTCGGCCGAAGACGATATCGCCATCATCGATGATCTGATCCGCGCGTTCCTCGATCCTCGTTACCAGCGCGTCGACGGCAAGCCCATGCTGATCGTCTACCGCGCCGGCATTCTTCCCGAAGCCGCCGTGACTCTCGATCGATGGCGCCAGCGCTGCAGGGAACAGGGCGTGGGCGAGATCTACCTGGTGGCCGCCCAGACCTTCGGGTTGGGCGATCCGACCGAACTGGGCTTCGATGCCGGCGTCGAGTTCCCGCCCCACGGTGTGCAGGTTCCAGTCAAGCGTTCCATGTACAAGCACTTCCACGAAGACTCCGAGGTGACGATCTTCGATTACCCGGATGTCGTGGATACCGAGTCCGAGCGCAATCATCCGGACTACAGGCTATTCCGATGCGCTATGCCCGGTTGGGACAACACCGCGCGTAAGGGGAAGCGTTCGCACGTTTTCACCAAGTCCAGCCCGAGCGGTTTCCAGAAATGGGTCGATGCGCTGGTCGATCAGGCCGTTCTTCAGGCACCGCCCGGAGAACGCTTCGTGTTCGTCAACGCCTGGAACGAGTGGGCGGAGGGCGCTTACCTCGAGCCCGATCGGCGCTACGGCTACGCCAACCTCATGGTGTGCCATAAGGCGTTGTCTCGCATAGAGAAAGCGGCCAAGCCCAAGGTCAGCGTGATCATGCCGACCTACAAGCATGCTCAGTACGTCGAACAGGCGATCAGGAGCGTGCTCGATCAGAACTTCGACGATTTCGAGTTGCTGGTCATCGACGACTGTTCGCCCGACGCTACCTACGAGATCGCCGAAAAGACCATTGCGAAGTACGACCTTTCCGGGCGCGCGCGGCTTTACCGGATGCCGATCAACTCGGACGCCTTCAATGTCATCAACGTGGGTGTCGCGAACTCCAGAGGCGAGTACGTCGCGATCATCAACTCGGACGATGCGTGGACCGACAACAGGCTCGCCACACTGGTGAGCGCCATGGAGAACGACAAGGCGGATCTCGCTTTCAGTCGTGTTACCGTCATCGATCAGGACGGCGAGGTTCTGGCGGACGAACATCCCGCCGCCGGGGAGATATACCGTCGTCAGGAAGCGTGCTTCCAGTCCACGGCTCCGCTGGCGGTCCACCTAGTGGAGTTCAATGCCTGTGTGACGACCGGCAATCTGATGTTCACCAGGGCGCTGTTCGACAAGCTCGGCGGCTTCTCGCACATGCGCCTTTGCCACGACTGGGACTTTCTGCTGCGCGCCAGTTTCCATGCGAAGTTGCTGATGGTCGACGCCCCCGGCTACCTGTACCGCATTCACACCGGCAATACCTTCTCGTCCGTGGCTCATCTGTCGGATTCGGAAAGCGAAACGCTGTTGAACGGATTCTTCCTTGAGTTCCATAAGCATCCGCAGTATCGGCTGCTGAGGATGAATTCGTCTTTTATGGAGCTGATGGCGACGGATCGTTACCGTGGCTACTACAGCTTGACCAAACACGACTAACTGGAGCCTGTCAGGATGAAGCCAACAGATCTTTTCAACGCGGCGCGCACGACCACTGCAAAAGAGTGGCACGACATTCTTACTGCCTCCGTTTCGAACCCGATGTGGAACGGCTTTCGGTTGCCGGGCTTCCCGCCCGACGAAATCCAGGCCGGTTTCGTGGGCTCGTCGAACGCGCACGCCCTTGCGGAAGCCGCTGTGTTCTATCGCGCGGTGCAAGAGCACCTGTCGAAGAACGGCATCGTATTCGGCGACACGGATAACATCCTCGACTTCGGCTGCGGTTGGGGCCGGTATATGCGCTTCTTCTATCGCGATGTGAGCTGGGATCGCCTGTATGGCGTCGATCCCTGGCACGAGGCCATTGAGATCTGCAAGCGCACCGAGGTCAACGGACAGCTGATCAAGTGCAATCTGCTCCCGTCCCTGCCGTTGCGCGACGGAATGTTCAAGCTGATCTTCGCGTACTCGGTGTTCTCGCATCTCAGCCCCATGGCCGCCAACGCCTGGATCGCCGAGCTGGCGCGCGTGATCGCGCCCGGCGGGCTGGTGATGCTGACCACTCAGGGCAGAAGCTTTATCGACTTCTGCAATTCGTTGCGAGGCGCTCCGCCGGCCACCGAGTGGCATCGTTTTCTGCAGACTTCGTTCGTGGATATGGAGCAGGCGAAGCGGGACTACGACAGCGGGCAGTACCTGTACGCGCCCAGCAGCGGCGGGCCGGAGCTCCCCAGCGAGATTTACGGCGAAGCCATGATTCCGGAGGGGTATGTCCGCGCCAATTGGTCCAAGTACTTCGACGTCGTCGATTTCATCGATGATAGGAACTACCTGCCTCAGGCGGTTATGGTGCTCAGGGCGCGCTAATCGATTGCGCTTTGGAGTCCGCACGCTGGAGTCGGTCGGCGCCCGTATGGTGAGTGACGACTATCACGGCCACCTGCGCGATTTTCTGGCAAGTTCGAAGTCTTTCTTTCGGCTAAGGGCTTGTAGCGTTCACCGTCGATCGCGTAGTCGGATCGACGGTGTTCTTCGATAGGCAGCTCGGAGAGTGTGATGCACGTATGGGAGCGGCACCTGGGGTCCACGTCGACCGATGAGGAGTTTGCGGACTCGTATCGCGGTCATGCACGAGTCGAGCTCACCGGCTTGTTCAGCTCCGATCGCAAGCGCTTGCTGGATGTGGGCTGTGCGAGTGGCGCGACGTCCGCGCTGCTGAAACAGCTCATTCCGGGGCTGGAAACCTGGGGCGTCGAGCCCGATCCTGTGGCGGCGCAGTTGGCGGCGCAGCGCATGGATAGGGTCTTCGCCAAGAAGCTCGAGGACGTGGATCTGATCTCCGAGGGGCTTGGGCACGGCGATATCGACGCCGTGTTGCTGGCCGACGTGCTGGAGCATATGTACGACCCTTGGCGGGCGTTGGTGCAGCTGAAGCCTTTTTTGGCGCAGGGTGCGCAGGTCGTCATCAGCCTGCCGAACGTGCGCAACATTGGGCTCGTTTCCGACCTTGTCGATGGTCGTTTCGACTATCAGAAGTGGGGTTTGCTGGATATCACCCATATCCGTTTCTTCACGCTCGACGGTGCCGTGCGGATGCTGCACGAGACCGGCTATGGCGTGCAGAGGGTTCAGGCGAACATCGATCCTACGCTTTCACATGTTCTGGTCGCGGGCGTTCCCGCGGACGGCACGGTGAAGTTCGATCGGATGAGCGTGTCGGCGGTCGAGCCGCGAGAGCTGGTCGAGATGTGCGCGCTGCAGTTCTTCATCGTGGCGACGCCGGTGCAATTGGAGATCGTATGGGGTGGCGCGCCTGCGCAGGCGGCGGATGCTGCCGATTCAAGCGCTGAGGGCGTGTCGGAGCACAGCGGCGACGAAGCGGGCGCGGAGATCCGGTCCAACATCGTGGAAATCGAGCTTCATCAAGAAGCCTTGGAAGAACCCCAGGCCGCGGAAGCGCATTCGGAGACGGCGGTCGGCGATGGCGTGAACGACGCTGCCGAGCCCCCCATCGAGTCGCCGGCCGCGGACGCCGACCTGCCGATCGGCGAAAAGAGTGCTGCCGCGCCGCGTGCGGACGATGATTCCGCGTCGGCGCTTGCCGCCGACGCAGAATCCGCAGTGAGCGACAATTCACGCGACGATGCGAACGCAAGCGCGACGATTGCGCCGGCGGACGATACCGTAGCCGCGGACGACAGCGCGCCGGTCGAGTCGCATACTCAGTCGCAGCCTGAAGACGAACAAGGTCGACAAGGCGGTTGAGTCCGTTTCCTCTATTCGCATCCGGGAATGAACAATGAAAGACAACAAATATCTCTCCAAGCTTTTGGCTTTGGTGGTCGGCTGCGTCGCTCTGGTGGGCCTGTACCTGTTCATCAAGTCGCAGCAACCTCCCGTGGCCGACCAGCCTGCGGCATCGACCCCGCCGGCCGCCGTTGTCGCGCCTGAAACGGTGCAGGGCGGTGGAACGACCGCGGCGATCGGCGACGGAACGGACATCGAGCTTCGGGACGGTGCGGCGTCTGGAATTACGATGGCGTCCACGCCCGGCGGCGAGTGCTCGCTCGACTACCTGGGCCAGGGCAGCGCCGAGGTCAAGGATGGGACGCTGAAACTGGGCGAAACGACGTCCATCTTGGGATGGGCCGCCGCGGACGGGAAGGCGGCCAAGCGCATTCTGTTGGAGTTCAAGCCCTTCGCGGCCGATGGCGCCGCTGGCGGCTTTGTGGAGTTGAATAGCGGCTTGCAGCGCGACGATGTCGCCGCGGCCAAGGGCTCCGAAGGTTATCGATATTCCGGGTACAGCCGTATCGGCAGTTTGAAAGGCGCTGCTGCCGGTGCCTACAGGCTCTATCTGGCTCTCGACTACGGCGACTCGTTGGTTCAGTGCGACCTCGCGAAGGAAGTCGTCATTCAGTAACGACGCGAGCCCGCGATCGAGCGGTTCACCAAGAAAAAGGCCGCCCCAGGGGCGGCCTTTTTCTTGGAGCCTTTGCGCGCGACTTACAGCGCCTTCTCCAGCTCCGGCAGCAATGCGAACAAGTCGCCGACCAGGCCGATGTCGGCGATCTCGAAGATCGGCGCATCGCCGTCCTTGTTGATCGCGACGATGGTGCCCGCGTCCTTGATGCCGGTCAGGTGCTGGATCGCGCCGCTGATGCCGATCGCGACGTACAGCTCCGGGGCGATGATCTTTCCGGTCTGGCCGACCTGGAGCTCGTTGGGCACGTAGCCGGCGTCGACCGCGGCGCGCGAGGCGCCGACGGCGGCGCCGAGCTTGTCGGCGAAGTCGTAGATGATCTTGAAGTTCTCGGCCGAGCCGACGCCGCGGCCGCCGGAGACGACGCGCTTGGCGCTCTGCAGGTCGGGGCGGTCGGACTTGCCGGCGGCCAGGCCGACGTAGCGGGTGTGACTGGGCAGGGTCGCCTGGACCGAAGCCGCTTCGACCGCGGCGCTGCCGCCCTTGCCGGCTTCCGGCCAGGAGGCGGTGCGCACGGTGGCGACCACGGTGTGATCGGCCGGTGCCTCGACGGTGATGATGGCGTTGCCGGCGTAGATCGGACGCTTGAAGGTGTGGTTGCCTTCCACCGCCATCACGTCGGAGACCTGGGCCACGCCCAGCAGGGCCGCGACGCAGGGCATCAGGTCCTTGCCGAAGGTGGTCGAGGGGCCGAACACGTGGCTGTAGCCCGCAGCCAGCGCGGCCACCTGCGGCGCCAGCACCTGCGCGATCGCGTCGGCGTTGGCGGCGTCGGCCACGGTCAGCACCTTGCCCACGCCGGCGATCTGCGCGGCTTCGGCGGCCACGCCGGCCGGATCGGCGGCCAGCACGACCACGTCGATGCTGTCGGGCTTGAGCGCCTGGGCGGCGGACACGCACTTGGCGGTGGACGCGTTGAGCTTGCCGTTCAGATGTTCGGCGACGATCAGTACCTTGCTCATCACAGCAACCCCTTCTGCTTCAGTGCGGCGACCAGTTCGGCCGCGTCCTTGACCATCACGCCGCGGCTGCGCTTCGGCGGCGGCGCGTAGTGGGTGGTCTTGAGGGTGTCGCCGGTGTCGACGCCGAGGTCGGCGAACGGGATCGACTCCAGCGGCTTGCTCTTGGCCTTCATGATGTCCGGCAGCTTGATGAAGCGCGGCTCGTTGAGGCGCAGGTCGGTGGTGACCACGGCCGGCAGGTCGACTTCCAGCGTTTCCAGGCCGGCGTCGACTTCGCGGGTGACCGTGGCTTTGCCGTCGGCGACTTCGAGCTTGGACGCGAAGGTCGCCTGCGGGCGGCCCCACAGCGTCGCCAGCATCTGGCCGGTCTGGTTGGCGTCGTCGTCGATGGCCTGCTTGCCCAGGATCACCAGGTCCGGCTGTTCTTTCTCGATCAGCTTGAGCAGGGCGCGCGCGGCGGTCAGCGGCTGGATCGGCTGGTCGCTGACGACGTGGATGGCGCGGTTCGCGCCCATCGCCAGGCCGTTGCGCAGGTGCGCCTGGGCATCGGCCGGGGCGATCGTGGCGACCACGACCTCGGTCGCGATGCCCTTGTCGCGCAGCCGCAGCGCTTCTTCCAGGGCGATTTCGTCGAAGGGATTGGCCGACAGCTTGACGCCGTCGGTGACCACGCCGGAGCCATCCGGCTTGACCTGAATGCGGACGTTGTAGTCCACCACGCGCTTGTAGCCGACGAGGATCTTCATCGTGCGGAGGTTCCTTGGGGGTGCCCGATTGGGAGGTGCGCGGCCCGGGGGCCGAGAACCGCCAATTCTAGCGGAGACCGTGAGTGGGCGCAGGAGGGGCCGATGCCCGTTATGGGGCCGAGCGTGGCCGAATTGCGCTCAGCTTGCAGTCAACGTGCGGCCATCCATACGGATCGAGGCGCCGGCGTCTAGTCCACGACGGTCAGGATCTGGCGTCCGCACCAGCTCGCGCCCGCCGCCAGCGACACCGGCGTCACGGCCGCCGCCGCTTCCACGCAGGCGAAGCGGGCGTGCTCGCCGGCACCGAGGTCGGCCAGGTTGGCGGCGAGCGCGGCGCCCGGGTTCCAGACCACGGTGTCGGGGAAGCCCTCGGCGTCGATGCGCAGACTGCGACCGGCTTGGTCCAGCCGCAACCCGCCCGCGACGCCGGGGTAGAGCCGGTCGAGCTCGCCGTCGAAGCGCAAGACCCGCTCGTGCTGGACGCCGGATTCGCCGTCGCGGGTCGCGTCGGAATACCTGCGGCCGCCCAATCCCTCGATCCGGACGTCGGCCAGATCGTCCACGCCCAGATAGGTGTGCAGTGCGGCGGTGAACGCGAACGGCTGGCGGTCGGTGTTGTCCACGCGCAGGGCGATCGCCAGCGAGTCCGCGTGCAACTCGATCGTCAGCTCGGCCTGGAAACGGTGCGGCCACGCCGCGTAGCCGGCCTCGTCTTCGCGCAACAGGAAGCGCCCGCCACCCGCATGCGTCCACTCGCGCACCCGCGCGAAGCCGTGGCGCGGGCCGGGTCCGCGATCGGAGAACTGCGGAAAGATCACCGGTACGCCGCCGCGGATCGCCTGGCCGGGCGTGTAGCTCGCGCGCGGGCTCAGGTACAGCCGCTCATGGCCGAGGCAGATCCACGACAGGACCTGGCCGCCATAGCGGCTGACCAGCGCGCTGGCCCCGTTTGCGTCGTGCAGCCGCACCGGCTCGCCGTGGCCGTTCACGCCGCCTCCGCGTCGCCGCGCCGAGGTTGCGTGACTGCCGCCTGAGCGTTGAGGGGGGCGGCGACGGCGACATCCGGCCGACGCAGGTCCGCGATCCGGTAACCTTCACGACGTAACCCCAGTGCGGAGTCGAAATGCTTCATCCGGTCATCCTCAGCGGCGGTAGCGGAACCCGATTGTGGCCGCTTTCGCGACAGAACCAACCCAAGCAGTTCCTGTCGCTGGTCGGGGACCATTCGCTGTTCCAGGAAACCGTGCTGCGCGCCAATGCGCTGCCCGATGCGCAGCCGCCGATCACCGTCTGCGCCGACGACCACCGTTTTATGGTCGGCGAGCAGTTGCAGGCGATCGGCGTGCGCAGCGGCGGCATCCTGCTGGAGCCGGTCGCGCGCAGCACCGCGCCGGCGATCGCGGCCGCGGCGCTGCATGCGCTGGCCGGCGACCCCGAGGCCCTGCTGCTGGTGATGCCGGCCGATCATCTGATCGAGGACGAGGCGGCGTTCCGCGATGCGGTCGCCGCGGCGATGCGTCTGGGCGACGAGCACTGGCTGGTCGCGTTCGGCATCCGTCCCGACTACGCCGAAACCGGCTACGGCTACATCCTGCGCGGCGAGGCCTTGGGCGCCGACGGCTACCGCATCGAGCGTTTCGTCGAGAAACCCGACCAGGCCACCGCCGAGCGTTACCTGGCCGAAGGCACCTACGCCTGGAACTCGGGCATGTTCCTGTTCCGCGCGCGCAGCTACCTGGACGAATTGGCGCGGCTCGCGCCGGCGATCCACGCCGCTGCGGTCGCCGCGTTCGCCAGCGCCGGCACCGATCTCGACTTCCTGCGCCTGGGCCAGGACGCGTTCGCGGCCAGCCCCAGCGATTCGATCGACTACGCGGTGATGGAGAAGACCGACCGCGCCGCGGTGGTACCGGTGAGCTGCGGTTGGAGCGACATCGGCTCCTGGTCGTCGCTGTGGTCGGTGGCCGAACGCGACGCCGACGGCAACCGCCACGAAGGCGACGTGATCTCGCTCGATACCCGCGACAGCCTGGTGCGGGCTTCCGACCGGCGCATGATCGCGACCATCGGCGTCGAGGACCTGGTGATCATCGACACCGCCGATGCGACCCTGGTCGCGCGCAAGGATCGCGTGCAGGACGTCAAGGTCATCGTCGACCAACTCAAGGCGGCCGGCCGCCAGGAGCACCTGTTCCATCGCAAGGTCTACCGGCCGTGGGGCAGCTACGACTCGATCGGCGTCGGCGAGCGTTTCCAGGTCAAGAAGATCGTGGTCAAGCCCGGCGCTGCGCTCAGCCTGCAGAAGCATCAGCACCGCGCCGAGCATTGGATCGTGGTCTCGGGCGTGGCCGAAGTCACCTGCGACGACAAGGTGTTCGAGCTGCGCGAGAACGAGAGCACCTACATCCCGCGCGGCAGCGTGCACCGTCTGCGCAACCGCGGCAGCGAGCCGGTCGAGTTGATCGAAGTGCAGTCCGGCGGCTATCTGGGCGAGGACGATATCGTCCGGCTCGAGGACGTGTACGGACGCTCCTGAGGCGTCCGGTCGGATCGATAATGCGTCGTCGCGCTCAACGCGCGGCGAGCCGGGCCTGCAGGCTAGCGACGAAACGGTCGGCGCTGCCCTCGGCATACGGGAAGAACAGCGAAGGCTCGCACAGCTCCAGTTCCAGCAACTGCGGCCTGCCGTCGCCGTCGCGGATCAGATCGACGCGCGCGTAGGGCAGGGGCGCGTCCAGTTGCAGCGCGTCGCGCGCGGCGGCGAGCACGGCCTGCGCGAGCGCGCGTTCGTCCTCGCCGGGCTCGCGCGCGACGATCTGCTCGGGCGCGAACAGCGCTTCGGTGGCGCCGCTGTCGGGGCGCAGCAGCGCGCCCTTGCGGATCGCGTGGCTGTAGACACCGTCGAAATAGAGCAGGGCGGTCTCGCCGTCGCGATCGACCGAGGCCAGGTAGGGCTGCAACAGCACGCTGCGGCCGGCGTCGAGCAAGCGCGCGATATGGTTGGCGGCGGCGAATTCCTGCGAGCGCGCATACCGTTGCGTATCGCGCGAGCCGGCGCTGACCGTGGGCTTGACCACGAACTCGCCGGCGTCGGCGTGCACCGACAGGAAGGCCTGCAGCGCCGGCAGCGGCTCGGCCTCGGGTTCGACGAAGGCGCTGGGCACCACCGCCACGCCGCGCTCGGCCAGAGCGGCGAGGTAGTGCTTGTCGGTGTTCCAGCGCACCACCGGTAGCGGATTGAGCAGGCGCGACTGCGAGGCCACGCGCTCGCACCAGGCCAGAAACTCCGGCAGGCGTTCGGTGTAGTCCCAGGGCGAGCGCAGCAGCGTGGCGTCGTAGCGCGTCCAGGCCACGCTGGGGTCGTCCCAGGCGCGGACCTCGGCGGCCAGCCCGGCGCGGGCGCAAGCTTCGATCAGTGGCGCCATATCGGTGTCGGTTCCGGTAGCGGCGATGGCGGTGACGAGGGCGATTTTGCTCATGGGCCGAGTCTAACGTTGGGCCATACCGCGGGACGAGTGACCATTGCCCTAAGGTCCGGTGGGGCCCGGCGGTCGGGCGCGCTAAACTGCGCCTATCCCGCAAAGGAGTTTCCCCCATGGCCGAGGCCATTGCCGCGACGCGCAGCGCCGGCGACGCGAAGAACAAGGTGTTCCCCAATGCCGAGGCGGCGCTGCACGGACTGGTCGCCGACGGTCAGACGCTCGCGGTCGGCGGCTTCGGCCTGTGCGGTATTCCCGAGGCGCTGATCGCGGCGCTGCGCGACAGCGGCGTCAAGGGCCTGACCGCGATCTCCAACAACGCCGGCGTCGATGGTTTCGGCCTCGGACTGCTGCTGGAAACGCGCCAGATCCGCAAGATGATTTCGTCCTACGTCGGTGAGAACAAGGAATTCGAACGCCAGTTCCTGTCCGGCGAACTCGAACTCGAGTTCAACCCGCAGGGCACGTTGGCTGAGCGCCTGCGCGCCGGCGGCGCAGGCATCCCGGCCTTCTTCACCCGCACCGGCTACGGCACCGTGGTCGCCGACGGCAAGGAGACGCGCGAGTTCGACGGCCACCATTACGTGATGGAAACCGCGCTCAAGGCCGACGTCTCGCTGGTCAAGGCCTGGAAGGCCGACAAGGCCGGCAACCTGGTGTTCCGCAAGACCGCGCGCAACTTCAACCCGGCCTGCGCGATGGCCGGCAAGGTCTGCGTGGCCGAAGTCGAGGAAATCGTCGAGATCGGCGCGATCGATCCCGACCACGTCCATCTGCCCGGCATCTACGTCGACCGCATCGTGCTCAACGCGACGCCCGAGAAGCGGATCGAGCAGCGCACCGTGCGCGCCTGAGCGGCGCCCGGCAATCCGACGACTCGACGCTTACGACACTTTCAAGGAATTCGACATGGCTTGGACCCGCGATCAAATGGCGCAGCGCGCCGCGCAGGAACTCACCGACGGCGCCTACGTCAATCTCGGCATCGGCCTGCCGACGCTGGTGGCCAACTTCATTCCCGAGGGCATGGACGTGTGGCTGCAGTCCGAGAACGGCCTGCTCGGCATCGGCCCGTTTCCGACCGAGGCCGAGGTCGACGCCGACCTGATCAATGCCGGCAAGCAGACCGTGACCGCGCGCGCCGGCGCCAGCTATTTCGGCAGCCACGACAGCTTCGCGATGATCCGCGGCGGCCACATCGACCTGGCGATCCTGGGCGCGATGCAGGTCACCGGCAGCGGCGACCTCGCCAACTGGATGGTGCCCGGCAAGATGGTCAAGGGCATGGGCGGCGCGATGGACCTGGTCGCCGGCGTCAAGCGCGTGGTGGTGCTGATGGAGCACAGCGCCAAGAACGGCGAGCACAAGATCCTGCCCGAATGCACGCTGCCGCTGACCGGCCTGGGCGTGGTCAACCGCATCATCACCGAGCTGGCGGTGATGGACGTCACCGCCGACGGCCTGGTGCTGGTGGAGGCCGCGCCGGGTGTGAGCGAGGACGAGCTGCGCGAGAAGACCGGCGTGGCGTTCAAGCGCGCAGCTTGAGATCCACGTGCCGACGGCGTGCGGCGATTGCCAGTGAGGCATCGTCGCCGCGCCGCGCATGCGGACGCGACCGGGCCGGGCGCGTGGTTCGGATCAGCATGATTCGCTGAAGTTGTGCGTCGGCGGGAAGCAGTTCGCCGGCTGGCGCAGGCGGCTCCCGTCGGTCGCCGCCATCGGGGCCCCATACGTCCCCAATGGCGTGTGGTGAGGCCCAACCATGAAGCTCTCCTGACCGGGCGGTCAAGTGGATACCGGCCTCTCCCTGGTCGGGCCGCCATCGGCCTCCATAGGTCGGTCACCAGTGACCTCCGATCGGGAATTCGCCCGTTTGTCAGTATGAATAGGGAGGGCTGCGACGGCCGCCACGCTTTGTACGGTATCGGTGTCGCTCGCGAAGATTGAACGTCTGCGCCAATCAGAGGCAAGATGCCAAGCAAATCCCGCACACTTTTAGTGACGTCTATTCCCATGCGCAAAATCGTACTGCTGACTGTACTGGCTCTGGGCTGTGCAGGATGCACGCAGGATTCGGACCGACCTTCCGGCGCGCAGTTCGTCGAGCCCGGCGCGCAGGCGCACGGCGCCTGGGGGAGCTCTGTTTCGTTGTCCCGTGCGATATTGGCGCATCGCAAAAACAAGAGCGTAAGCGTCTCGTTCGCGAACCTGGCCGATCGTGGCGACCTGGTCGCTTACCCTGCCAAGAACATAGTGCGCCGCGATGGCGCCTACACTTGGAATCGCGCCGACATCAGCGAGGCGCACGCCATGCGCGCGACGCTGGGCGGGACGCTGCATATCACCGCGCCATCGGGCGAAAAGTTGGATTTCGCTTACGAGCGTCATGTCGAACACCCGTCCGGCGACTGGACCTGGATCGGCAAGCTCAAGAACGGAACGTCTTCCGATGAGGCGATTCTCACGTTCGGCGAGCGCGCAGCCTTCGGCAGCATCGCCCAGAGCGGCGGTAAGGCGCCGCTGAAATTGACCATACGCGACGGCGTGGCGTGGCTGGTCGAAACCGACCGCAGCAAGATCGCCGGTATCGACAACCCGGCCACGCGTCCGACCGGACCGGACTTTCTGATTCCGCCCAAGCTGGCTTCGGGCTCGATCGGTAGCCAGCCCGAGCCGGTGGCGAGCTCGATCGGAACGGCCGCTGCCGAGGCAACGGCATCCACCACGGTCGACGTTCTCTTGGGCTATACCAGCGGCTTCGCTGCCGGTCTCGGCGGCCAATCGCAGGCGGTCACGCGCTTGAACAATATGGTGGAGACGGCCAATCAGGCCTACGCCAACAGTCAGGTCGACGCGCGCATACGCCTGGTCCATGCCATGCAAGTCAATTTCGCCGACAACACCGATAACGGCGACGCGCTGGAAAAGCTGACCGGCTACAAGAGCGGTACCGGTACCATTCCGGTCGACCCGGCGTTCACCGCTCTGCGCGCGGCGCGCGATCAGTACGGCGCGGACCTGGTGTCGCTGGTGCGCAAGTTCAATACGCCGGAGAACGATGGCTGCGGTATCGCCTGGCTGATTGGCGGTGGCCAATCGGGCATAGATAGCGGCGATGCCCCGTTCGGCTACTCGGTCGTCAGCGATGGTCAAGACCCGGGGGACGACGGCAAGACATACTTCTGTCGGAACGAGACGTTGGCTCACGAACTCGGACATAACATGGGTTCGGCGCACGACCGCGCCACATCTACCGAGAATGGCGTGTTGAAGTACGGCGTATATCCGTACTCGTTCGGCTACAAGACCGCGGCAGGCAGCGGCAACTTCTATACGGTTATGGCCTACGGTGACTCCGGTCAGACCTCTTACCGCATCTTCTCCAACCCGCGCACGACCTTCTGCGGCGGTCTGGCTTGCGGCCTAGCCGACAACGCCGACAACGCACGCAGCCTCGCCCAGACCATGCCCATCGTGGCCACGTTCAGGGCGTCCGTCGTTGCGAGCGCACCGGTGAAGGACGATATCGACGGCAATGGCTACTCGGACGTCGCCTTCGCAAGGTCAGGCGAATGGGCGTACTACACCTATGCCGGGCAAGGATTTGTCGCTTCGTCGTACGGCGGGGCTTCGGTGGGCGGCGGAAAGCTGGTGGCCACCGCGCGGTTGAACGACGATGCGATGGCCGATCTGGTATTCGATTCCGGCAATTCGATCGAGGTCTGGATTTCGAACGCAGGTACGTACACCAAGCGCACGGCGGGTTACTACGGAGACGGATGGAAATTCTTCGGTACCGCCGACGTCGACGGGAGCGGACTGGATGAAATCATCTTCACCCAGTACGACTATGTCGCGTTCTGGTTCTTGAGCAATGGCGTGGTCGCGAACGGCATCTATAAGGGCAATGTCGGTCCTGGCTATACCTTGGCGGCTATCGGAAATTTCGATTCCAATAAGGCGGCCGATCTGCTTTGGACGAACGGCAGCCACGCGCTCGCCTGGATCCATTCGGGCACCTACAACTATGCGCAGCGCACGGTCGGCTACTACGGCGACGGGTGGAAGATCTACGGTATGTCCGACTTGAACGCCGACGGTCGTGAAGACGTGATCTTCAACCGCGGCAACGAGCTGACGTATTGGGGGCTTAACGATGCTTCGATAGTAGCGGGCGCTTACCTCGGCTCGGCCGGATCGGGATTCACGCTACGTCGCGCCGCCGATTACAACGGCGACGGCGTTACGGACTATCTATGGTCGAACGGCAGTCAGCTGAAGCGTTGGAGCTTCGGTGCTTCCGTGCAGCGACAGGAGAGCGTCATCGGTTACTACGGCGGCGGCGATGGTTGGAGTCCGCTGAAGTAGTCCCGTCGCGATTCATCCGCCGCTCCGAGACGCAGGAGCGGTGGGTGCAGCGTCATGTCGATAGCGGATCGCATTCGCCGGCGACCAGTGCCGGTGTCGCGCGAGCATGTTGAGGGCGTCGTCGACTCGTCCGACGCATGGTTCTACGACAGTCATAGTTTGACTGCGGCGCTTTGGCGCTAATGTGATCTGCCATCGCGCGAAGACAGCGATAATGGCTCAGTTGCCCGTTGCCGGGAATTTTGATTCGAGCGCGCGCTGGAGTCCTTGCGCAGCCGCTGCGCCGCAACGCGGAGTCGCGACAACGTGCACCGGCCATTCACGCACGCCTGAAGCACGGTGCCTCCGCCGGGTAGGCATTACCAGCGGGCTTGCGCTGGCGCCGGCCATATCGCGGGTCGCTCCAGGCCTGCTGTATCTCCGTTAGCTCGCTGAGGTTCGCGCGATGGGACTCCAAGGGGCCATACGAGCGCAGAAACTGACCGCTCTCGATGATCCCGAATGTGCCGTCGACGTCGATCCAGGCCACTTCATCGTGAATGTCGACGACGCGCGATAGCAGGAGCCGAACCCAATCGGTAGAAAATGTAACGGTGTAGCGTTCCTCGGCATGCGTCTGGTGGGGATCGCCGCAGCTCGTGGCAAGGGCACCGGCGTCCGACCATTTGGGCGTCAGGTTCCAGACATCCAATAGCAGTGTTCTGGAATGTCTGTCGCTGCCGAACTGGTTGCCCGCGGGGACCTCGATCCACGGCCGCTTTTGCGACGCCAGGGAAGCGCCAGCCTCGTTACTCGCCCATCCTGCCGTAGCGACGATAGCTACGGCCAGCAAGGCGCCGGTGGTCACCAGTACGCGAGCTCCCTGGATCGCCACGGGCGATCCGCGCTACAGATTCTGGTAATTCGGCCCCGAGCCGCCTTCCGGCGTGACCCAGGTGATGATCTCGTACGGGTCCTTGATGTCGCAGGTCTTGCAGTGCACGCAGTTGGCGGCGTTGATCTGCAGGCGCTTGGCGCTGCTTCCGTCGGCAGCGGCTTCCTCGACGATCTCATAGACGCCGGCCGG
>CAMLID010000046.1 GCA_946480055.1 uncultured Lysobacter sp. | reverse complement strand
GTTTCGACAAGGGCGGCGAGCAGTTCTACGACCAGATCTCGGCCCTGCACAAATCCGTGCGCAGCTCCAATCCCGACGCCGCGCTGTACTGGCTGGCGCGCATGCTCGACGGCGGCTGCGATCCGGCCTACCTGGCCCGGCGCCTGACCCGGATGGCGGTCGAGGACATCGGCCTGGCCGATCCGCGCGCCCTGCAGATGGCGCTGGAAGCCTGGGACACCTACGACCGCCTCGGCAGTCCCGAAGGCGAACTCGCGTTCGCGCAGCTGGCGATCTACCTGGCCAGCACCGCCAAATCCAACGCCGCCTACGCCGCCTACAACGCGGCCCGCAGCGATGTGGCCGAGTACGGCACCCAGGCGGTGCCGATGCACCTGCGCAATGCGCCGACCAAGCTGATGAAACAGCTCGGCTACGCCCAGGGCTATCAGTACGACCACGACGCCGAAGGCGGCATCGCGCTCGACCAGACCGGGTTCCCGGACGAGATGGGCGAGCGCGTGTACTACCGACCCGTCGAGCGCGGCCTGGAGATCAAGCTCAAGGACAAGCTCGAACGCCTGCGCGCGGCGCGTGCCCAGGCGCGCGGCGACGACTGATCCGACACCGTCCGGAGAACGACGCGATGCCGTATGCCTTCCTCGCCATCGGTCTGGGCGCCGCGCTCGGCGCCTGGGCGCGCTGGGGCCTGTCGTTGTGGCTCAATCCTGCCGCGGCGAACCTGCCGCTGGGCACGCTCGCCGCCAATCTGATCGGCGGCTACGGCGTCGGCCTGGCGGTGGCCTGGTTCGACAGCCACGCCGCGATCGCGCCGGAGTGGAAGCTGTTCGCGATCACCGGTTTGCTCGGCGGACTGACCACGTTCTCGACCTTCTCGGCCGAGGTGACCCAGCAACTGCTGCGCCAGCAATACGGCTGGGCGTTGGCGACGGCGGCCCTGCATTTGTTCGGCTCGTTGGCGATGACTGCGCTGGGAATGGCGAGCGTGCGCGGTTGGGTAGGTTGAGCGGTGGGTGTTGCAAGCGTAACCGAAAAATTACTTTAAGTTATTTATTCAACTTATTGATTTATATCTATAAATAAAGGTCTTTCCTCATCCGGAAAAATCCGATGTTTCGCCCTTGAAACATCAAGCTGAATCACTGCGCCGGCGCTGTGAATCCCAAGGCAATCAAGCGCCTATGCCAGCCGCGGCCATGACGTTCGGCGTCCTCGCCGGCCCGGCATGTTTCATCGCCGCAACCTTTCGCCCGTATGAGCGGCGCCCCGTCGGCTGCGCAATTTCTGCACATGCGATGCGCTTTTCCCCGAGCTCCGCCCAGCGGACGTTTGCGCCACCTGAATCGATCGTGGCACCGCTGTTGCGTGTAGTCGGATGCGTCGTGATCCGATGCCTCCCCCTGGCGTCACTCGGCGTGATAAGGAGAACAACAATGCGCATTCGTAACAGCCTGATGGCAACAGCGGTGATTCTCGGTCTAGGTTTCGCGGGCCAGACATGGGCCCAACAGACCAACAACGAAAGCGGCGACGGCGACGATAGCCTGAGCGCGACCGACAATTCCGACAACAGTGCCGGCGACAACCGCAACAACGACGGCCGTGCGCGCGCCAGTGGCTACGGCACCGCCGCGGCCAACAATGGCGGTACCGCCACCGCGACCTTCTCGAACTCGTTCAACAGCAACCGCGCCATCGCCACGACCAGGCTCGATGGCTACGTTACCGATATCCGCGTGCGCGACATCGGCAACGTCGCCCAGAACTGGGGCAACGCCAATGGCGGCGACGGCGGCAGCGTCGGCGACGCAGTGGGCGGCGAGGGCTCCGGCGGCGACGGCAACGGCGGCGACGGCGGCTGGGCCGACGGTAACAATGGCCGTGGCGGCGATGCGGGCAGCGACACCGGCGGTGCCGGGTCGCTGAGCGCGGCGGCGGGCGGCAACGGCGGCGGCGACGGCGGCGATGCCGACGCCAATGGTGGTGGCGGCGACGCCATAGGAGGCGCCGGCGGCACGGCGACCGCGGGCAACGGCGACGGCACCGGCGGTGCCGGCAGCTCGGGCGCCGCGACTTCGACCAGCGGCTCCAGCTCGTCGACGGCGGGCAATGCCGGTTCGGTCGCCTCCAGCGGCGGCGCGGGCGGCAGCGGCACCGGCAGCGGCGGTACCGGCGGTTCGGCGACCGGCGGTGCCGGCGGTGCCGGCGGCGCGGGCGGCGCACTGACCAACGATGCCGGTGCGTTCGACATGTCCAACAACATGACCAGCGTCGGACAGTCGGCGGCCGGGATCATGGTGGCGGCCCAGAACAGCGGCTTCGCGTCGCTGATCCAGCAGGGCATCACCGTGCAAGCCAACCTGACCGTGGGCCCATAAGCGCTCCCCCACGATGCGCCGCAGACGTTCCCAGGAACGTCATCCCCCGTACACGGCGCATCACGCGTGTCCGGGACGCCGCCGCTAACGCGACGGCGTCCTGGGCCCGCACTGGCGGAACGCATGGCGAAAGGAGACTGACCATGCGCCCGTACTGCCCCGCACTACGCATCACCATCGGCCTGGCCGCGCTCGCGTGGCTGGCGATACTCCCCGCAGCGGCGTCCGATCTCGGGATCGACGTCGACCTGCAACCGATCACGGCGCGCAGCGCGCCAATGGAACTGCCGATCGCCGCGGCCGTCGACCGCGACGCGATACCGCGCGGCGTCGACGGCATCGGCGCCACCGTCGATGCCGACCGGCTCTCGGGCCTGCGCGGCGGCGAGAAGAGCATCGACAACCGCATCCTGGTCGACGGCCGGGTCAGCGACAACGTCGCCGAGAAGATCGTCAGCGGCGCCAACGCCGTCGGCGGCGACGCCTTCGGCAACGCCAACGGTATCAACACGGTGATCCAGAACACCGGCTCCAACGTGCTGATCCAGAACGCGATGATCGTGAACGTGCAGTTCACCGATCCGAGCCCCTGAGGCGCGGACGATGAGCCTGGTCGCGGTCACGCTGCGCGCACGCGCAACGGCGTGCGCGTTGCTGTGCGCGCTCGCCTGCGCCCAGGGCGCGGCGGCGGCGACGGTCGACCTGCGCACGCCTTACGGCGGCAGCTACGGCATCCGCTTGACCAGCCTCAAGGAAGCGCGCTTCCGTACCACCGTGCCGCAGCAGTACGACTTCAGCTGCGGCTCGGCGGCGGCGGCGACCCTGCTGACCTTCCAGTACGGCCATCCGGTCAGCGAGGCCGAAGTGTTCCTGACCATGTACCGCGACGGCGACCAGGACAAGATCCGCCGCGAAGGTTTCTCGCTGCTCGACATCCGCCGTTACCTGCTCGCCTTGGGCTATCAGGCCGACGGTTTCGAGCTGCCGCTGGACAAGCTGTTCGAGGAAGGGCTGCCGGCGATCGTGTTGCTCAACGACCGCGGCTACCGCCATTTCGTCGTGGTCAAGGGATTGCGCAAGGGGCGGGTGCTGATCGGCGACCCGGCCCGCGGCACCCGCGCCATGTCGCGTGCGAACTTCGAGAGGCTGTGGGACAACCGGGTGCTGTTCGTGGTCCACAACCGGCGCGAGGTCGCGCTGTTCAACCAGCCGCGCGATTGGCGGACCGCACCGCCGGCGCCGCTGGACATGGGAATTTCGCGCGAAGGACTGCAGAACACGGTCATGCCGCGGCGTGGCCCGGGAGACATCTGAGCCATGAACGCCAGCCATTCGTTCGACCATGCGCTGCCGCAGCTGTCTGCGCGCGTGCTGTTCGCCGCCGCGGCGCTGGCCCTGGTCGCCGCCGCTTGGCCGGAGCGCGTGCACGGGGGCGAGGGCGCCGCCGACCTGGGCTCGGAATGGATCGCCTTGCCGCCCGAACGCCTGGATGCGCTGCGCGGCGGCTACGAAGTACCGTCGGGCTTGCTGCTGTCGTTCGGCATCGAGCGCGCGGTCTACGTCAACGGCGATCTGGTCGCGACCACCCGCGTGAACATTCCCGACGTGGCGCGCATGAGCATCGAGCAGGCCCAGGCCCTGGGCGAGATCGGCGACGCGATCGTGGTCCAGATCGGCCCGGGCAACCGCTTCGATCCCGCCGGCTTCAACGGCGTGGCGATCCAGAACACCCTCGACGGTCAGGACATCCGCTCGCTGACCACGCTCAACGTCGGCGTCAACACCCTGGGCGTGTTCCAGGACCTCAACAGTCAGGCCGCGCTGCACAACGCCCTGATCGGCGCGACCGGCGCGCCGTGATGTTCAAGCCCATGAAGAACCGCTCATGAAGGACTGCCCATGACCACGCCGACCGCACCGAAATTGATCCGGCTCGCCCTGGTGCCGGCGTTGTCGCTGGCGCTGACCGGGCTGGCGCGTGCGCAGGACGCCGCGCCGGCCGACGACGAGGTCACCCTGGAAATGCTGCAGCAGCAGATCGCGGTGCAGAACCAGCGCATCGACGACATGCGCGTCACGTTGCAGGAGCAGGAGCGCGACCTGGCCCAGCTGCAGCAGGCGCTCAACGAAGAACGCCTGGAGGCTGCGCGTGCACGCGGCGCGACGGCGCCGGCGAACCTGATGCTGCCGCCGATGGCCCAGGCCTCGCAGGTGCCGCTGTCGCAGGCGCCTTCGCGCGAGCCGACCGTGCAGGAGCTGCAGTCGCAGGTGGCGATGGCGCGGCAGGATCCGGTTACCCAGAACCTGGCCCAGCAGGCGCCCCAGCAGCCGGTAGGGCAGGCGCCGGCCTCCGACGCGCGGCCGCCGGAAATCGCCCAGATCTTCGACCAACCCGGCGTGCTGACCCCGCACGGCCAGTTCATCCTCGAACCCTCGCTGCAGTTCGGCTACTCGTCCAACGACCGCGTCGCCCTGGTCGGTTTCACCATCATCCCGGCGTTGTTGATCGGCCTGATCGACGTGCGCCAGGTCAAGACCACCACCGCGACCGCGACCCTGACCGGGCGCTACGGTCTCAGCGACCGTTTCGAACTTGAAGCGAAGGTGCCGTACGTCTACGTCAACGGCGACACCGTCAGCCGCGAGATCTTCACCGGCTCGGCGGTCGACAACGTGTTCAACGCCCACGGCAGCGGCCTGGGCGACGTCGAAGTCACCGCGCGCTACCAGCTCAACCGCGGCGGCCCCGACAAGGCCTTCTACATCGGCTGGCTGCGCTACAAGAGCCGCACCGGCAAGGACCTGTTCGAAGTGGTGACCGACTGCGTGACCCGTTGCGTGGCCAATACCACCGGCACCGGCCTGCCGCTGGAACTGCCGACCGGCACCGGCTTCGAATCAATCCAGCCCGGCCTGACCTGGCTGTATCCCTCCGACCCGATCGTGTTCTTCGGCAGCTTCAGCTACCTGCACAACTTCAAGCGCAAGAACGTCTCGCGCACCGTGCTGGGCGGCGTTACCGAACCCCTGGGCGAGGTCGAGGCCGGCGACATCCTCGGCTTCAACGTCGGCCTGGGCCTGGCCTTGAACGAGAAGGCCGCGATCAGCCTGGGCTACGACCAGAGCATCGTCGACCGCACCAAGCAGAACGGCAAGGACGCGGCGGGCTCGGTCCGCGTGGTGCTGGGCACGCTGCTGCTGGGCGGGTCCTATCGCTTCAGCGACAAGGTTTCGTTGAACGTCGCGCTGGGCGTCGGCGTGACCCGCGATACGCCCGACGTGACCCTGACAGCGCGAGTGCCGATTTCGTTCTGAACCGATTTCGTTCCGAGTCCGGGACGCGAGTCGCGCACCGCCGCCTGCGCGGCGATGCGCGGACCTCGCTGCGGGCTCAGGGGCGCACGTACTTCACTTCCAGTTTGTAGCTGGCGGCGCTGTAGCCGCGCACGGCGATGAATGCCTCGCTGCGGTTGGACGGCACCTGCAGCTCGCAGACCTCGTTGGCATGGCTGAGGTAGGGGCGGCAGACCCAGCGGTTGAGCTCGGGCTTGCGGCTGAAGTCCACGTACAGGTCCGGATCGCCGGGAGCCGCGCCGGCACCGCTGAGCCGGACTTCGATCAGCGAGCCGGGCTTCACCCGGAACGGCCCGTACTGCTTCATCACGCCCTTGGCCACGCTCTGGTCGGCGAAGCTCTCGCTGGCGGCGGCGCCGCTGGCGACGTCGGGCATGCGGAAGCGGCAGGAACTCAGGTTCTCGTTGTTGTTGCTGCCTTTACCGTAGATGCAACCGGCACCGGCCTTGTCGTTGGACGTCAGCTGCAGCGACCAGTCGCCGCCGCCATTGCAGTGCGGGTAGTGCATGACCGAGAAGCGGTCGTAATCGGTGACCGGAATGTAGTCGTTGTCTTCGAAGCAGGTGCCGGCCTCCGGACGGGTCTGCTCGTGGCGCCAGCCCAGGGCGTGGCCCAGCTCGTGGCGCAGGATGCCGACCAGCTTGAGCTTGTCGGCGGGATCGAGCTGGAACGCGGACTCGTCGATCAGGACGTTGCGCGCGGAGCGCTGGTCGCCCGGGAAGAACGCGCGCGCCAGGTAATTGCCGTTGACGTTGACCGGCCGCACGTCGAAGACCACGTTGTTGTTGCCGGCGACGCAGTTCGCATTCTCCGACGGCATGTAGACGAAGGCGACATCGGCCGCCTCCTGCCAGGCTCGGCCGGCGGCCGCCATGTCGGCGACCACCGCGGCCTGGCGGGCGCCGAAGCCGTTGCTGACGCAATAGCTGAGCTGCTTTTTCCTGGCGCTGTTCCAGACATCGGCGCGGCCGTTGAACGTGGCCACGGCCAGGCCGACCGGCCCGCCTTCGCCACCGATGCGGTTGACGACGAGCTTGCCGCCGGCGACGCCGTTGGCGCTGTCCTGCAGGTCGTCGAAGAATTCCTCGAGCAGCTTGCGGTCGGCGAAGGCGATGTCGCCGTTGACGATGTATTTTCCGTTCTCGCCGGGTTCGCGGTAGACCGCCTTTTCGAAGTCCTCGAAGGTCTTGCCGACCCACTTCTCGCGCATCTTTTGCGCCGATTCGGCGATCTGTTGCTTGGTCTTGGCGATGTTGGCGTCGCTGGCGTCGACCGCGCCTTCAGCCGGGCGGATCTTCAGCGTGATCGGCGGCGGTGGCGGCTCCGGCGGGGTCGGCGTCGTCGGCGTGTCGGTCTGCGGACGGTCCTGCTTCTTGCAGGCCGGCGCCAGCAGCACAGCCGTCAGCGCGACGGCCAGCGGAGCGATATGCGCGAAACCGGGTTTCATGGCGTGTCCTCCTTGGACATGGAACAGGGCGCGGGTTCGACGTTGATCAGTTCGACCCCGTCGGTGAGCTTGCGGATCTCCGCCAGCGCGGCGCGCGCCTGCGCCGGGTCGCGGAATTCGGCGCACAGGCGCGTCTCGCCCTCCAACCCCATGCGCTTGACCGCGAATCCGGACAGTTGCGCGGCGCGTTGCTTGTCTTCGAGCAGGGCGCGCACCCGCTGGTAGCTCGCGCGCGTGGGCTCGGGCACGCCGCGGCCTTTCGAGAGCGTGGTGACGGTGATCGAGGTCTGCGCGGGTTCGATGGGCGTGGGCGCGGGCGGTCGCTCGGCTGCGGGCCGTGGCGGCGGCACCGGCGTTTGCGCAGCCGGTTCGCGCGCCGCTGGCGGCGTTTCGACGGGCGCGGCCGCCGGTTCGGGTTGCGCAGGCGGCGTCTGTGCGGATGGCGCATCCGGTGTTTCGGCGGTCTCCGTCGCCGGCTCGACGGTCTGCGGCGTAGCGACCTCATCGGGCGCCGAAGCGCTGCAGCCCAGCGCCAAGGCGCTCAGCAGCCACGCCAGCAGGCGGGTAGGGCGGGATGTCATCGGTGTGCCGCTCAGCTGGCCGGCCGCACGCATACACGCGGATCGCGGCGCCAATCCGGGGCGATCGTGTCCAGGCGCTCGACCACTTTGGTGATCGGCAGGATCGCCTCGTGCGCGCGCCAGCCGGGCAACCAGGACTGCGACAGGTCTTCCTGGCCGTCGAACAGCAGCCCGACCACGCTGTGGTTGCGGCGGCTGTACACCGGCGAGCCCGAGTTGCCGTGGTAGGTGTCGCTGTCGGCGCCGATGGTGGGCTGGTTGTCGAAACGCACGCTCACGTACTCGTAGTAGCGACTGCCGTCGGCGGCGGTGCGTGCGCGGTAGCTGTCGGTGAACTCCTTGAGCTTGCCGTCGATGTAGGACTGCTCCTCGTCCTCCAGGGTCTCGAACTCCGAGCGCACCAGGATCTCGATCTCGGCGAACTCGTCGGCGTTGGCGCGGAACGGGAAGTAGACGAAGGTGTTGTCGTGGACCGTGCGCGGACCGCCCTGCGGGAAGCCGATCACGTACAGCGGATCGTCGCGGCGCACCTGCTGCAGCGACAGGCACTGCGGCGGGAACACCGTGCCGGGCAGGGCGCCGCCGTCGTTGGCGCCGAGCTCCAGCAGCACGAAGTCGAGGTTGTCGCGCTCCTCCTCGGAGGTCAGGCGGATGTCGGCGACCGGAAACACCTTGCTGTCGAGGTGGCGGCCGTCGAGGTCGTCCTCGTAATCGAATACCGCTTCGAACTCGTCGGGCAGCTCTTCGAGGATGCAGTGGTTGTTGGTCAGGGCCAGCTTTTCGCCGATCAGGACCGCGCTGCAGCGCGGCTCGGGATCGCCGCGCACGCGCAGACCGAAGGCGCCGCGCGAGTTGGCGTAGATGCGTTCGTAAGCCTGCGGCGGGTAGCGGTCGTCGCGATTGGGCGTACGCAGGGATTTCTTGGCCCGGCGCAGTTCGCTGTGCTGTTCGACCAGGACGCGTTGCTCGGCGCGTTGTTCCGGCGGCAGCGATCGGTAGGCGGCCACGACCTGTTTTTCGGTCGCTTCCACCGCCAGGCGTAGACGGCCCAGGTCGGCCTGGGTCGCGTTGGGGCGCAGCGCGGAATCGGCGGCCACGCCGAGCCGGCGCTGCGCCGCATCGACGTTGCGGTATTTGAGGCGTTGCTGCGGGTCCAGCCGTTGCCAGCGTTCGGTCGCCTGCAGTTTGACCGCGCCGATCTTGACCTCGTCGGACGCGCCCGCGGTTTCGCTGACCACCACCTGCACCGGCAACTGGCGCAGATCCTGGCCGATCGCGGTGGGATTGGCCACCGGAATCGCGGCGTCGGCGGTCTGCAGTACAAGCTTGCCGCCGCGCTTGCTGATCTCGGCCGGCACCGCCACGCCCTGCGGACGCTGGCGCAGCTCGCTGTGCAAGACGCGGGTGCTGATCATCTGGCGCGGCGGGGGATCCTGCGCCGGGCAGACGGGCGAGGCCAACGCAGCCAGCAACAGTCCGGCGACGCGGGCACGCGGTGGAATGAAACGGCGGCTATCCATGGCGCATTCCCCGATGACAGCGTCATCCGTCGGGCTCAGTCCCTCATCGAGGCAGACGTAAGCCATGACCCGAAACGGCCACGGCCGGCCCGCGCCGCCCGCCGTTCGTCGGCGCGAGCCGGAGCGGATTGCCGGCGCGCTCGCTCGGGCGCAAGCTCGCGCCTACGGGTTCGGGGGAACCCACTGACCTGTTTTGGGGAGGACGACTGCCATGCGGATACTGGTAACCGGCATCATCGGCGCGATCGTGATGTTCATCTGGGGCGCCGTCGCGCACATGGCGCTGCCGATCGGCGAGGCCGGCTTCAAGCTGCCGGCGCAGCAGGACGCGGTACTGAGCGCGCTGAGTCAGTCGGCCTCGGGCGAGGGCGTCTACATGTATCCGAGCATGGCGCCGGACAAGTGGGGCGACGAGGCGGCGATGAAAGCCTTCGTGGCCGAGAACCAAGGCAAGGCCTACGCCTTCGTGGTCTATCAGCCGGGCGGCAATCCGGCGCTCTCCAGCATGGCCCCGAATCTGGGCAAGCAGTTCGTCAGCGGTCTGATCGCGGCCTTGCTGGCGGCCTGGGTGATGGCGCTGGCCGCGCGCAGTTTCGGTCGCCGGGTGATGATCGCCGGGGCGATGGCGCTGTTCGCCTGGTTCGTGCTGAGCGTGCCGTACTGGAACTGGTACCTGTTCCCGGTCGACTTCAGCGTGGCCGCCTTGGCCGAACAGCTGATCGGCTGGCTGCTGGCCGGCGCCGCGATGGCGTGGTGGCTGGGACGCGGCGAACGCAACCCGAGCTGATCGATCCCGCACGCCGACGGCGGTAGGCCGTCGGCGCTGCCGGCTTCATTGCCGGCCGGCTCATTCCGTCGCCAAAGTGCGAGCGTAGCTCTGCGTCGCCGCCGCGTTGCGGTTGGCGAGCACTTGTTGCAGCGCTTCGACTTCTGCCCAGAGCAAGTGCTGCAGACCGTGCAGCAAAGTGTTGCCGGCCTCGGACAGGCACAGCCGGCCCTCGCGACTCAGGGCCAGACCTTCCTCGACCAGACAATGCTTCAGATGGCTGGTCTCGGGCTGCACGCCACGTTGCAGACCGACGAGCACGCTCAGCAAGGCGTGCTCCCTCAACGACACTTTGAACACTGCGGCTCCCCCTGTGTGCGCCGATGCGAAATCTAGGGGCGAATGGGTTAACCGTGCGCAACGTCGCAACCAGCGTGTGCGCGGTTTTGACAAAGCGTTCAGCTTGTCGACACGGTCTTCACGCGACGACGGCCGAAGCCGGCACTCGAACTGCAAACAGTAGCCTTCATCGCTTACTGTTCTACGACCATCGACGGATCGGAACGCGCGCGCGGCTTCGTTAGTCTGTGTGCAGCGCGAATCGTGCAACGCAAGGAACGCTTTCGGTGAAATGTCTGGTCGTCATCGCGCACCCGCTGCAGGACAGTCTGTGCGCCTCGCTGTCGCGGCTGGTGGTGGACGCGCTGGTCGCCGACGGTCACGAGGTCGAGACCGAATCGCTGTACGCCGACGGTTTCCAGCCGGCGCTGAGCGCGCGCGAACGCGGCTCCTACTATGACGTCGGCGCCTACGACGACGAGGCGGTGCGCGCGCAACTGGCGCGCCTGAGCGCCGCGCAGGCCCTGGTGCTGGTGTTCCCGACCTGGTGGTTCGGATTCCCGGCCATGCTCAAAGGCTGGTTCGACCGGGTCTGGGCGCCGGGCCACGCCTACCACCATGCCTCCGACCTGGGCGCGATCCGGCCGGCCTTGCTGGGGCTGCGGCGCACCATCGCGATCACCACCCTGGGTTCGCCCTGGTGGGTGGACTGGCTGCTGCTGCGCAGGCCGGTGCGGCGGGTGTTGGCGAGCGCGCTGCTCGGCACCTGCGCGCCGCGATGTCGCCTGGACCTGTTGTCGCTGTACCGCGCCGAGCGCGTCGAACGCAGTCGCCTGGACCGCTTCGAACGCCGCATCCTGGCGCGTTTGCGCGGGCTGCGCTGAGGTTGCGCCTCGCGCTCGCCATGCTTTGGGGTAGGAGCGGCGTAAGCCGCGACCGGTCGGTTTCGAATCGCATCGCTACCGGCGGTCTAACGGCTCAAGGCCGCAGGGGTTCGTTGCTTGTTTCGCTCGAGGCCAGTTGTGCGTAGCGCGTGCGGTGACGCGGTCGCGGCTTACGCCGCTCCTACCCCAAAGCGCCTGCCGCCAACCGCCCCAAGCTCGCCAGCGCCGCGTCGACTCGCGCGTCCAGCGGGTGCCCACAGTTGAGGCGCAGGCACTGGCCGAAACCGCGCCGCACCGAGAACATCGGTCCCGGCGCGATGCTGATGCCCAGGGCCGAAGCCTGTTGGTAGACGCGCAGCGCGTCGCAGCCCTCGGGCAATTCGATCCAAAGGAAGTAACCGCCGCCCGGCCGGGTCACGCGCGTACCTTCCGGGAAGTGGCGCGCGACCGCGGCCAGGTACTGCGCCTGCTGCGCCGCCAGCGCCGCGCGCAGGCGACGCAGGTGACGGTCGTAGCCGCCTTTCTCCAGGTAGTGCGCGATCGCCAGCTGCGCCGGCACGCAGGTGCTCAGGGTCGCGGTGAGCTTGCGCCGCGCGATCTCGCGCGCGTAGCGCCCCGGCGCGACCCAGCCGACCCGGTAGCCCGGCGCCAGGCTCTTGGAGAACGAGCCGCAATGCATCACCAGCCCGTCGCGGTCGTAGGCCTTGGCCGGCGTCGGCCGGCGCTCGCCGAAGTAGAGTTCGCCGTAGACGTCGTCCTCGATCAGCGGCACGCCCTGGCGGGTCAGCAGCTCGACCAGTGCGCGCTTCTTCTCGTCGGGCATCGCGCTGCCCAACGGGTTCTGGAAATTGGTCATCAGCCAGCACGCACGCGGGCGGTGGCGTTCGATGGCGGCCGCGAGCGCGTCCAGGTCGATGCCGTCGCGCGGATGCGTGGGCACCTCGATCGCATGCAGGCCGCGGCGTTCCAGCGATTGCAGCGCGGCGTAGAAGCAGGGCGATTCGACCAGCACCGCGTCGCCGGGCCGGGTCACCGTGGCCACGCACAGGTTCAGAGCCTCCAGCGCACCGTTGGTGACCACGATCTCGTCGGCACCGATCTGCAAGCCGTCGATCCGATAGCGCAGCGCGATCTGCCGGCGCAGCGCCGCGCTGCCCGGGGTCAGGTCGTCGACCGTGCTCCACGGGTCCAGGTGCACCGCGGCCGAGGCCATGGCCCGGCCCAGCTTCTGCAGCGGATACAGCAGCGGGCTGGGGAAGGCCGAACCCAGCGGCACGACGTCGCGCGCCATCGCCGATTCCAATACCTCGAACACCAGCTCGGAGACGTCGACCGCACGCGATTCGCCGTCCGGCTGCGAAGCCGCGTCCGGCTCCGGCGGCAGCGCCGCCGTGGGCCGGGTCACGTAGTAGCCCGAACGCGCCCGCGAACGCACCAGCCCGCGCGCTTCCAGCAGGTAATAGGCCTGGAACACCGTCGCCGGGCTCAGCCCACGCGCCGCGCTGGCCTGGCGCACCGAGGGCAGGCGCTGGCTCGGGCGCAGCAGGCCGTCGCGGATCGAAGCGGCGATGTCGTCGGCGAGGGCTTCGTAACGTTTCACGGTGGGACTCCGGAGCCCGGCGGGGCGGGCGCTCGGGCTGAACTGATATGGTTTTTTATCTCATTTCTGATTCTGGCGAAACTGATATGGTCGGCGCAGTATGGCGTCATCCCCACCGAGTCGCCGTCGATGCCCGCCGCCGCCATGAACCCGCAGGTCGAACTCAACCTCGCGCTGATCCTGTTCGTGCCCTGGTTTTCGATCCTGGCCTGGCTGTACTGGGCTTACCCGAAGCAGCCGCGCCTGGCCGCGCGCACCTTGTTCGACAGCGCAGCGCTGCTGCTGGCCACGCTGCTGGCGGGGTGGGGCATGCAGTGGTCGATGCACAACGCCGACCCCAACGCCGGCGCGATCTGGAAGCAGGTGCTGGCGACATCCGTCGCCTACGGCCTGTTCCTCGGCGTGATGACCGCAGCCCTGCTGCTGCGTTGGCGCCTGCTGCCGCGCTGGCGCGCCGCGGTCGCGGCTGCGGACGCCTGAACCCGCTGCCCGCGGCGTTCCGCGGGCCCGCTACGTCGCCGGCCGCGCCGGCATGGAACCCCGCATGAAAACGCTGTTCATCGTCGCCTTCCTGGGGCTGATCGTCTGGAACCTGGGCGCCGGCTTGTACTACATGCTCGTCGACCACGGTCAGAGCAAGCGCACCGTCAACGCGCTCACCCGCCGCATCGCACTGTCGGTGGCGCTGATCGCCCTGGTCGCGGCGGGCATCGCCTCGGGCGTGATCGAACCGCACGGCATCGGCCGCTAGCGCCGCGCCAATCCGCAAGATCGGAGCAGCCTGCGCGGCGCGCGCAAGGCATGCTGCGCGATGGACGCTCCTGCCGCGTCCCTCGCCACCGATCCTGCAAGGAACTCCGCATGCGCCTGGTTTCGCTGCTGCCGCTGTCCATCGCCTTGAGCCTGTTCGCACCGGCCGCTGTCGCCGCCGACCGCAGCGCCGACGAGCGCGCCATCCTGCAACTGGAGCGCGAGATCTGCGCCGCGTACGAAGCCGAGGACGCGGCCCTGGTCGGCCGTCTGCTCGACCCGCAGTTCACCCTGACCGCGTCCAACGGCAAAGTCACCACGCATGCCGACGAAGTCGCCGAACTCGCCAATGGAGTGACCCAGTACGAAGTGTTCCGCAACCACGGCACCCGGCTGCGCTACTACGGCAAGGACACCGCGATCGCCAACGGCATCACCACGGTCAAGGGCGTGTCAGAGGGCCAGGCTTTCGCCGCCGATTTCCAGTTCACCGACACCTACGTGCGCGGGCCCAAGGGCTGGGTGATGGCGGCCAGCCACGCTTCGCGATTGCCGGCGGCGGCCAAGCCGTGAGCGGCGTGCCTTGCGACGGTTGGCGTTGAGCGGTTCGGGGTGCGGCCGCGACATGCGAATGTCGCGCCGGTGGGCCTCGGCCGAGGCAGTCGGTGCGTATGGCCAGGAAACGCAGGCCGTTTCGCGAACGCCGGCAGCGAGCGCCCTGACGCTTTGAAGGGGTAGGGGAGTTCCTACATCGCGACCGGTACTGATCCGAGCCCGCGTAGCAGGTTCCACCCATGGCGGCGCGCCCTTCATGCCTCCAATCTGCAGCCATCAGCGAAGCGCGGCCGGTCGCCGCGCCGATCAAGGACGATCGCAATGCACCGGCTCGCCATCCTGTTGCTGCTGTGCCTGTTGCCCGCCGTGGCCGGCGCCCACAACGTGTACAAATGCGTCGCCCGCACCGGCGCGGTCAGCTACCAGTCCGCTCCTTGCGCAGCTGCGACCACTGCCCGGATCTGGGACGCAAGCCCGGAACCGCCACCCGACGCGGTCGAACTGCAACGCCGCGAGCAGGCCTACCGAAACGGTCTGACCGAATCGCGCTACCTGTCGCGCCTGGCCGGCACCGATCGCCCCGGCCGTGCCCGCGCCTATTCGATCCGGCTCGGGGGCAGCGATTGCGAAGCCGCGCGTGCCCGCCGCGAGCGCAAACTGGCGGCGGCCGGCATGGACCGCGATTACGATCTGGTCAGCGCTCTCAACACGGCCGTCTACGACGCTTGCAAGTGACAGCGCGGGGTGGGGCGGGCAGGGTGGTGCCCTCCGCTCCTCGAACCGAGCCCGGACGGCCCTCCCGGCGGCGCTCGTCTAGACTGCATGCTTTGCTAACAATCGATGCATTAATAATGCGATTCATCGCGGCATGGGGGCGAGCCATGGTCCGTACTGCAGCATCGGGCGACATCCACCCGACGACCGTCGCAGCGGCGCTCGCGCGCGGCCGCGTGGCTTGCAGGCGCGGGCGAATCCGATCGATCCACGGCGTCGCTTGCGCACGGGCAGATGACTCAGCGCGGCGACGCCCGTATTCGCCCGGATACCGAGGCAGAATCTAGGCGGGGCCGCTCGCCGAAGCGTCGGGACGCCAGTGGACACATAAGGAGTTCGATCACAAGGAGAAAGTCGCCCTTCGCTTCATCGACCGACCGGCCGCCACGGCCGGCGGGCAGTTCGTCCGCTTCCCACACTTGGAGAACCGCATGAAACGATGCATATCGCTGGCCGTCGCCGCGCTGATTTGCGCCAGCCCACTGGCATTGGCGCAGAAGAAGGACGGGCCGGTTCCGGTCACCTCGGAAAGCCTGCTCAAGCGCATGGACCGCGACGGCGACGGCAAGCTCTCGTTCGAAGAATACCGCAACGCCATGATCCGCCGTTTCGCCCATGCCGACCGCGATCGCGATGGGGTGCTGCGTGGCGACGAGATTCCCGCGCACCTGGTGCCGACCGCACGTTCCGAGAATCCGCAGCAAGAAGTCACCATGGATGCCTACGCCGATGCACTGCGTCCGGTGTTCGACAGCTTCGACACCGACCGAGACGGCTATCTCGCCGGCGCCGAGATCGAAGCCCTGGCCCAGGCCCGTCGGGCCGCGAAGTGAAGGAGACGACCATGAAACGAATCGTCAGCTGCGCCCTCGTCCTCGGCCTGGTCGTGCCCTCGCTGAGTCAGAATGCCTACGCAGGACAAGCCGTGCGTTGCGAATCCAGCAACGGCCAGTACAAAAGCTGCCCGGTCGACACCCGCGGCGGCGTCACCCTGTCGCGTCAGCTCAGCTCCTCCGGTTGCTGGCAGAACGACACCTGGGGTTACGACCGCAATCGCATCTGGGTGACCAACGGTTGCCGTGCCGAGTTCGACGTCGGCGACTATCGGTCGTCCGGCCGCGACAATTCCAACGCCATCGCCGGCGCGGTGGTGGTAGGCCTGATCGGGGCGGCGATCCTGGCCAACAAGAACAAAGACCGCGATCGCGACCGCTACGACGACCGCTACAACGGCGATAACTACTACCAGCCCAACAACACCGTGCGCTGTGAGTCCGACAACAACAATTACGTGCGCTGCCCGTTCTACGGCCGTGGCCACGTCGAAGTGCAGCGCCAGCTCAGCAAGACCTATTGCCAGTACGGCCAGAACTGGGGGGTGGAGCGCAACACGATCTGGGTCGACAACGGCTGTCGTGCCGACTTCGCGGTGTATTGAGCGGCCGCATCTGCGTGCGGCACTCACCGTCTCCCGCGACCGCACTGCGGCCGCGGGAGATGTCGGCTAGGCTTGGACCCATGCGCATCGCTCCGGTCCTGTCGCTGGTTTCGATCCTGGCCCTGGCGGCCTGCGTATCGACGTCACCGGCGTCCAAGCCGGCCGCCGCGGTCGCGCCCAAACTGTCGCCTGCGGCGGATGCCGCCGCGGCCGGCATGGTCGACCTGCGCGAACTGGTGCCCGACCTGGCCCAGGAGATCCGCTACGCCTCCGGCGACAACTTCGTCGGCCGGCCGGTCGAAGGCTACGGCGCGGCGCGCTGCTATCTGTTGCGACCGGTCGCGCAGGCGCTGCAGCGGGTCGAACTGGCGTTGCGCCGCGAAGGCCTGCGCCTGAAGGTGTACGACTGCTACCGCCCGGCTCGCGCGGTACGCGATTTCGTCGTCTGGGCCGGCGACCTGCACGACCAATCCACCAAGTCCGCCTACTATCCGAATCTCGACAAGAGCGTCCTGCTCGGCGACTACATCTCGCCGACCTCCGGCCACAGCCGCGGCGCCACTCTAGATCTGACTTTGCTGCGCTGCGGCTCCGACAACAGTGGCTCCGACGACGCCTGCACGCCGCTCGATATGGGCACGTCCTTCGACTACTTCGACGTGTCCGCGCACACCGACTGGCCGGGCGCCGGCGCCGTCCAGCGCGGGAATCGCCAACGCCTGCGCGCCGCGATGGCGCGCGAAGGCTTCGCCAACTATCCGCTGGAGTGGTGGCACTACACCTACAAGCCCGAGCCCTCGCCGGACACGGCCTACGACTTTCCCATCCGTTGAAGGCAGGATCCGTGGCCCTGAGGATCCCTCGGCGGTCGCGCAGCCGCAGGCGAACGGTGCCGTTGGCGTCAAGCGACCCAAGGGTCTGAGGCTGCTCCACGCCTCGCACCGCCGCTCTCTGTGGAGCGGCGCAAGACACGATCGCGCAACCTCACGCCCAGACGGCTGCCCATACGATACGCCCGCACCGGCCGCACCAATCCGGAGCGCACGGGATTCAGGACCCATGCCGGCCGAGGGCGCTGTATTCTTTCGTGCACGACTCTTCCGTGCACGTAGCGGCGAACTCGGGCACGCAAGGCCGGAACTTCGACACACCAACAACGAACTTCGGTGCGGCAAGGCATGGACAGAGAACCCGAGGCTTACGCCAGCGTCTACCCCGGCACCGTCAACCAGGGCGACCTGTTCTGGGTCGCGCCCGACGAATCCCGAGGCTCCGTGCCCGGTTACGCCCATCCGCACGTCGTGATCCAGGACGACCTCTTCAACCATTCGCGCATCAGCACAGTGGTCGTCTGCGCGCTTAGCTCCAACCTCAATCGCGCCACCGAGCCGGGCAACGTCCTGCTCGACCCCGGCGAGGGCGGCCTGATCAAGCAAAGCGTGGTGGTCGTGTCGCAGGTGTCGTCGCTCTACAAGACCCGGCTGGGCGAACGCATCGGCACACTGTCCGACGCGCGTGTGGCCCAGATACTTGCGGGCATGCGCTTTCTGCAAACCTCGTTCTTCAGCGGCAGATGATGTAGCCGACGGCTGCGATACCGGCGTCGCATGTTCCGCGAGCGCCGGGAGCCTTTAGTCCAGCGCCATTCCCGGGCGCCAGCCGCTCTTGGCCAGGAACGCTTTCGCGTCGCTCACCTCGATGATGTCGCGCAGCGCCGCCTTCTTGTCCTTGGCCTGACGGTAGTAGGCCTTGGCGATGCGATAACCCACCCAGTAGCCCAGATCGCCGGGGCGCTCAGGCGTGCCGAGGCCGTTGTAGAGCCAGGCCGAGCCCTCGGCCTTCTTGTCCAGATCGGCGGCGAACGCGGTTTCCAGTTCCAGTTCGCGGCCCCGGGTAGCGCTCAGCAGATGTCCATAGCTGATCGAGCCCGAGATCAGCTCGGCCACGAACTCGGCGCCGCCTTCGATCAACGAGGCCTGCAACACCGTCGACTCCGGGTCCTCCACCTGGGCACCGGGTTGCAGCACGTGACCGTACTCGTGGGCGATCACATGGACGAAGCGGTCCTCCGGGTCGGGGATGAGGAAGTTCGCGGCGCACAAGGCTTCGAGCCCGATCATGACCCCGCTCGCGTTCGCCGTCCCGACCGGTTTGCCGCGGCCGATCGCGACCGTCACCGGCGGAAAGCTGGGCGCGGGGTAGAGCTCGCCCAACTTGGTCAAGGCAACGCCGAGCCGGGTCTTGACCGCAGGCAGCGCCGCGGCGCAACGCCTGGCGTCGACGTACAGGGCAGGGCGCTCGGCGTTCGCGGTCGCGATCCGCTCGCCGGTGATCCGGCGCATCTTGGCGAACTCGATCAGGCCCTCGCTGCCTTTGTCGAGATAGTCCTGCTGCAGCTGCTGCGCCGTGGGCTTGCCGCCGGCCCGCTCGTAGATCGCGTAGAAACGATCGACGTCGCCGGTGCGGATTTCAGGCCCGCGCTCGGGCGATGGGGCCGCGGCGGTGAGCAGGAACAGCGAAGTCGTCGTCAGGAGGAGCAGGGTCGTAGGTTTCATGGCGCTTCCATGGGGCAGGAATCGGGCTCGCGCTGAGCGCTCGGAACGGTCACGTCGGCTTGCCGGCGAAGTTTCGACTCAGCCTGCGTGAGGCGGCCCTCCAGAACATGTGCTTTCCGTAATGGTTCGCGTAGCGATGCGATGAGCCGGTGTGTGCGCCGCCGACGTGGTCCAGCCCGATCGCTCGCGAAATGGGCGAGCCCTGGGCGCTACGTGCACTGCGGCTTAGGAACGAGACGGTATCGGACCTGGGCCGAGCATTTTCGTAGAATGCGCGCTTCGCGGACAGTCATCCGCTTTGCCGAGTTCGTACCCATGCCGGTCGCTGCAGTCGCGCGTTGCTTATCGCTGGTCGCACTTGCGTCGGCGCCCGTTTGCGCTCTGGCGATCGACGCTGCGCCCAGTACCGAGCAGGCCAATGCGGCCTACCGGCGTTCGCTCTATGCGGAGTTGCGCAAGGAGGGCGCGAAGGCTTCTCCGTCGCCGATGGTCCAGACTCTGTTGGAGTCCATGAAGATCGCGGCCGTGAAAGGCTGTCAACGCAGCGATCCGGAGCGCACCGCCTGCATCGTCGAGCTCGACTCCCCGATGGGCGACGGTTACGAGGTTTATCGCTTCCGTCGCGACGACGCGGACTGGCAGATAGTCGAAGAACAGGACACGCCACCGCCGCAACCGGACATCGCGCGGGTCCAGGCACTGCTGCGCGAACATCTGGCCGAACTGGCCAGCCAGCAAAAGGCCCCGAAGGACGAGGCGGAGTTTCGAGCGTTCGCGACCAGCCTCACCGTGACCGCACTGGAGTCCTGTCAGCTCGACCGCGACACCGGCGCCTTGGAATGCGACGCGCAGTTGCACACGCCGAGCCAGGGTAAGGGCTCGAAGCCGCTGCGGTTCGAGCTGAAGGACGCTACCTGGTCGCTGTTGCCGGACTGACGGCGCACGGCGCAGGCGGCGACCTGTCTGCCGCGTACCCGTCCATGCAGATCCCGCGCTTCTGTCGCTGCGACCATTCGGCCACCACCGGCATCCGTATTGGGAACTCGACCAGAACCCAAGAGGATCAGCCATGCGCAAACACGACCCGATGCCCGGATCGCGATGGTCCCCATACCGGCGACTGCTGCTGGCCGGCTTGGTCGCGCTGGTTGCGACCGCATCGCCGGTATTCGCTGCGGACTCGGCCAATCCTTATGCGCAAGCGATCGAAACGCTGGCGGATAAATTGGCGACGCGTTTCGTCGATCCCGCCACAGGCCAACGCTATGCGGAAATGTTGCGATCCAAGCTTGCGGCCGGCAAATACGAGGGCATCGGCGAGGCTGGGGACATGGCGCGACGCTTGACGCAGGATCTGCAGGCCGTCGCGGCCGACGGCCATCTGCGCGTAGATCTTGCCCCCGAAGCCGGTGGGCTGCATGGCCCAATGCCTCCCGGCCCACGCCTCGTCGAAAGCTCAGCTCCGGCCGGTTCGAGCCGAGCCGATACGTCACGTCCGCGCATGGCGCGGCCAAGCCATGCGCCGCGGCAGGCGTCGGCGCTCGCTCCGATAGACCAGCCGAGCGTCGCCGAGACCAAGTGGATCGCGCAAGGCGTGGCCTACATACGCTTCAATCAGTTCGCCGGCGAGCCCGCGTCCGTAACGGCGATACAGGCGTTCGTGAAAGACCATGCGACGGCGAAGGCGATCATCATCGATACGCGTACCTTGTCGCGCGGCGGCGGGCTGGCGGAGATGGACGCGCTGTTCCCGCATCTTTTCGATCGGGAAACCGTGCTGGTGGAAATGGCCGTAGCGAAGAACAACGGCCCGTCCGGCGGCCCGATACCGTTCCGGGGCCGCACACTGCGCGAAGTTTCCAGCCCCGCCAATATGCTGGTGCGCCAACACGTGGCCGTTCCCGATGCCGTCGAGCCTCGGCTCGCCAAGGCCAAAGTGTTCTATCTGACATCCAAGCGAACGCGTTCGGCGGGCGAGCACTTCGCGCTGGCGCTGCAGCGCACGCATCGGGGCGTCCTGATCGGCGAGCGCACCGCAGGAGCCAACCACTTCGGCGGCATCGAACCGATCGGCGCGGGACTCGCCGCGTTCGTCCCGGTGGGACGCACCTACGACCCCGATACCGGCAAGGACTGGGAAGGCACCGGCATCGTCCCCGACGTAGAAGTGCCCGTCGACCAGGCACTCGACAAGGCTTTGGCGCTGGCCCAGGGCTGACCGAGTCGGGTGGCTCGAGGCGCCGACGCCGCGGAAGCTACAGGGTTGCACGCCGCTGCGAGCTTCTTGAGGGCGATCGCGCGTCATAGAGCGTCCTTGCACCATACGTGGAATGGGGTAGGGGAGAGAGTCGACGGGCCAGGGAGGTTGCCTGCGGCTATGAGCGCGCGAAGAGGGCAGGCGGCGACCATGGCCAACGCGCGGGCTAAACTCATGGCCCTTTGCGTCTTTCTCCACGAGGCCTCATGACCCTGCCGTCCGCCGGTCCAGCTCCGGACGTCTTTCAGATCGGCAGCACCTCGTTCGCTTTCGCGGCCGATGCGAATGTCGAGTTTGTCGACGGAGGCATGCGGTTCGACCTGAAGACGGTTCCGGTCCCTTTGGACGCGGCCCGCCATGAAGGTGTCTTTGAGGTCGCTGGAGGGAAGATCGCTCCCCGATTCTTCTCCGCCACCTTTCATTTCGATGACCGCTCGGAAGAGCCGCACCGTGTGTTTTCCTATCCGGACGAGAAGCCTCGCGTCGATTTCGGCCTGTTCTCGGATGGCCTGAAGTACGGCCTGAGGTTTTTCGGGCAAGTCGACCTCTCGCCCGACCGCATCGCGCTGAGCGGCGTGCTGCGCCAAGACTACGAGGACGATGCGCAAGGCGTGGCGCTGCGTGTCGTGTGGAGCTTCCCCCGCGGTGAAGTGCGGTTGCGACCACGCAACTTCGATAGCATCGAAGCCGCCCTGGCGGTGCCACCGAAGCAGGTGCGGCACCTTCACTGGTTCCAGGAATGGCGCGGCACACCGAAAGTCGACACGTTTCCATCGGAGGTATTCCGCTGGACAGAGCTGGAATGGCTTTCGATGCAGTACGTCTCCCAGGATCATGCACGCTTTACCACGCTGCCGGACGAGATGGGCACACTGCAGAAACTGACCCGCCTGCACATCGGCAACACCAGCGTGCTGCACCTGCCAGACGCCATCGCGCAGTTGCGAGGCTTGCGCAAACTGGGCTTCACCGGCGGCGCGCTCAAGAGCATTTCCGAGCAGATCACGCAGCTCGAGCAACTGGAAGAACTCGACCTGTCGTACAACCAGCTCACCTCGTTGCCCGAGGGCATCGGTCATATGCCGGCGCTGAAGACGCTGGACCTGCGCGGCAACGCGTTCGAGTCTTTGCCCGCCTCGATCGACCGCATCGAGAATCTTCGGATCGAGCCACGCTACCGGGCGCTGTATCGCGACACGCGCTACCGTCCCGAGATCGACGTGACGATGGACGACGAAGCATTTCTTGCTCGCAGCAGCCCGGCACACCTGGCACTGCTGCATGCTGCCTTGACGCGCCACGGCTTCCTTCAGCATGAGCCTGCGCTGCGCCGTCATGCCCGTCAGGCGCTGCGCTGGCGAACCACGATGCCCGACGAGCCCCCGGTGCTCGGGGGCACCCGCTTCGGCGGCGCGCCGGATCTGCCGCCCGGCATGGACTATCCCATGACGAACGGCCGGCACTGGCATTTCTACGCACAGTTCGACCTCGAGGCCGTGGCCGACTTGCAGTCATGGTTGCCGCGCACCGGCCGGCTGTACTTTTTCGCCGAAGGCCAGGAAGCATCCGACCGGACCCTGGTGATGTACGACACATCGCCCCGCGCGTCCCTGCAGCCCTACGAATGGGGCGACGATGCACGGTTTGTCGACGGGGACAATGTGCCCGAAGCCTACGCAGCCTACCGCGCCACGGTGGATGCCACAGTGTCCCTACCATGCCTCTATCGGGCATCGCACCGCTACACGGGCGACGACGCCAGCCTGATGGACGTCTGGGACGATGATCGCTACGAGGCCTACACGGTCCTGGAGGCCGAGCTCGCCGGCAGTGACGACATGCAGCACGGCGTGCACCTCCAGAACGCCTTCGTGTTCACCCAGCAGGAGAGTCCGGAGGAACAGGCGATGGACAGCCAGGGCGGGCAGCTCGAAGAATGGGTGAACCTGCTGACGCTGTACTCCGACCAGCATCCCGGCTTCAGCTTCTGGGACGCTGGTACGCTCACCTTCACCATCCATCGCAAGGACCTGGCCCTATGCGACTTCTCCCGGGTCCGTGTTTCACTGGAAAGTTCCTGACATTGAACAAGCTGGCAGCTACGAGGTCCATGTACAAGACTTCCCCCCAATCCTTGTGTCGCAGAACGCTGCTTTCCTTGGTGACGATGCTTACTTCAACATTCCTCATTGCAGCGCCGATCGGTCGTCCCGCAGCAGGCATCGACGTGGATGAGAGCCGCACGGTCGCTCAACGCTCCGGGCCACCTGCGGATTGTCTTGCGACCACATGGAATGGCGTCACGGTGCTTCTCGATCGACAGGAGCTGGCCAGGAAAGCCGCAGTCCAGCCTTCCCAATGGACGACTGAGGCAGAACGGCTGGCACTCATCGAAGGTCGGCGGGCATCTGCACTGCTGTCGGCTGCCGCTGCCGTCAAGGGCAAAAGCGGCTGTGCGCAAATTAAAGGGGCCCTGGATGACGAGGCGAAGGCCATCGTGCTGGCCGCGCTGGAAAGCGGCTCCGCCACGGTCCTCTTGGACGGCTCGAAGGCTCCTGTTGCCGCTGTGGCCATCCGTTACCTGGGCACTCGTTGCGGTCCGTTGTGCGGGCAAGGTCACATCATGGTGTATGTGCCGGGGCAGGGCAGGCCATTCCTGGTGCAGGATTGGTGGGTTTCTTGACGAGAAGGTCTCATGTGAGACGCCTTGTTGACCGGAGCAGGCGCTCTTACACGATGAGGCGGTTGCTGCCCTCAAGCCGCCTGCCTGCGAACGACAAAACCTTCAACAAGGGTCACGATGACAAACCGCTCCTCTAAGACGCCGCTCGACTTTGGCGTCAAGTTTTCGTTCGCGGCCATCCGTGAGCGAGCCCTCGTCTACGTCGGTACGTTCTCACCGGAAATACAGGCCAAAGGTCTCCCTTACGCCGAACTTTACGGCTTCGACCCTGAAGACGAAGATGAAGAGTTTGCAGGTGAAATGTTCGGCCTGATCGATGATCCGGTTCGATGGAACTGCGTCTCCCTTTGTGCCGCCGAACTTCCCCACCCACAGATGGTGGCGCTGGGCGAGTACGGTCAGGTACGCGTGTTCGGCACAAAAGATGACTTCGAGAGCCGGATCGTCCCCGAAGAACTGCGGTTCCGCGAAGTGCGTTCCATCTCAGGCGTTGCCTACGCCTGTGCCGTGGGCCGCAAGGTCTTCCGTCGCGATGGCACGGACCAGTGGACGCCCATCCACGGCGACATACCCTCGCGCCCGGGCCCCGACGTCGTCCTCATCTTCGAATCCATCCACGGCTTTGGTCACGACGATCTGTACGCCGTGGGTTGGCACGGCGAGATCTGGCACTTCGACGGCCAGGACTGGCACGAGGAAGAAAGCCCCACCAACCGCATTCTCAACCGCGTCTACTGCGCACCGGACGGTTTCGTCTACGCCTGCGGCCTGGCCGGCACGCTCCTCAAGGGCCGCCACGGCCAATGGATCCCGATCGCCGTCGGCGCCTACGACATCGACTACTGGGACCTTGAATGGTTCGGCGATCGGCTCTGGATCTCCTCGCACTACGGCCTCTTCACGTTGGAGGGTGACACGCTCCAGCCCGTGCAATTCGACGACGACGCCCCGTCCACCTATGGGCACCTCGACGCGCGCCACGGCATCTTGTGGACGGTCGGTTCCGACGACATCCTGCAATTCGATGGCCACGAGTGGGAACGCATCGTCTGAGCTCGTTCGACTCATGAACCATCCGTCACTTCGTTGGACGGCGTATTCACGCAGGCCGTACAAGGAGCGGGGTAGGGGTGAGGCTGACCGGAGTGCAGGGGGCTCCCCTAAAGGCCGCTACTTAGATTTCGGCGGCATGGCGTGGTAAATCAATTGTGAAGATGCAACCGATTCCGGGCAGATTGCGCACAGTGAGTTCGCCATTGTTCGCTTGGACGCTGTCTCGTGCAATCGAGAGGCCGAGGCCTAAGCCGCTGCGGTCCTCGCTGTTCTGGGTGAATGGCAAAAACATGTTCTCAGCGCTTCCATCTGCGAGGCCGCCACAGCGGTCTTCTACATCGATCAGGATTCGGTCCGCCAGTGCATAGGCACTGAGCCTTACCTCGCTGTGCTTGTGGGAGAACTTGAACGCGTTCTGCAGCAGGTTTCCGACTGCGGACAACAGCAAGTCTCGGTCCACATCCACTGCAAGCTGCGGGTCCACTTCCGCAACCACCAGCGTGCAGCCCGCCGCATGAGCTTGAAGCGAGGCAGAAAGCTTGGCTTCCTCCACGATGTCTGAAAGCGACAGCAATCTGTGTTGCACCGGCATGCCAGCGGTCATTCGCACTTCCGCCAAAGAGCGATCGATCAGCCTGGACAGTCCGACCAGGGCGCCTTCCAACACCTTGCCAGTGGCGCCGTTCAGGCCGACATCGCCTTGCTTGATGATGGAGAGCGCCAGCGTGGCCGTGCATAACTGGTTGCGCAGTTCGTGAGCGAAGTAGCCGAGCTTCTCATTCAACGCGACCGTCTGTTTTCCCGCGATAGCCGACTCATGTTGGTAGCCGAATTCGGTGTATGAATCGCCCAGGGTTTCGTAGACATCTCGCAGCCATAAACTATGGCTTAAG
>CAMLID010000045.1 GCA_946480055.1 uncultured Lysobacter sp. | reverse complement strand
GGTGAACAACGGCATCGTGATGATCGAGCACATCAACAACCTGCGCCGGCGCGGCCTGTCGCGCACCGAGGCCCTGGTCGAGGGTAGTCGCGAACGTCTGCGTCCGATCCTGATGACCATGGGCACGGCGATCCTGGCGATGGTCCCGATCGCGCTGTCGACCAGCGGCAGCAACGACATGCCGGCCTACTACCCGATGGCGCGCGCGATCGCCGGCGGCCTGGCGTTCTCGACCCTGGTCAGCTTGCTGTTCCTGCCGACCATCTACGCCATCCTCGACGACCTGCGTAACGGCAGCGCACGCGCGGTCCGCCGCGCGCGCGGTAAATCGGGCGACCCGGCGCTGCCGGCCGCGTCAGTCGCGGCCCTGCACGCCGAGTGAGTCCCGGTCCCGGGTCCGCCGCAACGGCGGGCCCGGGGCAGGGCGGGCCCCAGCGCCTTGGGGTAGGAGCAGCGTAAGCCGCGACCGCGCCCCACAACGACCCGCGCAAGCTCCGACGGGCTATAAATGTAGGAGCGGCGCGAGCCGCGACCGCGCACCCACGACGCCCCGCGCAAGCCCCGACGGGCTGAATGTAGGAGCGGCGCAAGCCGCGACCGTGCCCCCGCGACGGCCCACGCAAGCCCCGTCCGACCCGGCTCCGCCCCCAAATCGGCGCCCCAAGGCCAAAATCGCCCCAATCGGCGCCTCCCCAGCCCCCGATTTGCACCTAAGCCCTTGACCCTGCCATAATTTCCGGCTCCCGCGCGGCCCCGTGCCGTCGCAGGACCCTTGCCCTACCGCGCCCGGCGACCTTCTCGCCACGGTGGCGGGGGGCTGAACCGGCCCGATGACGGGCCGACACCCACAAGGAAACAACGATGCGTCATTACGAAGTCGTATTCCTGGTCCACCCGGACCAGAGCGAGCAGGTCCCGGCCATGATCGAGCGCTACAAGTCGCTGATCGAAGCCGGCGAAGGCAAGATCCACCGTCTCGAGGATTGGGGCCGCCGTCAGCTGGCCTACCCGATCGAGAACCTGGTCAAGGCCCACTACGTCCTGCTCAACATCGAAGTCACCCAGACCGTGCTCAACGAGCTGGTCGACGGCTTCCGTTTCAACGACGCGGTGCTGCGTCACCTGATCATGAAGCGCGATGAGGCCGACACCGAGCAGTCCCTGATCATGAAGTTCAAGGACGAGAAGGGCGACAAGCCCGAGCGCGGCGAGCGCCGTCGTCGTGACGACGACAGCGACAGCGCAGTCGGCACCGCCGACAGCGCCGAAGACAACGCCGAAGCCGCCTGATCGCACCCTCTTAGGAGCAACGCACCATGTCCAAGTTCTTCCGCCGCCGCAAGTTCTGCAAGTTCACCGCCGAAGGCGTGAAAGAGATCGATTACAAGGATCTCAACACCCTGCGCCAGTACCTCACCGAGACCGGCAAGATCGTGCCGAGCCGCGTGACCGGTACCAAGTCGAAGTACCAGCGCCAGCTGTCGACGGCCGTCAAGCGCGCCCGTTTCCTCGCGCTGATCCCGTACACCGACAACCACAACGCCTAAGTAAGGATGTTCGCCCGCTCGCGGGCGAACCCTTTGTCCCCCTCTCCCGTTAGCGGAGGGGGCAGGGGTGAGGGCCGCGACAGCGGCCGCACCCGCACAAAGCCTTTTCGGACAGCGCACCTCGCTGCGGACCTACAGGCCCGCTAACGAATACGGAGCACACCCATGCAACTGATCCTCCTGCAGAAAGTCACCAACCTCGGCAACCTCGGCGATAAGGTCAACGTGAAGCCGGGTTACGGCCGCAACTTCCTGGTCCCGCAGGGCAAGGCCGTGCCGGCCACCGCCACCAACCTGGCCGAGTTCGAAGCCAAGCGCGCCGAGTACGAGGCCAAGGCCAAGTCGCAGCTCGACGGCGCCGAAGGCCGCAAGGCCAAGCTCGAGGACGTGTCGGTCACGATCCACGCCAACGCTTCCACCGAAGGCAAGCTGTACGGTTCGGTCACCCCGCGCGATATCGCCGAGGCCCTGACCAAGCACGGCCACCCGGTCGAGAAGTCGGAAGTGATCATGGGCGAAGGCCCGCTGCGCCGCACCGGCGAATACGACATCCTGCTGCACCTGCATGCGGACGTCGAAGTCACCGTCAAGGTCGTGATCGAAGGCGAAGTCGCCTGATCTGAAGCGACGTTGCGTAGGACGAAGGGCGCCCGCGAGGCGCCCTTTGTTTTTGCGATGTGTCATCCTGCGCCGGAACGCACTGGCGTCGCCGCGGCGGCCGCCGTCGCAGCGGATGAGATAGGTCTGTGCGATAGAGACGCAGTTACCCACTTCTTATCCACAGGTTCGCCACAGATTCGCCACTGCTTTGTACGCAACGCCGGCGAGGCATTCGCCTCTACGATGTCCGACCGGCCGGGCCCCCTGCGGGCCGACTTATCACCCCGACATAAACGGCCGCGTAAGACGGCTGCTCAGCGAGGAATGCGACACAGATGAGCGCACGAACCGGATTCCGTGGCGAAAAGCGGTTCGAGACTCGTGCCGAGCAGCGCATCGACCAGTTGCGCGTGCCGCCGCAGTCGATCGAGGCCGAGCAGGCCGTGCTCGGCGGCCTGATGCTGGCGCCCGACGCCTACGATCGCGTCGCCGATCAGTTGGTCGAGGAAGACTTCTATCGCCGCGACCACCAGCTGATCTACCGCGCGATCCGCGAGCTGGCCGAGAAGAACCGTCCCTTCGACGCCGTGACCTTGGGCGAGTGGTTCGATTCGATGGGCCTGTCCGAGCAGGTCGCCGGCGGCGCCTATCTGATCGAGCTGGCCAGCACCACGCCCTCGGCCGCCAACATCGCCGCCTACGCCGAGATCGTGCGCGACAAGGCGGTGCTGCGGCAGCTGATCGAGGTCGGCACCGGCATCGTCAACGACGGCTTCCAGCCCGACGGCCGCGACAGCGGCGAGATCCTGGCCAGGGCTGAGCAGGAAGTGTTCGCGATCGCCGAGGCCGGCGCGCGCGGGCGCACCGACTTCACCCCGGTCAACAAGGCGCTGTCGGAAGCCTTCGACGTGCTGCAGACGCGCTACGCCAACGGCGGCAGCGTCACCGGCCTGCCGACCGGCTACACCGAATTCGACGAGATGACCGCCGGCCTGCAGAACACCGATCTGCTGATCCTGGCCGCGCGTCCGGCCATGGGCAAGACCACCCTGGCCCTGAACATGGCCGAGTACGCCGCGTTCCGCAGCAAGAAGGCGGTGGCGATATTTTCGATGGAAATGTCGGCCAGCCAGCTGGCGCTGCGCCTGATCTCCTCGGTCGGCCGCGTCAACGCCCAGCGCCTGCGCTCGGGCCAGCTCGAGGACGAGGATTGGAGCCGCGTCACCAGCGCGATCCGCCAGCTGCGCGAGGCCAAGATCTTCATCGACGACACCCCGGGCCTGTCGCCGGACGTGCTGCGGGCCAAGTCGCGCCGGCTCAAGCGCGAGCACGACCTGGGCCTGATCGTGATCGACTACCTGCAGCTGATGTCGGTGCCCGGCAACAGCGAGAACCGCGCCACCGAAATCTCCGAGATCTCGCGCTCGCTCAAGCACCTGGCCAAGGAACTCAACCTGCCGGTGATCGCGCTGTCGCAGCTCAACCGCTCGCTGGAAACCCGCGCCGACAAACGCCCGGTGATGGCCGACCTGCGCGAATCCGGCGCCATCGAGCAGGACGCCGACGTGATCGTGTTCATCTACCGCGACGATTACTACAACAAGGAAACCTCGCCCGACAAAGGTCTGGCCGAGGTCATCATCGGCAAGCAGCGTTCCGGCCCGACCGGTTCGCTCAAGCTCAAGTTCTTCGGCGAGTACACCCGCTTCGACAATCTGTCGCACGATTCGGTGGGTTCGTTCGAGTAAACCGCCGCGACCGGGCCGCCGCGGCGGCCCGGCGTCCTGCCGATCCCTATGCGATCGCCTTGAGGGGCGACGCACCGGCCGTTCGACGAGCGTGTGCAAGGCGGGTAGACGGCCCCATCGATGGGCAGGATGCGAGGCGAGGGCGTCGACACTCGCGGCTCGCGTGTTCGCGCGCACGACGTTTCGCTACCGTCGCGACGACCACGAACGCGAACCGGGCCTACCGTCCTTCGCCGAACGTGAGCGCGGTCCTGGTTTGCGCATGCACGGGTGCGACGGTTCAGGCTGGACGCGTCAGACTGATTTTCGGTCACGCCCGCCGCGTTTAACGCGATCGTGACGAACCGTGGCGCATCGTGCCGCGGCCCCTATCCAAATCGGTGAACTCCATGAATGCCAAGTTGAACTCCGTGATCGCCGCAGCGCTGATGTCCTGCGTCCTGGTCACCGGCGCGGCCAGCGCCCAGACCAAGTCCAAGGCCAAGCCGGCGAAGCAGCCGCATTGCTACGACGTCGAAGTGCAGCGTCCGAAGCAGATCAAGGACGAGCACAAGATCACCGGTACCGCCTTGGGTGCGGTCGCGGGCGGCCTGCTCGGCAACCAGGTCGGCGGCGGCAAGGGCAAGAAGGTCGCGACCGCGGCCGGCGCCGTCGGCGGTGCCCTGGTCGGGCGCAAGATCCAGGAAAACCAGCAGAACAAGACCGAGACCGTGATCGAGCGCCGCTGCGACTGAGCGCGCGATCCGTCTGCAGCGAACGGGCCGGTCATGCCGGCCCGTTTCGTTTTGGGGCGTCGGCGTTCGGCTGCGGCTGTAGCTGCAAGACAGCGGGGCAGCAAGACAACAAGACAGCAAGGAAGCGGCAGCCAGGGGAAGCGAGGCTGCGGCAAGGTCGGCTAAGGGGGCAGGCCGGCGCCGGACCGCAGAACTTCGGACTTTCCCTGTGGGAGCGGCGTGAGCCGCGATACGCAGCTGCGTCCCGCGCCGAATCGCGGCTCACGTCGCACCCACAGGAGGCCGCCTGCCGTTCCGGTCGCTGCCACAGCCACAGCCACAGCCACAATCATCAGCACTAGCCATCGCGGCGCGTTCGCCGGCCTCCGCACCAGACTGCACGCGCACCATGACCGTAGCGACTTGCGCACCGCGGCCCCCTCGATCAGCATCCGCAGCCGATCACCTCGGGAACGCGGCCATGAAGCGACTGATCGAAATCCGCAGCTACCGGCTCAAGCCGGACGCGGCGGCGCGGTTCCGCGAGGCGATGACGGCGCGCGCGCTGCCGCTGCTGCAACGGCACGGCATGGACGTGGTCGCATTCGGACGCAGCGAGCACGAACACGAAAGCTGGTTCCTGATCCGCGCCTACCGCGACCACGCCGACCTGATCGCGCAACAGGACGCCTTCTACGGCTCGCCGGCCTGGCGCGAGGGTCCGCGCGCCGAGATCGTGGGCTGCATCGACGACTACCTCAACACCTTGCTGTGGCTGTCGGACGCCGGTATCGACGAGCTGCGCGAGCCGAATCCCAGCGCCGCCTGACGCGGCCTGCGCCCCTCCCATTCCCGGAAACCCCGCCCCATGCGCACCCTCGTGTTCGCTGTCTTGCTGATGTTCGCCAGCGTCGCCGCCGCGGCCGACCGCGCCGCGCCTTTGCGCCAGTCCTTCGACCTGCAGGTGCCGACGGTGTCGGCGCCGGTGCGGATCGAGGGCGCATCGGTGCTGGTCTACGAACTGCACCTGAGCAATTTCAGCACCGAACCCTTGCAACTGCTGGGCATGGAGGCGCGCGACGCCGAACGCGGCATGCCCCTGGCCAGCTACGCGGGCGACGCGCTCGTGCGCCGTTTCGATCGTCTGGCGGCGGTGCAGGGCAGCGATGCGCGCACGCTCGCGCCCGGCCAGCGCGGCGTGCTGTATCTGGAACTCGCGCTGCCCGACGGCGCGCCGCTGCCGCGCCGGCTCGATCACCGCATCCGCTACGCGCCCGCCGGCAGCGAGGCGGCGGCCGAAGTCGTCGGCGGCGATACGCCGGTGGCCAAGGCCGCGACGCTGATGCTGGGGCCGCCCGTGAGCGGCGGTCCGTGGATCGCGATCCACCATCCGGACTGGGCGCGCGGCCACCGTCGCGTGATCTACACCGTCGATGGTCGCGCCCGCATCCCGGGCCGCTACGCGATCGACTGGGTCAAGCTCGACGCGCAGGGCCGCACCAAAGACGGCGACCCGGACCTGGTCGCCAGTGCCTACGGCTACGGTGCGCAGGTCCTGGCCGTCGCCGACGCGACCGTGGTCGCGGTGCGCGACGACGTGACCGAAACCGCGCGCGTGTCCGAACATGGCAAGCAGGCGCTGGGCGACGCCACCGGCAACTACCTGGCGCTGGACCTGGGCGACGGCCGCTACGCCTTCTACGAGCACCTCAAGCCCGGCAGCGTACGGGTCGCGCCCGGCCAGCGCGTGCGCCGCGGCGAGGTCGTCGCCGCGCTCGGTTTCACCGGCGATTCGACCGGCCCGCACCTGCATTTCCACGTCGCCGACCGCGCCTCGCCGCTGGGCGCGGAAGGGGTTGCGTTCGAGTTCCAGCGCTTCCGCGTGCTGGGCCGCTACCCGGACCTGTCCCAGCTGGGTAAAGCCCCCTGGACCCCGCCGCAAGCCGCGGAGCGCCTCGCCCGCGAGCACGAACGTCCGGCCCCGAACACGGTCGTCGAATTCAACGACTGAGCGAACCCGAGCCTCTCTCCGCCGGGAGAGGGGCCGCCGCGACCTCCAAGCCGAACCTCGCGCCGTACCCGCGACCGCCTCGCGCAGACCCGTCATCGATATGGGGCAGGGCGGCCGCAGCGCATCCCGCATGCCCCGCCAGAACCTGCGCCCACCCAAAGGCCGACAGCCCGCGCAAGGCGCCAGCCGATAAACTAGGTCGATGGCACGCCCGACCTCCGCAAGCATCCACACCGACGCCCTGCGTCATAACCTCGCCCAGGCGCGCACGCGCGCGCCGCACAGCCGCGTGATGGCGGTGGTCAAGGCCGACGGCTACGGCCACGGCCTGGAGCGGGTCGCGCGCGCGCTCGAAGGCGCCGACGCCTTCGGTGTCGCGGCGCTGTCCGACGCCGACCGCCTGCGCGCCGCCGGCCTCTCGCAACCGATCGTGCTGCTGTCGGGTTTCGACGAAGCCGACGACCTGCCGCAGCTGCGCCGGCTCGGCGTCGAGACCGTGGTCCACCACGCCAGCCAGATCGAAATGCTGGAGCAGGCCGCCGACGGCGAGCCGATCCGCTGCTGGCTCAAGATCGACACCGGCATGCACCGGCTCGGTTTCGCCCCCGAGGACGTGCGCGAAGCGCATGCGCGCCTGTCGGCATTGCCCGGCGTGGCCGAGGGCATCGTGCTGATGAACCATTTCGCCAGCTCCGACGAATTCGACAAGCCGCAGACGCGCGCGCAGCTGCGCGCCTTCGCCGAGGCCACCGCCGGCCTCGACGGCGCGCGCTCGCTGGCCAACTCCGCCGCCGTGCTGGGCTGGCCCGATGCCCACGCCGACTGGATCCGCCCCGGCGGCGCGCTGTACGGCATGTCGGTGGTGGAGGGCACCACCGGCGCCGACTTCGGCCTGCGTCCGGCCATGACCCTGTCGACGCGTCTGATCGCGGTCAACCGGGTGCGGCGCGGCGAACGCATCGGCTACGCCGCGACCTGGGAATGCCCCGAAGACATGCACGTCGGCGTGGCCGCGATCGGCTACGGCGACGGCTACCCGCGCGCCGCGCCCTCCGGCACGCCGGTGCTGGTCGGCGGCCACGCGGCGCAGGTGATCGGCCGCGTCTCGATGGACTTGATGACCATCGACCTGCGCGGCATCCCCGAGGCCCGCGTCGGCGATCCGGTGATGCTGTGGGGGCCGGAACTGCCGGTGGAACGCATCGCCGAAGTCTCCGGCACCATCGGCTATGAGCTGACCTGCTCGATCACGCGCCGGGTGCGTTTCGTCGAGACCTGAGGCGCCCGCATGCCGGCCTCGGTTCCGGCACGTGGATTCTCGGTGCGCTCGCTGGGCTGCGGCCGCCGAGGCACTCTCTAAAACGAGAGTCCGGTCATAAATCCCGAGGGATATCCCCCAGCAGGTAGGGGGGGCGCGATATTTGCCCGTTTGGATAAGGTCGGTTGATCGGGCGCTTACAGCACGCCCGAGCCACCAGGCCGCTCCGCCCGGAGTGCGACCGGCATTCCATTGGGGGATCGATGAAGCAGAGCAAGCTGATGTACGCGCTGGGCCTGGGCCTGGCCACGATGGTCGCTGCCACCGCCGCCGCGGCGCAGGAGCAGCCCAACCCGAACCGCGTCTGGGTCAAGTTCAAGGCTGGCACCGCCAGCGCCGCCGCCGGCAAGAGCGCCGGTGCCTCGACCCAGAGCCTGGGCCAGCGCATCCAGGCGCTGCGCGGCAAATTGAGCGCAGCACGCAGCGGCGACGCGGTGTTGAACTACCAGTTCGACCGCCTCAACAGCGCGGTGATGACCCTGTCCTCGCCGGAAGCAATCAAGGCCCTGCGCGGCAATCCCGACGTGGAATCGGTCGAGATCGACCAGCCGCGTTACCTGCAGGCGCAGAGCGTGCCCTACGGCATCGACCAAGTGCAGGCCCGCAACGTGTGGGACGCCAACCAGGACGGCGTGCTCGATGCGGGCGCGGCCACCGGTGCCGGCATCAAGGTCTGCGTGATCGACTCCGGCCTCAACAAGAACCACGAAGATTTCGCCGGCATGACCATCACCGGTTACCCGGCCGGCTGGGACACCGACACCTGCGGTCACGGCACCCACGTCGCCGGCACCATCGCTGCGGCCAACAACAACACCGGCGTGGTCGGCGTGAGCCCGGGCAAGGTCTCGCTGCACATCATCAAGATCTTCGGCACCAACGGCACCAACGGCAGCGGCCACGGCCAGTGCAACTGGACCTACTCGTCGACCCTGGTCGACGCCGCCAACCGCTGCAACACCGCTGGCGCCAAGATCATCAGCATGAGCCTGGGCGGTCCGAGCAGCTCGACCACCGAGCAGAACGCGTTCCAGACTCTGGCCAACAGCGGCGTGCTCAGCATCGCCGCGGCCGGCAACGACGGCGATTCCAGCCTGAGCTACCCGGCGTCCTACGCCAGCGTGGTGTCGGTGGCGGCGGTGGATTCGGCCAACGTCAAGGCCGGCTTCTCGCAGTTCAACGCCGCGGTCGACGTGGCGGCACCGGGCGTGGACACGCTCAGCACTTACCCGATGAAGAACGATCCGCTGCTGGTCGGCGCGTCCAGCTTCGCCGCGATTCCGGTCGCCGGTTCCAAGCAGACCACCGCCAGCGCCGGCTGGGTCAACGGCGGCCTGTGCCAGGCCTCTTCCAACACCTGGCGCAACAAGATCGTGGTCTGCCAGCGCGGCACCAACACCTTCGTCGACAAGATCACCAAGGCCAAGACCGGCCGCGCCCTGGGCGTGGTGATCTACAACAACGTCGCCGGCGAGCTGCACATCGGCATGTACGACGCCAATGGCAACCCAGTCACCACCACGCTGCCCGCGGTGGGCATCAGCAAGGCCGACGGCGAAGCCATCGTCGCCAACCTGGCCGGCCAGACCGCGACCGTCGACGCCACGCCGTCGGTATCGAACACCGCCTACGAGACCATGAGCGGCACCTCGATGGCGACCCCGCACGTCTCCGGCGTGGCCGCGGTGGTGTGGAGCTCCAAGCCGACCGCGACCGCGGCGCAGGTGCGCGATGCCTTGTACACGACCGCGCAGGATATCGACGCCGCCGGTTTCGACAACAACACCGGCTGGGGCCTGGTCCAGACCCAGGCCGCGATCACCGAGCTGCAGTCGCAGTAAGCGTCACAGAAAGCGGACGGGGCCCGCCGGGCCCCGTCCGTCGCAGGCACGGCGGGACGGCATACTGGCCGTCCCTCGACTGCCCCGGTCCTGCGATGCCCGACGCCGACGCCACCGCGCTGGTCTGGTTCCGCAACGACCTGCGGCTGGCCGACAACCCGGCGCTGCGGGCTGCGCTGGACGACGGCTACACGCCGATCCCGATCTACATCCACGCCCCCGACGAGCACGGCGACTGGCGCCCGGGCGCGGCCTCGGATGCCTGGCGCCATCATTCGCTGGCCGCGCTCGACCGCGAACTGCGCGCGCGCGGCTCGCACCTGCGTCGCTTCGTCGGCCCCAGCCTGCCGACCCTGCAATCGCTGCTGCTGGCGACCGACGCCGAGGCGGTGTACTGGAACCGCCGCTACGAACCGGCGATCGAGAAGCGCGACACCCGCATCAAGCAGACCCTGCGCCGCCAGGGCGTGCGCGCGGAAAGCCACAACGGCGCATTGCTGTTCGAACCCTGGCAACTGGCGACCAAGCAGGGCGAGCCCTACCGCGTGTTCACTCCGTTCTGGCGCGCGGCGCTGGCCGCGTGGCGGCTGCAGCCGACCTGGGAGCCGCCGGCGTCCTTGCCCGGCAGCGCGCAGGGGCCGGAAGGCGTGCCGCTGGAAGCGCTGAAGCTGCTGCCGTCGCCGGACTGGGACCGCGGGTTCTGGGAGCACTGGACGCCCGGCGAGGCCGGCGCGCGCGAGGCGCTGGAGACCTTCGTCGATGGTGCGCTGGAAGGCTATGCCCAACAGCGCGATCGCCCCGACCGGGTCGGCACTTCGCGCCTGTCGCCGCACCTGCACTTCGGCGAGATCGCGCCCTGGCGCGTGGTCGCGGCGCTGGAGGCGCAACGCAGCGCCGCGCGCGCCGGCGACATCGACGCGACCATCCGCGAACTGGGCTGGCGCGAATTCGCCCATCACCTGCTGCATCACTTCCCGCACACCCCGGAGCGCAACTTCAACCCGCGCTTCGACGACTTCGACTGGGCCCGGCTGGCGCAGCCGCGCCTGCAGGACTGGCAACACGGGCGCACCGGCGTGCCCATCGTCGACGCCGGCATGCGCGAGCTCTGGCACACCGGCTGGATGCACAACCGCGTGCGCATGATCGTCGCCAGCTACCTGAGCAAGCACCTGCGTTACCACTGGCGCCACGGCGCGCGCTGGTTCTGGGACACCCTGGTCGACGCCGACCTGGCCAACAACACCCTGGGCTGGCAGTGGGTGGCCGGCACCGGTGCCGACGCCGCGCCGTACTTCCGCGTGTTCAATCCGGTGACCCAGGCCGAGAAGTTCGACCCCGAGGGCCGCTACATCGCGCACTGGCTGCCGGAGCTGGCGGCGTTGCCGCTGCCGCTGCGCTTCGCGCCCTGGCGCGAGCCGGCGACGCTGCGCCGTCTGGCTCCGGACTATCCGGCCCGGCCGCTGGTCGACCTGGCCGCCGGCCGCGACGCGGCCCTGGCCGCGTACCGAAAGCAGCGCGAGTAGGGCGCCTGGATTCGCAGTTCGGCTCCCGAGCGGACGTGGGCGCCGCGCTGGCTCGAGTCGTCATCCCCGCGCAGGCGGGGATCCAGCGACTTCAGTGCGAACGCACCGCACGGACATGCAGGACGGCATATCCATGTGCTTCTGCGGCCGCACCGCCCGCGACAGGCCGTCCCGATCACTGGATCCCCGCCTGCGCGGGGATGACGAATCGACGCGACACCGACGGCAGCGGCTTTACCGAGCTCCGAATCCGGGCACAGCCGCGTTGACGCCGCTCGCGGCTGCGTGATTCACTCGGCGCAGACGCTTGGAGGGCGCATGGCCACAGCAGAACCGCGCAAGCGAGCGCGTCGCGAACCGATGTCGCGAGTGGATACGGCCTGGTTGCGCATGGAGCGACCGACCAATCCGATGATGATCACCGGCGTGCTGATGTTCGCCGAACCGATGTCGATCGACGCCTTGCGGCGGGTGGTCAAACAGCGCTTCCTGGCCTACACGCGCTTCCGCCAGAAGGCGGTCGACACGCCGGCCGGCGCGTCCTGGCAGACCGACGAGGATTTCGATCTCGACTGGCACGTGCAGCTGACCGCGCTGCCCGGGCGCGGCGGCAAGCGTGGCCTGGAACGCTTCGTCAGCCAGCTCGCGTCCAGCCCGCTCGATCACAGCCGGCCGCTGTGGCAGTTCCACCTGATCGAACGCTACGACGGCGGCTCGGCCCTGGTCGCGCGCATCCATCACAGCTATGCCGACGGCATCGCCCTGGTCCAGGTGCTGTTGTCGCTGACCGACACGACCCGCGAACCGGCCAAAGGCAGCGATCTCGCGCATGCCTGGCTCAAGACCGACGGCGCCGAAGTCGCGCGCCGGGTCGGCGCGGTCGACCGCTACATGAAGCTGGGTTCGCGCGCGCTCGAGAAGGGCATGGAGATGTACCGCGACCCGACCCTGGCCGGCATGCTGGCCAAGGAAGGCGGCGAGATCGCACGCGAACTGCTCAACGCCCTGGCGCTGTCCGACGATCCGCCCTCGCTGCTGCGCGGCAAGCTCGGCGTGAGCAAGCGCGTGGCCTGGGCCGAACCGCTGGACCTGGAAGAAGTGAAGGCGGTCGGCCGCGCCTGCGACTGCACCGTCAACGACGTGCTGATGGCTACCGCCGCCGGCGCGCTGCGCAATTACATGATCGAACGCGGCGACAACGTCGACGGCGTGACCTTGCGCGCGACCGTGCCGGTGAACCTGCGCCCGCTCGAACACGCCAAGAAACTCGGCAACCATTTCGGCCTGGTGTTCCTGGAACTGCCGGTCGGCGAGGGCAATCCGATCCGCCGGATCGAGCGCGTCGCCGAATGTATGAATAACCTTAAGAATTCGCGACAAGCTATTGTTGCATTTGGACTTTTAGCAGCGCTCGGCATGGCGCCGTCGCAGGTCCAGGGGCTGGCGCTGGAATTGTTCAGCCGCAAGGCCACCGCGGTCGCGACCAACGTGCCCGGGCCGCAGCAGCCGCTGTACCTGGCCGGCTGCACCCTGCGCGAGATGATGTTCTGGGTGCCTCAGACCGGTTCGATCGGGGTCGGCATTTCCATCCTCAGCTACAACGGCCGCGTCCACTTCGGCCTGATCGCCGACGCCAAGCTGATCCCCGATCCCGACGCCGTGATCAGCCGTTTCGGCGCCGAGTTCGACAAGCTGCTGTACCTGGCGCTGATGGGCAACTGGGACCGCACCCTCGACGCCGCCGGCGCCGATGCGCTGGTGCCGCTCGACGCCTGAGCGCCTGAGTCGCCGTATCCCGCCAGCGGGTGCGATGCGAATCGCACCCGCGCTGCAGTGGACGTTGCGCGGCCGCGACTTGCACCGCCCTACCCAAAACCTGCCGATCTGCGCCCGCCCCCGAGTTGCGGCTCACGCCGCCGTCACACACATTCGCCATGTCTTGGGGTAGGAGCGGCGTAAGCCGCGACCACGCCACCACACTCGCGACGCAAACGACACACGCTCGCTGTGCCTTCGAGTAGGAGCGGCGCAAGCCGCGACCACGCCACCACACCGGCGACGCAAGCCACGCAAACCAGTCGCAAGCCCAACCGCTTCCTGTCGGAGCGACGTAAGTCGCGATGCGAATCGCCACCGAACTTGCGCAATCGCGAATCACGCCGCGCTCACAGAAGCTCCGCGACCTGAGCCGCGTACTTGGCCGACAGCCGAACTGACAGCTGAACTGGCGACCGCGCCCATCACCCGTCCGCGACGCCGCCGTGATTAGCTTGTGCCCTGCCGAGTTCAGCTGAGGAAAGACCCCATGAAAACCCAGATCAAGATCGCGCTGGCCGCCGCTGCGATGACCGTAGCGCTCGCCGGTTGCGCCACCGGCGGCGGTGGCTACTACGGCGGCCAGCCGCAGCAGTACCCGCCGGGCCAATATCCGCCCCCGCAGCAGCAGGGCGGCATGAACAAGACCCAGAAGGGCGCCATCATCGGTGCGCTCGCCGGCGTCGCGGCCGGCCTGCTCAGCGGCGACGACGCCACCGAACGCCGCCAGCGCGCCTTGGTCGGCGCGGGCGTGGGCGGCCTGGCCGGCGCCGCGGTCGGCAACTACCAAGACCGTCAGGAGCGTGCCTTGCGCGACCGCATGGCCGGCACCGGCGTCGACGTGGTCCGCCAGGGCGACAACATCACCCTCAACATGCCCAGCAACATCACCTTCGCCTTCAACAGCGCCCAGCTCGATTCGCAGTTCTATCCGGTGCTCGACAACGTCGCCTCGACCCTGCAGGAGTACAACCAGACCATCGTCGAGGTCGCGGGCCATACCGACAGCATCGGCACCGACGCGGTCAACCAGCGCTTGTCCGAACAGCGCGCCGCTTCGGTCGGCAACTACCTGATGACGCGCGGCTTGGTCCGCGACCGCTTCATCCTCACTGGCGCCGGCAAGACCCGCCCGATCGCCAGCAACGACACCGAGCAAGGCCGTGCCCAGAACCGCCGCGTCGAGATCACCCTGGTCCCGCTGCGCTCCTGAGCCGCGCATCGCGCGTCGCTAGCCCTAGCCTCGAAGCTTGACCGAACGGGCCGCGAAAGCGGCCCGTTCGCGTTGCCGCAGAGCATCCGCAGCTGCTTCCTGCTTTGGGGTAGGAGCGGCGTGAGCCGCGACCGCGCCACCGCCGCTCGACAAAAGCTACGAAGTCCGGTCGAAACGAAGCGAGCTCGTCATGGCCAGAGACGCAAGCTGCGCGGTCGGCGTGTTCTCGTAGTCGCGGCTCACGCCGCTCCTACCCCAAAGCGCGAGCCGTGGCTGTTCCACCGCGCAACCCCGATCCTCACCCCATCCGCCGAAACGAGAACAGCTCTGCCAGCGGATGCGGCCGGCGTTCGATCAGGGCGCGCAGCAGCCCGGCGCCGATCTCGGCATAGGTGATGCCGTTGCCGCCGTAGGCCATCGCGAAATGCACGCGCGGCCCGTACTGCTCGTGCGGACCGAAGAAGGGCAGGCCGTCTTCGGTCTCGGCGAAGGTGCCGGCCCAGGCGAAGCTGGGCGTCAGCTCCAGGCCCGGAAAGCGCCGCGCGACCTGCCGCACCAAGCGCTGCGTCTTCTTGTGCAAACGCGCGTCGCGCTTGGCCGGCACGTCGATCGCATCGTCCTCGCCGCCGACGATGATGCGGTCGTCGCCGGTGCCGCGCAGGTAGAGATAGGGCCGTGCCGATTCCCAGACCATGGTCCGGTCCAGTCCGCGCAGCTCGGCCGAGGGTATCGGATCGGTGACGAAGGCGTAGCTGCTGTGGTTGCGGGCGAGCCGCTGGCGCAGCCAGCGCTGCCCGGCGTAGCCGGCCGCCATCACCACCTGCGCCGCGCGCACCGCCTGGCCCTGCGGCGTGCGCAGCAGCACCGTGCGGGCGCCGGGCTCGATGCTCGCGATCTCGCTGCGGTCGTACACGCGTACGCCTTGCCGGGCCAGGCGCATCAGCAGGCGGTAGGTCATGCGGTAGGGATCGACGCGCGCGCCCAGGGTGCTGAGGATCGCACCGGGCGCATGCAGGCCGTAGCGCTCGTGTAGATCGGCGGCATTGAGCCAGCGCACGTCGAAGCCGTGGCGGCGGCGCAGTGCGAGTTCGTGCTTGAGCACGTAGACATGACGCTGCTTGCTCGCGCAGTAGACGCTGTCCATGCGCGCGAAGTCGACTCCGCCCAGGCCGCGCGCACGCTCGCGCAGCGCCACCACCGCATCGCCGCAGGCGCGGTAGGCGAGGGTGGCGGCGTCCTCGCCGTAGCGTTCGCTCAGGTCGATCAGATGGGTGTCGATCTCGTACTGCAGCAGCGCCGTGCTGGCCGCGGTGCTGCCCCAGCCGATGTCGCGCTGCTCGATCACGATCACCTCGTGACCGTGGCGCGCCAGTTCGTCGGCGATCAGCGCGCCGCTGATGCCGCCGCCGATCACCGCCACGTCGCAGCGCGCATCGCCGTCCAGGGCCGGAAACGCATGCATCAGGCCGTTGCGCACGGCCCAATAGGGGTAGCCGCTCTTCAGGTCCATGGCGATGCGCGGAGCTGGGTCATGCGCGGGCCCGTCGACGGAAGGCAAGGCACAGCACACCCGATCGGCCGTCGTGACCGGGTGAGCGCAGGTTCGCCGGCGTTCATCCGCTTCACCCGGGTTCGACGGCGCCGGAGGCACAGTAGGCCGCCTTGGTCGCCGGCTCGCTCGACGCGCGCGGCGGCCCCTTTCGCGGAGGACGCCTCATGGCTCGCCCGATCTGGACCGGCACGCTCTCGTTCGGTCTGCTCAATATCCCGGTCAAACTGATGACCGGCGAACGCCGCGTCGACCTGCATTTCCGCATGCTCGACAGTCGCGACAAGGCGCCCATCCGTTACGAGCGCGTCAACGCCGAAACCGGCGAGGAGGTGCCGTGGAAGGAGATCGTCAAGGCCTTCGAATACGACAAGGGCAGCTACGTGGTGATCGAGGAGGCCGACATCGCCGCGGCAGCGCCCGATCATAAGGAAACCGTGGATATCGACGGCTTCGTCGATGCCGACGCGGTCGGGCCGGAGTACTACGAAAAACCCTACGTGCTGGAGCCGGGCAAGAAAGCCGAGAAGGGCTACGTGCTGCTGCGCGAAGTGCTGCGCCGCACCGGCAAGATCGGGATCGGCCGGGTGGTGATCCGCACCCGCGAATACCTGGCCGCAGTGATGCCCAAGGGCGACGCGCTGTTGCTGGTGATCCTGCGCTTCTCGCAGGAGCTGGTGGACCCGGACGACTACAAGTTGCCGCAGGGCAAGCTGGAGAAGTGGAAGATCTCCAGCCGCGAGGTCGGCATGGCCGAAGAGCTGATCAAGTCGATGAGCTCGGACTGGAAGCCGGAAAGCTACAAGGACGACTTCCGCCAGCGCCTGCACAAAGTGATCGAGCAGCGGGTCAAGGCCAAGAAGGTCGTGCGTCGCAAGGGCGAGCCCGAAGAAGCGCTGCCGGAGAACGCCGCCACCAACGTCATCGACTTCGCCGAACTGCTCAAGCGCAGCCTGGAGAAGAAGGGCGGCAAGGCGCCGGCCAAGACCGCCAAGGCGACCAAGGCCGCGCCGGCGAAGAAGGCCGCGGCCAAGAAGCGCGCGACCCGGCGTCCGGCGCGCAAGAAGACCGCCTGACGTGGCCGCGGCGGGCGCCGGCGCCACGGGGGCCGCGTGAGCCTGCGCGACTACGCGCGCAAGCGCCGCTTCGGTCAGACCCCGGAGCCCGAAGCGCAGGCGAAGGCGCGCCGGGGCCGCGCGCCGATTTTCGTGGTGCAGCTGCATCACGCGCGCGCCCGCCACTACGACTTCCGCCTCGAAGTCGACGGCGTGCTCAAGAGCTGGGCCGTGCCCAAGGGGCCCTCGCTGCGAGCCGGCGAGCGCCGGCTCGCGGTCGAGGTCGAAGACCATCCGCTGGCCTACGCGGGCTTCGAGGGCGACATCCCGCAAGGCCATTACGGCGCCGGCCATGTCGACCTGTTCGATCGCGGCACCTGGTCGGCCGAGGGCGATCCCCTGGAGCGGATCGGCGCCGGCAAGCTCGAGTTCGAACTCGACGGCGAGCGCCTGCACGGCCGCTACACCCTGGTGCGTACGCGGCCCTCGGGCCGGCAGCCTCAATGGTTGCTGATCAAGCGCTCGGACCGTTACGCGCGCGACATCGATGCCGACGGATTGCTCGAGCGATCGCCGAAACCGGTGCGCGGGCGCACCGAAGCCAGGCCGAAGCCGCCAGCGCTCAAGAAGAAGGCCGCCGCCAAGGCCGCTCCGCGCACCGCCGGCAAACGCTGGAAGACCCGGGCGCTGGCCGGCGCCCGCGTCGCCACGATGCCGGACACGGTCGAGTTGCAACTGGCGACCCTGCGCACGGCCGCGCCCGCGGGCGAGGACTGGCTGCACGAGGTCAAATGGGACGGCTACCGCATGCTCGGATACGGCCGACGCGGCGCGGTCCGGCTGGAGTCGCGCAATGCGCTCGACTGGACCGAACGTCTGCCGCGCCTCATCGCAGCCCTGGGCGAACTCCCGGCCGCGCAGTTCATCGTCGACGGCGAACTGGTCGCGCTGGACGCGGGCGGTCGCAGCGATTTCGCCCGCTTGCAGCGCCAGCTCGAACGGGGCGATAACGACGATCTGCGCCTGGTCCTGTTCGATTTGCTCTACCTGGATGGCGTCGACCTGCGCGCCTGCGCCCTGCGCGATCGGCGCGCGCTGCTGCGCGAACTGCTGGCGGCCGATCCCACGCCACTGCTGGCCTTCAGCGAACACATCGACGGCGCCGGCGCGCAGGTGTTCCAGGCCGCCGTGGATGCAGGCCTGGAAGGCATCGTCAGCAAGCGCGCCGATGCGCCGTACCGCGGCGGCCGCAGCGGCGACTGGATCAAGCTCAAGCATGCCGCCGATGAAAGCTTCGTCGTGGTCGGCTACACCCCGCCCAAGAGCAGCCGCAAAGGCTTCGGCTCGTTGCTGCTGGCGATCTCCGAGCGCGGTGGGCTGCGCTACGTCGGGCGCGTCGGCAGCGGTTTCAGCGACGAACAACTGCGCGCGCTGACCCAACGCCTGCAAGCCCTGCGCCGCGAGTCGCCGACCGTGAGGCTGCCCGAGCACGTGCCGTTCTCCGCCGCCAGCGTGACCTGGGTCGCGCCGCGCCTGACCGTCGACATCCACTCGCGCGGCCGCGGCAAGGAGGGCCTGGTGCGCCAGGCCAGCTTCCTACGCGTGCGCGACGATCTCAAGCCGCCTTCGGACACCGCCGCCATGCCCGCCACCAAGCTCAGCCATCCCGAACGCGTCGTCTTTCCCGAGGACGGCATCAGCAAGGCCCAGGTCGCGGCCTACTACGAAGCGGTCGCGCCCTGGTTGCTGCCGGAGCTGGCGCGGCGGCCGATCTCGCTGCTGCGCTGCCCCGATGGCGTCGGCGCCAGCTGCTTCTTCCAGAAGCATCACGCCGACAGCCTCGGCGCGGGCGTGCACGCGGTCGCGCTGAAGGAGTCGTCGGGCCGGGCCGACTACGTCTACGTCGACGATGTCGACGGCGTGCTGGCGCTGGTGCAGATGAACACCCTGGAGTTCCACCCCTGGGGCGCCAAGGTCGACGACGTCGAGCGCCCGGACCGGCTGGTGTTCGATCTGGATCCCGCCGAGGACGTGTCCTGGAGCGAACTCAAGCGCGCCGCGCGCGATGTGCGCGACCGCCTCGAAGAACTGGGCCTGCGCAGCTGGCCGCGACTGTCGGGCGGCAAGGGCATGCACGTGGTGGTGCCGATCCAGCGCGGCCCGGACTGGGCGGCGGTCAAGAACTTCTGCGAGGCCTTCGCCGACGCGATGGTCGAGCGCACGCCGCTGCGCTACGTCGCCACCGCGTCCAAGGCCAAGCGCAAGGGTCGGATCTTCATCGACTGGCTGCGCAACGCGCGCGGCGCCACCAGCGTGGCGAGCTGGTCGCTGCGCGCGCGCGCCGGCGCGCCGGTGGCGATGCCGCTGCGCTGGGACGAACTCGCGCGCGTCGGCGCGCCCAACGCGTTCGATCTGGCCAAGGCCCAGCGTCGTGCCGCGCGCCTGCGCGCCGATCCCTGGGAAGGTTTCGCGGGTACGCGCCAGCGCCTGCCGAAGCTGTGAGCCTCAGGGAGCGGGGCGCAATACGCGCGCATTCATGCGTGCCGGCGCATTCACGATCGTGGCGACGATGCGAAAGGCGGTGCACGCGCGTGCTTCCTGACTGCGATAGAGGAGTGATAGCGCCGCATTCGTGAGCGCATCGTGACCGCGGCGCCGTGTCCACGGACTCGCTAACACAATCGTGGCGTCGCCTTTACCGCATGCGGACTAGGGTCGCACTCACGCCGGGATGGTTCCGGCGGGAGGTGTCCCCATGCCCCGTGGAGAAAAATCCGCGTACACCGACAAACAGAAGCGTCAGGCCCGACATATCGAAGAGGGCTATCGCAAGGAAGGCGTGTCCGAGAAAACCGCCGAGCAACGCGCCTGGGCGACCGTCAACAAGCAAGACGGCGGCGGCAAGAAGTCCGGCTCCGGTCGCGAGCGCCACCACTGAGTCATCGTCACCGAGTCATCGCGGCATCGCGCCTCGATGCCATGCCTCCGTCCCCGGGTCTACTTCCAGGCAATCGCCGCAATCGCCCGCCGCGTACCGAACGTATCGCTCGCGCCGGCATCCCTTCCCAGGAGCACGCACATGCCCCCGATTCGCAAACTCAATGTTTCTCTTCTGACTGCCGCGCTGATCGCGATCGCGCCGGCGCTGGCCGTCGCCCAGGAACACCCGCAACCCGCGCCGACCGGCGAATCCAATCAGCCGGTCAGCGACACCTGGATCACCACCAAGGTCAAGACCGAACTGCTTGCGGCCAAGGACGTGTCGGGCCTCAAGATCGACGTCGATACGATGAATGGCGTGGTCTCGCTGTCGGGCAAGGTCGACAGCCAGGCCCAGATCACCAAGGCGAAGGCGGTGGCCAAGAGCGTGCAGGGCGTGCGCAACGTCGACGCCAAGGGCCTGATGGTCGCCAAGAAATGACGTCAACGCGCTGACGGCAGGCGTCGGCATCGTAACGTGTGGCATCGCGGCGATTCGGTCGCGATGCGGAAGGCCGCGACGACGGGAACCGTCGCCGTCGCGGCCGTGGCGATCAGCCGCCCGGAGGCGAGGCGCTCTTCTCGTCGCCGATAATTTCTTTCCAACTCTGTTCGATGCCCTTGCGATGTCCTTTCTCAGTGAGCTTGAGGCCGTCACCGTCGATCGTCAGGGTGTAGAGCTTGTCGCCGATTTCCAGTTCGCGTCGCAGCGGCTTGTCCAGCTTGGTCGTCATGGCGTTCTCTCCGTTGATGTCGCATCGCAGGGCGTATCGCGTCAAGGACGCATACCGGGCCGAGGATACAACGGCCGGCGCGGACGCGCCGTACACACGGATCGCCGCAACATGGCCGCTGATCGGGCCAGCTTGCGTTTCGCGCCGCAGCCCCGGCCTCGTCCGCATCGGGCCGCCGACCGGCGGGCCGGGTTCACTACCGAGTTTCGCTACCGAGTTCGACTACAGAATTTCCGTGCCGGTAGTACGGCACACAGGCGCCAGAACCCGAAGGAGAGTCCGCATGGCCAGCGTGAGTGCTTACATGACCCCCAACCCGGCCTCGTGCTACGTGACCACGCCGCTGCGTGAGGTCGCGCAGATGATGGCCGACTACGACTGCGGCGAAATCCCCGTGCTCGATGCGCGCGGGTTTCCGCTGGGCGTGATCACCGATCGCGACATCACCGTGCGCGTGGTCGCGGCCGGCGGCGACGGCAGCGCCACCGCCGGCGACGCCATGACCGCGCCGGCGCGCACCGTCGGCGTCGACGCCGACCTGCGCGACTGCATCGACCTGATGGAGCGCGCGCGGATCCGGCGCGTGCCGGTGGTCGACGCCGAGGGCTACCTGGCCGGCATCGTCTCGCTGGCCGACATCGCCCTGGCCGGCAAGAGCCGGGCGACCGCCGAGGTGGTGCGCGAAGTCTCGATGCCGCTGCAATGAGCGGGCGGCGCAGTCGCAGTCGCTGAGACCGGGGCAGGGCAGAATCGGGACGCCGCCGAGCAGGCGGCGCAGCGCTGAACGCTACCCTGGCGCTGCGCCGTCGCCACGGCGCTATCCTTCCGAAACGTCCCGGCCGCCCCCATACCGGAACCGGCCCTCACCGGAATCCCGCAGCAGCGACCGCGCCCGCGCGCCATGCCCCTGACCGCCTTCCATCCCGCCGTCGCCGCCTGGTTCGCGGCGACCTTCCCGGCGCCGACCCAGGCCCAGGTCCTGGCCTGGCCGGCGATCCGTGCCGGCCGCCATACCCTGGTCGCGGCGCCGACCGGTTCGGGCAAGACGCTGACCGCGTTCCTGGCCGCGATCGATGCTCTGGTGCGCCAGGCCGACGAGCAGGGCGGGCTGCGCGACGAGACCGTGGTGGTCTACGTCTCGCCGCTGAAGGCGCTGTCCAACGACATCCACCTCAACCTCGACGCACCGCTGGCCGGTATCCGTGAGCAGCTCGCGCGCATGGGCCGGCCCGACCCCGGTATCCGCAGCGCGGTGCGCACCGGCGATACCACCGCCGGCGAGCGCACGCGCATGCGCAAGCAACCGCCGCACCTGCTGGTGACCACGCCCGAGTCGCTGTACGTGCTGATGGGCTCCGAATCCGGCCGCGCCATGCTGTCGACCGTGCGCACGGTGATCGTCGACGAAATCCATGCCGTCGCCGCGAGCAAGCGCGGCAGTCATCTGGCCCTGACCCTGGAACGCCTGCAAGCCCTGTGCGAGCGCCCGATCGCGCGCATCGGCCTGTCGGCGACGCAGAAGCCGATCGAGGAAGTCGCACGCTTCCTGGTCGGCGCCGGCGCGGTCGCCGCCGACGGCAGGCCCGACTGCGACATCGTCGACATCGGTTACGACAAGCGCCGCGATCTGGCCCTGGAACTGCCGCCGTCGCCGCTGAGCGCGGTGATGTCGCACGAGCAGTGGGACCAGGTCTACGTGCGCCTGGCCGAGCTGGTCGCCGAGCACCGCACCACCCTGGTCTTCGTCAACACCCGGCGCATGGCCGAGCGCGCCGCCCGCCATCTCGGCGAGCGTCTGGGCAAGGACGCGGTCGCCGCCCACCACGGCAGCCTCTCGCGCGAACTGCGCCTGGATGCCGAGCAACGGCTCAAGCGCGGCGAACTACGCGTGCTGGTCGCGACCGCATCGCTAGAACTGGGCATCGACATCGGCGACGTCGACCTGGTCTGCCAGCTCGGCTCGCCGCGCGCGATCGCCGCCTTCCTGCAGCGCGTCGGCCGCGCCGGCCACCACGTCGGCGGCGTACCCAAGGGCCGGCTGTTCCCGCAGTCGCGCGACGATCTGGTCGAATGCGCGGCCCTGCTGGACTGCGTGCGCCGCGGTGAACTCGACGCACTGGAAGTGCCGGTCGCACCGCTGGACGTGCTGGCGCAGCAGATCGTCGCCGAGATCGCTTCGCGCGAGTGGGACGAGGACGCGCTGTACGCGCGCCTGACCCAGGCCTGGCCGTATGCGCGACTGGCGCGAGCGGATTTCGACGCGGTCGTGCGCATGCTCGCCGAGGGCTTCACCACCCGGCGCGGGCCACGCGCCGGCTACGTCCATCGCGACGCCGTGCACCGGCGCCTGCGTGCGCGTCGCGGCGGCGCGCTGACCGCGGTCACCTCCGGCGGCACCATCCCCGACACCGGCGATTACGCCGTGGTGCTGGAGCCGCAATCGACCACCATCGGCAACGTCAACGAAGACTTCGCGATCGAAAGCCTGGCCGGCGACGTGTTCCAGCTCGGCAACGCCAGCTACCGCATCCTGCGCGTCGAGTCGGGCCGGGTCCGGGTCGAGGACGCCCAGGGCGCGCCGCCGAACATCCCGTTCTGGCTGGGCGAAGCGCCGGGCCGCACCGATGAACTGTCGCTGGGCGTGTCGCGGCTGCGCGGTCTGGTCGACGCGCAACTGGCCGCGCACGGCGAGCCTGACCCGGCCACGCTGGCGCAGGTGCACGCACAGGTCGCGGCCGCGATCGCGCGCGAGCTGGGTTTGGGCGACGACGCCGCGAGCCAGTTGGTCGACTATCTGGCGCGCACGCGCTACGCCCTGGGCGCGGTGCCGACCCAGGACACCGTGGTGCTGGAGCGTTTCTTCGACGAGTCCGGCGGCACCCAACTGGTCATCCATACGCCCTACGGCAGCCGCATCAATCGCGCCTGGGGGCTGGCCCTGCGCAAGCGCTTCTGCCGCAAGTTCAATTTCGAACTGCAGGCGGCCGCGACCGAGGACGCGATCGTGCTGTCGCTGTCGACCAGCCACAGCTTCCCGCTGATCGAAGTCGCCCGTTACTTGCACAGCGCCAGCGCCCAGGACGTGCTGATCCAGGCCCTGTTGGACGCACCGCTGTTCGGCGTGCGCTGGCGCTGGAACGCGACCACCGCGCTGGCGCTGCCGCGCTTCGTCGGCGGGCGCAAGGTGGCGCCGCAGCTGCAGCGCATGAAGAGCGAGGATCTGCTCGCGACCGTGTTCCCGGACCAGGTCGCCTGCGCCGAGAACCTGGTCGGCGAGCGCGAGGTGCCCGACCATCCGCTGGTCGCGCAGACTTTGCACGACTGCCTGTACGAGGCCATGGACACCGCCGGCTGGCTGCGGCTGCTGGGCCGGCTCGAACGCGGAGAGGTCGGCGTGATCGCGCGCGACGTCACCGGCCCGTCGCCGATCGCGGCCGAGGCGATCAACGCGCGCCCCTACGCCTTCCTCGACGACGCGCCGCTGGAAGAGCGCCGCACCCAGGCGGTGATGAGCCGTCGCTATGCCGATCCGGACAGCGCCGACGACCTCGGCCGCCTCGATCCCGAAGCCATCGCCGCGGTCCGCGCCGAGGCCTGGCCGGAAGTGCGCAACGCCGACGAGATGCACGAAGCCTTGATCGGCTTGAGCTACGTGGAAGACGGCGAGGCACGCGCGCACGGGTGGCTGGCATGGCTGCAGGCCCTGGCCGAAGCCGGCCGCGCGACCCGGCTGCAGGTCGCCCTCGACGCAGGTGACGAAGCTGCGCTGTGGATCGCGACCGAAACCCTGCCGCAGGCGCGCGCCTTGTTCCCCGAGGCGCGCTGGGCGCCGCAAGTCGAAGTGCCCGCCGAATACGCCGCAGCCGCCTGGGAGGCCGAGGCCGTGCTCGCCGACTGGCTGCGCTCGCGCCTGACCGGCCTGGGCCCGGCCACGGTGCCGGCCTTGGCGACATCGCTGCGGCAGCCGAGCGTGGCGGTGGAGATCGCCCTGGCGCGGCTGGAAACCGAGGGCTATGTGATGCGCGGCCGCTTCAGCCGCGACAGCAGCGAAGGCGGCGACGAGGAATGGTGCGAGCGCCACCTGCTCGCGCGTATCCACCGTTACACCGTCGGCCGTCTGCGTCGCGAGATCGAACCGGTGTCGCCGCGCGACTTCGTGCGCTTCCTGTTCGACTGGCAGCGCGTGTCCGCGGCCACCCGCATGAGCGGCCGTGATGCGGTCGAGGTGGTGCTGACTCAGTTGCAGGGCTACGAGGCTCCGGCCGCGGCCTGGGAAAGCGAGCTGCTGAGCGCGCGCATCGCCGATTACGCCAGCGCCTGGCTCGACGACCTGTGCGGCGCCGGCCGCGTGACCTGGGCACGGCTGCGTCCGGCGCGCACCGACGCCGCCAGCAACACCGCCGCGCCCTCGGTGCGGCAGACCCCGATCGTGCTGCTGCCGCGCCGCGACCTGGCGGTGTGGTCGTCGCTGACCGCCGGCCGCGCCGACGAGGCGCCGCTGTCCTCGCGCGCGGCCAAGGTCGTCGACTGTCTGCGCGTGCGCGGCGCTTCCTTCTTCGACGAACTCGAACGCGGCGCGCACCTGCTCAAGACCGAGCTGGAAGAGGCGCTGGGCGAACTGGTCGCGCGCGGACGCGTGACCTGCGACAGCTACGCCGGCCTGCGCGCGCTGCTGGTGCCGCCGTCCAAGCGCGAAGGCACGCGCGGCGGCCGCAGCCGTCGCACGCCGATGTTCGGCATCCAGGACGCCGGCCGCTGGTCGCTGACCCCGCGTTCGGCCGACGACGGCTTGCCCGCGCCGGCCATCGACGCCGAGACCGTCGAACACGCCGCGCGCAGCCTGTTGAACCGCTACGGCGTGGTGTTCTGGCGCCTGATCGAGCGCGAAGCCAACTGGCTGCCGCCGTGGCGCGACCTGCTGCGCGTGTACCGGCGCTGGGAAGCGCGCGGCGAAATCCGCGGCGGCCGCTTCGTCAACGGCATGTCGGGCGAACAGTTCGCGCTGCCCGACGCGATCGGCGCGCTGCGCAAGGTGCGCCAACGCCCCGACAGCGGCGAACTGATCTGCGTCTCGGCGATGGACCCGCTCAACCTGGCCGGCACCGTGCTGGCTGGCGACCGCGTCGCCCGCCTGCCGGGCGCGCGCCTGCTGTTCCGCGACGGCCTGCCGATCGCCAGCCTCAGCGCGGGCAAGGTCGAGATGATCGAGGAAGAGGTGACCCCGGCCGACGCCGAACGCGTGCGCCAGGCCCTGGTCCGCCGTCGCGGCACCGCCGCCGACCCCGACACCGCCCTGTACCCGCCGGGCTTGGCCGAAGCGCTGCGTTGACCCACCGCCACCGCGTACGCCTTGGGGTAGGAGCGGCGTAAGCCGCGACCGGCCCCCTCCCACCAACACCGCACCTCCCGAAGCGCCTATGTAGGAGCGGCGTGAGCCGCGACCGCGCCCCTC
>CAMLID010000044.1 GCA_946480055.1 uncultured Lysobacter sp. | reverse complement strand
CCAGTCGCGCGCCTACATCGGCCGCTTCAACTTCAAGGGCCAGGACCAGCAGAAGATGGTCGGCTCGCTGTCGGGCGGCGAACGCGGCCGTCTGCACATGGCCAAGACCCTGCTGCAGGGCGGCAACGTGCTGCTGCTCGACGAACCGTCCAACGACCTCGACATCGAAACCCTGCGCGCGCTCGAAGACGCCCTGCTCGAATTCCCGGGCAACACCTTCGTGATCTCGCACGACCGCTGGTTCCTGGACCGCATCGCCACGCACATCCTCGCCTTCGAGGGCGACTCGCACGTGGAGTTCTTCCAGGGCAACTACCGCGAGTACGAGGAAGACAAGAAGCGCCGCATGGGCGAGGAAGGCGCCAAGCCGCATCGTCTGCGCTTCAAGGCGCTTAAGTGACGCGAGGCCTGGCCGGTCTACTGGTCGCAGCCTGCCTGCTCTTGGCGGGCTGCGACGGTGGTTTGCAGTTGTCCGGCCAAGTCGTCGGCCCCAGCGGTACGCCGATGGCGCAAGTTCCGGTTTACTTGTACGTATCCGATGAAGCCGACCGGTACGACCCGGTGTTGTGGACCGACGCGCAAGGACGCTTCCGCCTGCAGCGGATGGATTGCATCTGCGATTTTTCCATCGAGCTGATCGCCCAGCATCCCGACTTCGGTATCGGCCGGCACACGACCACACACAAGGCGCTGGAACGCGGCGACGCACCGCCCATCGTGATCCGCCTTACGGCGCTGCCGAAACCGCCGAGCTACGGAGAGGCGACCCCATCTTCTCCGCCACCGCCCCTCGCGGACCAACAGGACTCGCCATGAGCCGATTCATCGACGCCTTGAAGCAACGCTGGTCCCAGGCCGATACCCTGGTCTGCGTCGGCCTCGATCCGGAGCCGACCAAGTTCCCAGCGAGTTTCTCCGCCGACCCCGACGCCGTGTTCTCGTTCTGCCGCGACATCGTCGACGCGACCGCGCAGTACGCTTGCGCGTTCAAGCCGCAGATCGCGCACTTCGCCGCGCTCGGCGCCGAGGACGCGCTGGCGCGGCTGATCGCGCACATCCACGCCGTACATCCCGGCGTTCCGGTGATCCTGGACAGCAAGCGCGGCGACATCGGCAGCACCGCCCAGCACTACGCCAGCGAAGCCTTCGACCGTTACCGCGCCGACGCGGTCACCGCCAACCCCTATCTCGGCCGCGATTCGGTGCAGCCCTTCCTCGACCGCGCCGAACGCGGCGTGATCGTGCTCTGCCGCACCTCCAACCTGGGTGCCGGCGACCTGCAGGACCTCGTCGTCGACGGCCGTCCGCTGTACCAGCACGTCGCCCACAAAGTCGCGCACGAGTGGAACGCGCACGGCAACTGCGCGCTGGTGGTCGGCGCGACCTGGCCGGAACAGCTGCGCGAAGTGCGCGCGATCGTCGGCGAGGTGCCGTTCCTGGTGCCCGGCGTCGGCGCCCAGGGCGGCGACGTCGAGGCGGTGGTGAAGAACGCCAAGACTGCCGACGGCACTGGCCTGATGGTGAGTTCCTCGCGCGCGATCCTGTACGCGTCCGGCGGCGCCGACTACGCCGACGCCGCGGCGCTGGCAGCGAAGTCGCTGCGCGACGAGATCAACCGCCACCGTTGAAGCGGCACGCCGGCCTCGTCCGGCGCAAGCCACGCGGCAATGTGAGCCATCGCGTTTTCGTCATGATCGGCGCGGCGCGTTCGCGCTAGGCTTGCCGGCATGGATCATCCCGCCGATGCCACTCGTCGCCGACTGCTCGCCGCTGCCCCGTTCGCGCTCGCCGCGGGCGCCTGGCCAGCCGCACCGGCGCTCGCCACTTCCATCGCCCGCAAACGCACGCGCCTGGTCCTGCTCGGCACCGCCGGCGGACCGACGCCCAAAGCGCTGCGCGCGGCGCCCGCCAGCGCGGTGGTGATCGACGATGCGGTCTACGTGATCGACTGCGGCAACGGCGTGGCCCGGCAGATGGCCTTGGCCGGACTGTCGCTGGGCGCGATCCGCGACGTCTTCATCACCCATCACCATTCCGATCACAACGCCGACTACGGCAACCTGCTATGGCTGGCCTGGGCCGCCGACCTGCGCCGTCCGGTCGATACCTGGGGCCCGCCGCCGCTCAAGCGCATGACCCGGCAGTTCCTGCAGCTCAACGACAGCGACATCCGCACCCGCATCGCCGACGAGGGGCGGCCGCCGTTGGCGCCGCTGATCCGCGCGCACGAACTGCGGCGCGACGGCGTGGTGATGCAGGACGAGCGGGTCAAGGTCACCGCCTCGCTGGTCGAGCATCCACCGGTCGCGCCCGCGTTCGCGTACCGTTTCGACGGGCCGGACCGCTCCATCGTGTTCTCCGGCGACACCCGACCCAGCGCGGCGTTGGTCGAACTGGCGCGCGGCGCCGACGTGCTGGTGCACGAGGTCATGTACCTGCCTGCGCTGGAACGCCTGATCGCCAGCGAGGCGCAGGCGGCTCGGCTGCGTCAGCACCTGCTCGACAGCCACACCACCACCGAGCAGGTCGGGCGCCTGGCCAGCGAGGCCGGAGTGAAGACCCTGGTGCTGAGCCACTTCGTGCCGGGCGGCGACGCCTCGCTGAGCGACCAGGTCTGGCGCGACGCGGTGTCGCCCTACTTCAAGGGCGAGTTGGTGATCGGACGGGATTTGCTCGAACTCTGAGCAGCCGCGATCGCCGCGCGCTCAACGCAGCCAGGCGCGCGCGGCCGCGATCGGAAACCGCAGCCAGATCGCGGCGAACACGCCGAGGCGGGTCCACATACCGCGCCGGCCGGCTTCGAACTTGCTGAAGTAGCGCCACAGGCCGCGGTGCTTGTGCCACTCCACGAACAGCGGCCGCGAGCGGCTGGAAACGCCGCGCACGTGCAGCACGCGCACGCGGTTGGCGACCGCGACCACGGCGCCGGCTTCGCGCGCGCGCCGGCACAGGTCCAGGTCCTCGGCGTGCAGGCGATAGCCGGGGTCGAAACCGCCGATGCGCGCGAACAGCGCGCGCGGCATCAGCATCAGGGCGCCGGATACGGCCTGCACGCGTTGCAGCGGCTGGCTGTCGTCGGGGGCGAGATTGAGCGCGGAGCGCGGAGCGCGGCCCAGCGCGCTGGTCAGCACGCCGGCGAGCATGCCGGCGAAATCGGGATCGTTGCGCCGCGCCGCGCCGTCGCGCACGCCGTCGTCGTCGACCAGATCCGCGCCCAGCAAGGCATCTCCGAGCGGCGTCGCGAGCGCGCGCAGGCGCGCGAGCGCGTCGGCTTCCAGCAGGCAGTCGGGATTCACGAACGCCAGCCACGCCGCCGGCGCGTCGCCGAGATCGTCCACGCCCTGATTGCAGCCCACGCCGAAGCCGGGATTGTCCGGGTTGTCGATGAAACGCACGCGCGCGTCGCCGGCCGCGTGGCGCTGGACGATTTCGAGAGTGCCGTCGCTGGAGTGGTTGTCGACCACACGGATCGCGCTCACGCCCTGCGCGGCGCGCAGGCGGGTGAGGCAGTCGTCGATGGTGGCCGCGCTTTGGTAGCTGACGACGATCGCGGCGATGCCGTCGCCGGGATCGGATGGGCTGGAGCCAGATGAGCTGGAGTCAGGTGAAGAGGTCACGTTGCGGATCCGGTGGGCCGACGCCGTCGAGCAGGCCGGTCAGTCGTTCGCGCGATCCGTGCAGCGGATCGCTCATCAAGAATCCCGCCAGGCGCGCATGCCAGTCCGGCCAGCGCACCGCGAGGTGGTCCATGTCGCCGTCGTAGGGCCCGCCCTCGCCGCGACGGGCGACGAAGGCGGTATCGCACAGGGCGTTGCGCCAGCCCAGGCCGGACAGGCGCAAGGACAGATCGATCAGCGCCGCGTACCAGGAACCGTAGCTGGCGCCGTCCAGGCCGCCTGCGCGCTTGCGCGCGCTGCCGCGCAGGGCGACGGCGTGGCCGATCGCGGCCGGCAGTTCGGGATACAGCGCGGGCATGCCGGCTGCGGCGCGCGACAGGCGTTCGAGGTCGGCGGGCACCGCGGCGATCTCGCCGATGCGCGGCCAGGACGCAGCCTCGCCGGCGTTGCTCCACGGGGTCGCGGTCGCGATCGCGCCGTCGCTGGCCAGGCACCCGCTCAGGCGTGTCAGCCAGCCCGGCGCGGGGATCGCGTCGGGCGCCAGCACCGCGACGTCGGCGTCGCCGCAGGCGGCCAGCACTTCGCTGACGTGGGCGGCCTCGCCGATCGGGCGCTGGCGGCGGGTGCAATCGGCCTTGAGCGGGGTGCGCGCCATCCAGCGTTCGATGATGGCGTAGCCGCGCGGCCCGGCCTGGGCGTCGTCGGCCAGCCAGACCCGGGTGCCCGGCGGCGTGCACGCGTCCAGCGCGGCCAGACAGGCGTCCAGCGCGTCGTCGTCGACGCCGACCGGGACCACGACGATGGGCAGTTCTGGCGGCATGCGCAGACGATCCGCGATCGCTCGCGGATCCGTCAAGCCGGTGCCTGCGCGGTCACTTGTTGCGGCGCGGCTTGTTCTGCAGCGGCTCCAGGGCGCGGAAGCGGCGGCCGTATTCGTCGGTCAGGTCGCGCGACTCCTGCGGATTGCGCACGATCGTCGGGGTCAGCAGGATGATGGTCTCCAGGCGCTCGTTCTTCGAGCTTTGGCGCCCGAACAGGCCGCCGATCACCGGGATCCGGCTCAGGCCGGGGAAGCCGGACGAGCCGCGGGTGACGCCATCGCTGATCAGGCCCGCCATCAGCACCGTGTCGCCGCTCTGGATCGCGGCTTCGGTCTTGAGCTTGCGGGTGTCGATGCGGACGTTGCCGTTGCGGTCGGCCACACCGGTCGGGCTGCTGACCTCCTGGACGATGTCCAGGAACACCATGCCGTCCTTGCTCACGCGCGGACGCACCTTGAGGATGATGCCGGTGTCCAGGTACTGCACCTGGCTGTAGGTGTTGTCGTTGTTGGAGCCCGGGTTGACCGTGACCGACGAGATCGGGATGCGGCTGCCGACGTTGAGCGTGGCCTCGGCGTTGTTGCGCACCAGCACCGACGGCGATTGCAGCAGCTGCACGTCGCTGACCGCGTCGAGCGCGCTGATCACCGCCGCGGCGTTGCGGCCGAGGAAGGTCCAGCCCAGGCCGCCGCTGCCGTCGGTGACGGGCTTGATGCTGCCGGCCAGGGTGCTCCAGGTGGTGCGGCCGACCGCGTCGGGCAGGCCGTTGTCGGTGACCGCGCGCTCGAAGAACCAGTTCACGCCGTAGGACAGGTCGCCCGTGAGCGTCACGGTCACGACCTGGGCCTCGATGTGCACCTGCATCGGCATGACGTCGAGCTTGTCGATCACATCGCGGATCGAACGCCAGGCGCCGGGGCTGCTGCGCACCAGCAGCGAGTTGGTCTCCTCGACCGCGGCCACGCCCACGCGGGCGCCGTCGATTTCCAGGGTCACGCTGCCGTTGCCGCTCTGGCGCGAGCCCAGCGACATTTCGCCGCCGCCAGTACCGCCGGTACCGCTGTCTTTGCCGCCGATGTTGGCGGTGGAGCCGTTGGCGCCGTCCTGCAGTTCGACCGGCTCCAGCCCGGGCATCAGCGAGGGCGCGCCGGCGCCGGAATCGCCACCGCCGCCGCGGCCGCCGCCGAACACTTCCGACAGGCGCTGGGCCAGTTCCTTGGCCTTGATGTACTTGAGCTCATAGGTGAACAGCTGCATCTCGCCGCCGGCGCCGTCGATGCGTTCCAGCCACTGCTGGATGTCGTCGAGGTAGTCGGGCTGGGTGCTGATCACCAGCACCGCGTTGGCGCCTTCCAGCGGCATGAAGCGGAACATGCCGGCGACCGGCGACTTGCTCTGCTCGCCGAACACCTTCTCCAGGTCGGCCACGACCTTGGCGGCCTTGCCCGACTGCAGCGGGAACACGCCCACCGACATGCCCGACAGCCAGTCGACGTCGAAGATCTCGATCGTGCGCAGGTAGTTCTCCAGCTCGGCGCGGCTGCCGCCGATGCTGATCACGTTGCGCGCGCCGTCGACGTTGACGATCGCGTTCGGGCGCGCGTACGGCTTGAGGATCTTCTCCATCTCGGTGGCCGAGATGTAGCGCAGCGGCACGGTGCGCACTTCGAAACCGCGCGCGGTCGAGGCCGAGCCGGTGCGCGGCGCGACGTTGCCTGCCAGGGCCTGGTCGGCGGGCACGATGTTGTAGCGGCCGCCGCTGTAGACCAGGCGCGCGTTGTTCCAGCCCAGCACCATTTCCAGCAGGTTCATCGCCGCGGCCGGGCTGACCGGTTTGGGCGTCGACAAGGTCACGGTGCCCTGTACGCCCGGCGCGATCACGTAGTTCTGGCCGAGCATGTCGCCGAGGATGGCCTTGACCACCGCGTGCAGCGATTCGCCTTCGAAGTTGAAGGTGGCCGAGCCGCTGGTGGCGCCGATGCCGGGCGGCGCTTCGGCGGCCGCACTGCGGTTGATGACCTGGCCGCTGCCGCGACGGATCTGCGGACGCGGCCCCCGGCTCTTATCGTCCAGCGGCTGCGAGGAGACGTCGTCGGAGGCGGCGGTGCCGGCGGTACCGGCCTTGCCGCGCAGCGCCGCCGGATCGGCGTCGCGGCGTATGTCGGCGACCGGCGCGCTGGCGCAGGCCGCCAGCAGGCTGGCGATGGTGAGGCCGACGAGGGCACGGGACGCGATTGGGTTGTGACGTAGCTTCATGCGTTCACTCTCACGGCGTCTTGGCCGGGGGTTGCTGGGCTTGCTGTTGCCGCAATTGGGCGCGACGCGCCTCGATCCTTTTGCGGATGGCTTCCATCTGTGCCTGCTCGGTCATCGGTTCGGTGCCGGAGGTATCGACGGGGTTGGTGCTGGGGGCCGGCTTGGCCGGGCCGGGATTGAGCTGCTGCGGCATCGGCGCGGCGGTGGCGTTGCGGCCCGGCGGCTGCGGCTGCACCTGTGGCGGTTGCGGCGGTTGCGGCGCGCGCGCGCCGGGCGAGGGCGCGCCAGGGATCGGCGGCGGCACGGCGATCGCGGTTGGCGCTTGTCCGCCCTGGCCGTCGTACACGCGCAGGTCCATCTCGCGCCGGCCTTCGGGGCCTTCGAACACGGCCTTGCGCGGCTCCAGCGCGGTCAGGCGCCAGGCCGGATGCGATTCGGGCACGTCGCCGAGCTTGACCCGTACCGACTCGCTGCCGTCGGCCGGCTGCAGGATCGCCATCTTCAGGTCCGGCGTGATCAGCACGCTGCTCAGCACGTAGTCGAAGGTGTTGGCCTGCGCGGCCTCGTCGCCCTTGCCCTGGACGAAGAAGGCGCGCGGGCGGCGGTCGTCCATCAGCAGCGGACGCGCGCCGATGTCGGCGTACTGGGTCAGCGGCCCGACCCGCGGCTTGGCCGGCGCGCGCGATTGCGGCAATGTCGCGACCAGGCTGGCGTCATCGTCCAGCAACTGCGCGTTGCGGCCCATGCCGGCCAGGGCCAGCAGCCAGACCAGCACGGCCCAGCCGGCGACGGTGGCGAGCAGCCAGGTGCGGGGGCTGGCGGCATCAAGACGCATTGACGGCCCCCGGGACGTTGGCGGTCTTGGGTGCGGCGGCCGCGGCAGGACTGGGGCGCAGGTAGCCGTAGAGGTCGAAGCTCACGTCGATGCCGCCATCGGACGAAGGCCGGCCGGTGCCGGGCACGAAGTAGCCGCGCGCCGACAGCAGATTGAGGTTGCCGACGAACAGCCGCGGCGATCCGCTTTCCAGCGAATGCAGCACGGCCGCGGTCTCGCTGGTGCCGCAGCGCAGGCGCACCTGCACCACCACGCGCGCGTAGCGGTCGCGGCGCGAGTTGTCGGCCAGCGGCGAGCGGTTGTCGATGCGGCAGCTGCGGTTGCCCGGGCTGGCCTGGGCGACCACGTTTTCCAGACGCTGCACCAACGCGGCGCTGGCGAGTTCGGCGCTGGCCTCAGGCAGGAAACCCGGTCGGCCGGCCTGTTGCTGGCGCACCTGCTGCAGGCGCTGCTGCACCTGCGGCGCCTGCTGCAGTTGCATGCGCTGGCGCAGTTCGCGTTCCTTGAGGCCGTCGAGGCGTTCGTTGGCCTCGATCATCGGCACGGTCCACCACGGATGCACCAGCACTGCGTAGGCCAGCGCCAGCGCGGCCAACAACAGGCCCAGCGCGACCCAACGGTCGCGTTCGATGCCACCGACTTTGAGGTCATTGGCCACGGGCGGCCTCCGCTCGCGGCGGACCGATCTCGGCGGTCAGGGTGAAACGGTCGCGGCCGCTGGTCGGATCGGGCTGGACCGCGCCGGTCAGCGCCGGCGAGCGCCACAGCGGCGTGCCCTGCAGGCGCGCGATCAGCGACGAGGCTTCGCGGCTGAGGCCGATCAGCAACAGGCTGTTGTCCTCGATCGCGAGCTTTTCCAGATAGGTGCTGTCGGGGAGGCGCTTGCTGAGTTCGTTGATCAGCTCGACCGTGCTCGGACGCTCGGCGCTGGTGCGGTCGAGGAAGGCCTGGCCTTCGATCAGCGCGATCAGTTCCTGACGCTGCGCGGCGGCGCTGCGCGCGGCGGCGGCGTGGCTGGCGATGGTCTGCTCCAGGTTGTCGGCGGCGCTGCGGCGATTAGCCAGCAGTTGCCACAGGGTCGCGGCGATCGCGATCAGCGCGACCGCGACCAGCACCAGGTTCCACAGCCGGAACGGATCGCTGTGGCTGCGCCGCTGCGAGGGCGGCAGCAGATTCACCGACAGCGGCGCACCGTCGGCGCCGGCGACGTCGACGCCGGCCAGGCTGTCGGCGAGCGGACCGATCGCGGCCAGTTGCGGGTTCAGGACCTGGCGCGGCACCGCGACCAGTTCGGCATCGAGCTGGCCGTCGCCGTCGCGGCGCGCGAGCACACGCGCGTCGAACGCGACCGCGTCGGCGGTGAACGGGGTCTGGCGGTCGATTTCGAAACCGACCACGTCGCGCAGGCGTTCGGCCGCGGCGGCAGGCAGGGTCAGACGGCGGCGCAGGCTGCTCGCGGCCGGCAGCAGCAGCCAGCGCGGCAGATCGGCCAGGCCGGACGGCAGCAGCGGCGCCAGCGGATCGTCGCTGCGTGCGCCGACGGCGTGCGGGGCGGTGAGCGCGCCGAGGTCGGCCACGGCGAAGTCGGCCAAGCCGGGCAATACGCCCAGCTCGCGCAGTTCGGCGCCGCGCTGCAAACGCAGCGACAGCGATTCGCCCTGCACCTGCAGCAGCAGACGGCCGCGGTCCATGCCCAGCGCCTGGCGCGCGCGCAGCGGCAGCCACGCGGCGAGATTGCGTCCCCACCACGACAGGAAACCGCCCGCGCCGGGCATCAAACGGCCGCCCAGGCGTCGCAACGGATTGTCCGTCTGCCAGCTTCCAGGCCGGCTTTCGACTTGCGAGTTCATCGTGGCGAAGCTCCCTCCTCCCAACGCAACGGCGTATAGGCCATGCCTGGCACGGCACCGCCTCCCGCGCGCACGACTACTCGCAATACCGACTCGCGGCCATCGGAGAGCCGCGCGCGGCTGTCGATACTATAGGTGCCACTGCCTTCGCCGACGAGCCCGGGTAATTGCCCGGGCAGGCCCCCACCCGGCATCGGTGTGCCATCTGGGTTACGCCGGCCGCGCTGCGCGATCACATCGGCACCATTTAGACCCATCGCATCCAACACCGGTGCCGCAGCGAACGCGGGATCGGGCTGGGAACGGCCGCTGTAGACGGTCAGGTAGGGCTCGATCTTGGCGTACAGCGCAGGAGTGAAGCCCAGCACCTGTTCCAGTTCGGCCACGCTTTCGAATTCGGCGTCCTTGGCCCCGTAGGGCAGGCCCGCGGAGGCGTAGTCCGGATCTTCGGCGCCGCCGGAGACCTGGGTCAGCGGATCGGGGTCGCGCCAATCGGCGATCGCCGACGCCAGCCGCGCCGCATCGGCCTGCTGCTCGATGCCGCCGGCGCCCTGGATCAGCGCGGTCAGCAGCGCCGGATCGGCCTGGTTGAGATCGACCTTGCCGTTCTCGTCGATCAGCTTCACTTCGACCTCGGCGCCGGCGTAGGACCAGCGATACGGTGTGCCGTCGGGGCGCCATTGCAGGCGCGGATCGCTCTGGGTCACCCGCGTCAACGCATATTCCATGCCAGCGCGTGCAGCGTTTTGCGCAAGCAAGCCGCGCACCAACAGCCGGCCCTGCAGATTCTCGACCCGCGCCATCAGCGCGAAGCTGCCGATCAGCGCGGTCAGCATCGCGATCAGCCACATTACCAGCAGCAACGCGGCACCGCGCTGGCGCTGGAACGCGGGCGTGTGCGGCGCGCTCATATCTGCCCCGGCACGATGCCGCGCGCGGCGCTGGCGGCCAGCGGCAGCGACACCACCAGCGGCGGCCAGTCGTGGCCGTCGGCGTCGGTGAAAGTGACCTCGACCATCAGCGGCAATTGCTCGACCGCCTGCCAACGTTCCTGCCAATCGCCGAGCTTGCCGGTCTCGTCCAGCGCGCGGTAACGGAAGCGCGCCGACTTCAGCCCTTCCACCAGCAACTCCGGCGGACGCTCCTGTTCTTCCTCGACGGTCTGGCCGGCCAGCACCATCGACAGCGACAGCATGATGCGCGTCCGATCGCCGTCGCTTTCGATCGCGAAATCGTGCAGATACGGGCCGCCGCGGCCGAGGTAGTCCGGCAGGTCGGCGACGAAGCGCATGCGGTCGGGATCGCCGATGAAACGCTGCGGCAGCGCGCTGGCCTGGTCGAAACCGAACGGCACCGGCCGGGTCGCGGTCAGGCGCTTGCGCATGAAACCCTCGACTGCGCGCTGGCGTTCGCTGCGCTGGGCCATGGCTTCGCCGCGGGTCGCGGTCTGGGTCGCGGCCGACAGGGTCGCGAACGCCAAGGCCAGGCCCGCGGCCAGCAACACGGTCGCGAGCAGGATCTCGATCAGGGTGAAGCCGGCGACGGCCTGCCGGCGCGGCAAGGAACGCGGCGCGCGGATCATGGCAGCACCGCCTCGGCGCCGGGCAGCGCGCTGCGCAGGCTGCGCAACTGGAAGCGCTGCGCGGGACCGCCGTCGCCCCACTCCACCGCCAGGGTCACTTCGAACAATTGCGGACCGTTCACGTCCACCGGCTGCGCCGCCGCGGCCGCGGCGCGGTCGCGCCAGGGCGCGACGCCCAGGGTCCAGCGGTAGCGGCCTTCCTCGAAGTCGCCGCTTTGCTGACCCGGCGTCAGCGGCTCGGCCACACCGACCTGGTCCAGCAGCGATTGCGCATGCAGCGCCGCGCGCCCGGCGTCGCCGGACCAGCGCACCTGCCGGGCCGCGCCGGTCAGCGTGCCCAACAACAGCGTCATCGCCAGCGCCAGCAACGCGAACGCGATGATGACTTCGATCAAGGTGTAGCCACGCGCCGCACGCGGTGCGCTCCAGCCGGACCGACGCAGCGGCGCGACGCTCATGGGCGTGCCTCGGTGCGCTTGAGCCGCACCTCGCCGGTGAGCCAGGTCACGTCGACGTTCCAGGCCGCACGTTTGGCGCTGATCTGGATGCGGCCGCCGGTGGAGGCGCCGTCGTTGAAGAACGCGATCGCGCCCTCGCCGTCGCGCGGCTGCAGCTGGCGCGCGCCGACGAAGGACACTTTCAGGGATTTCGGAATCTCGCCCGAGCGCCCGTTCGGCGCCGTCCAGGTATGCGCACTCGGATCGATGGTGAAGGTCTGCTTGTTGCCGGTCGCGATCGCCTGGGTGCGGGTGTAGCGCAGCTGCGCGGCGATTTCCTTGGCGTTGCTGCGCAACTGCATGCCGGCGATGCCGCCGGTGAACGCAAACGCCGCCAACACGCCGATGGCGGCGATCAGCGCGATCACCAGCAGCATTTCCAGCAGAGTGAAACCGCGCGCCGCGCGTGGCGGCGCCACGGCCGCCCGCGCCGCGGCAGGGCCCCGGTCTCCCCTCGCGGGAGCGGAAGGGCGATGCCGCAACTGCTTCATCGGCGGCTTACTCGAACTTGATGTCGCCGTCGACGCTGGTGCCGCCGGGCTTACCGTCCTTGCCCAGGATCACTACGTCGAAGTCGCGGCCTTCGCCGGGCGAGCGGTATTCGATCGCATGGCCCCAGGGGTCCTTGAGGTCGCTTTCCTTGACGTAGGGACCGAGCCAGCCGCTGGCGTCGGACGGCGCCTTGACCAGTTCCTCCAGCGATCCGGGCAGGCGGCCGGTGTCCATCTGGAAGGACTCGACCTTGCCGGCCAGGGTCTGGACCTGGGTCTTGGCGAGCTTGAACTTGGCATTGTCGTTGGCGCCGAACACCTTGGCTCCGACCACCGTCATCACCGCGCCGATCAGCACGATCACGATGATGATTTCGATCAGGCTCATGCCGCGCTGCAGGGCGGCGGACGGGCGACGCAGGGAACGGGGATTTCGCATTTCGTTCATCCGTAGGTGGTTGGGTACACAGAAGAGGCGGCCCTGCTAGGAACGATTCCGTTGCCCCCGGGCTCCGATTCGACCGCCGCTCGCCGGAACGGTTCCGGAGCGACGAGGTCCAGCTCGATTCTGTGCCGCGATCCCGGCGCCGGTACAGCCGCGCGGGAAGCGGTACAGCTTGCGTTCAAAACGGCGGAATCGCGCCGATCCGGACCCGACACGAAAGCCTGAACGGGGAACTCCGTCGCAGTTCCGCGGCCCCGCGTTCAGCCGATCGCATTGGTCAGATCGTACAGCGGCGTCAGCACCGCCAACACCACGGTGCCGACCACGCCGGCCAGGACCACCGTGATCACCGGCACCATCGCCGCCAGCATGCGGTCCAGGGCCAGGCTGGTTTCGTGCTCGAAGGTCTCGGCGGTCTTGACCAGCATGGTGTCGAGCGCGCCGGACTCCTCGCCGACCTGGATCATCTGCAGGGCCAGGCGCGGGAAGCGCTTGCCCTTGCCCAGAGCGGTCGACAGCGCGACGCCGTTCTTGACCTCCTCGGCCGCGGCCTCGACATCGGCCGCGAGCACGCGGTTGTCCATCACGTTGCGGCCGATCCCCAGCGCGGTCATCAGCGGCACGCCGTTGCGCACCAGGGTGCCGAGCGTGCGCGCCAGGCGCGCGGTTTCGATCTTGGCGACCAGGGCGCCGGCGAACTTGCGCTTGAGCAGCCAGCCGTCCAGCGCCTCGCGGAACACCGGATCGCGACGCTTGCGGTCGAACCACCACACCGCCAGCGCCGGCGTCGCGATCAGCAGCACCCACCAGTCGCGCACGAACAGACCGATGCTGAGCACGATCTTGGTGAAGAACGGCAGCGGCGCGTCCAGGCTTTCGTACATGGCCGCGAACTGCGGCACTACGTAGCCGAGCAGGAACAGCAGGCTCGCGCCGACCATCACCACCAGGATCGCCGGGTAGATCAGCGCGTTGATCACCCGTCCCTGCAACGCGCGGCTGCGCTCGAGGTAATCGGCCAGGCGCGACAGCGTTTCGTGCATGCTGCCGCCGGCCTCGCCGGCACGGATCATGTTGATGTACAGCCGCGAGAACGTGCCGTGCTGGCGCTCCAGCGCCGCCGACAGCGAGGCGCCGCCGCGCACCGCGTCGCGCACGTCGGTGACGGTGCGTTGGGCCGCCTCGTCCTCGGGCAGTTCCAGCAGGATCGTCAGCGCCCGGTCCAGCGGCTGGCCGGCGCCGAGCAGGGTCGCCAACTGCTGGGTGAACTGGACCAGACGCGCGCCGGCGAAGGGCTTGGGCTTGAACAGCCCCTTCCACACCGACGCGCCGCTGGATTCGCTGGCGAGCTTGGCTTCGACCGGCAGATGGCCCTGCTCCTGCAGGCGCTGCACGACCTCGGCGTTGGTCGCCGCCTCCATCTGGCCGTCGAGCATTTCGCCGCGGGCGTTCAGGGCCTTGTAGTGGTACAGGGGCATCGGCGGCTCAGTCGCAGGCCATACGCCCGGCCGGCACCACGCGCGGGTTGCCCAGCGCGAAGGCCCGGATCGGACGCGACCACATTTCGAAACTGGAAATGCCCGGCGTCACCGCACAGGAACTGGTGTACTCGAAGCGCTCGCCGTCGGACGACACGTACAGATCGAACTTGAGCGCGACCGCGAGATCGTGGCGGATCGTCAGCATGGTTTCGCCGTCGTCGGCGCTGCCGCTGGCGGTGACGTTGGCCTGGGCCGCGTCGCTCACCACCGTGCTCTTGGCCTGGCCGTCGGCGACGTCGACCTTCAGCGTCAGCGGCGGCTGGCCCTTGCCGATCGCGAAACCGGCCGGCAGCGCGGCCTTCCCCAGCGATTTCGCCGCGGGTTTGCCCGCCGCCTGAGCGGCGCCGGCCAACGCCAGCGCAGCTGCCAGCAGACACACGCCCGATATCCTTACCGTTGCGATCTTCATACGCTCTGCCTCTGTGGATGTCGCGCGCGGCCGCTATGCGGTCACGCGTCCTCGGTGACGCGCAGCACTTCCTCGATCGTGGTGTAACCGCCCAGCGCCTTGGCGATGCCGTCCTCGTACATGGTGCGCATGCCGGCCTCGCGCGCGAGCTGCTCGATCTCGCCCATGCCGGCGTGACGCATCACCGCGCGCCGCAGCTCGTCGTTCATGACCAGGAATTCCATGATCGTGGTGCGGCCGTGGTAACCGGTCGGCGCCAGCGCCGAACCGCGCGGGCGGTACAGGAAGATCTCGCCCTGCGGCTGGTAACGGCGCAGATCGAACTTGTCGATTTCCTCCGGCGAGGCCGGGTACTTCTCGGCGTGGGTCGGCTCCAGCCGGCGCACCAGGCGCTGGGCCAGGATGCCGTTGATGGTCGAGGTCAGCAGATAGTCCTCGACGCCCATGTCGAGCAGACGGGTGATGCCGCCGGCGGCGTTGTTGGTGTGCAGCGTGCTCAAGACCAAGTGGCCGGTCAGCGCGGACTGGATCGCGATGCGCGCGGTTTCCAGATCGCGCATTTCGCCGATCATGATGATGTCCGGGTCCTGACGCACGATCGAGCGCAGCGCGTGGGCGAAATCCAGACCGATCTGCGGCTTGGCCTGGATCTGGTTGATGCCCTCGATCTGGTACTCGACCGGGTCCTCGACGGTGATGATCTTGACGTCGCTGGTGTTGAGCTTGCTCAGCGCGGTGTACAGCGTAGTCGTCTTGCCCGAGCCGGTCGGGCCGGTCACCAGCAAGATGCCGTGCGGCTGATCCAGCACCTTCTGGAACTGCGGCAGGAAGTTGTCGGTGAAGCCCAGCTTGTGGAAATCGAACACCACCGTCTCGCGGTCCAGCAGTCGCATCACCACCGACTCGCCGTGCGCGGTCGGCACCGTGCTCACGCGCAGGTCCAGCTCCTTGCCCTGAACGCGCAGCATGATGCGGCCGTCCTGCGGCAGGCGGCGCTCGGCGATGTTGAGCTTGGCCATGATCTTGATGCGGCTGATCACCGCCGCAGTCAGGTTGGCCGGCGGGCTCTCGCCCTCGGCCAGCACGCCGTCGACGCGGTAGCGCACCTTCAGGCGGTTCTCGAACGGCTCGATGTGGATGTCGGACGCGCGCAGCTCGACCGCGCGCTGGATCACCAGGTTCACCAGCCGGATCACCGGTGCCTCGGAGGCGAGGTCGCGCAGGTGCTCGACGTCGTCCAGGTCGCCGCTGCCCTCGCCTTCGGCGGTCTCGATGATCGCGCCCATCGCGCTGCGGCCCTGGCCGTGCCAGCGCTCGATCAGGTCGCCGATCTCCGAGCGCAGCGCCACGTACGGGCGGATATCGCGCTGGGTGGCCAGGCGCAGCGCGTCCAGGGTGTAAACGTCCTGCGGGTCGGCCATGAGCACTTCGACTGCCTGCTCGGTCTCGCGGACCGGGCAAACGGCGAATTGCTTCATGAATTTTGGTGTCAGAGCAACGCCTTCAGGAGGTAATTCCGGTGCGTCTTTGACGCTGACCAGGGGCAGGTCCAGCACCGCCGCCACGGTTTCGGCGTGGTCGCGCTCGGACACCAGGCCCAGCCGGGCCAACAGCGCCAGCAGGCTGCCGCCGGTTTCCTCCTGCAGGCGGCGCGCGCGCGCCAGGTCCGGCTCCTTGAGCCGGCCCTTGGCCAGCAGGGCCTCGACGATGGCCGCGTCTACGGCGGCCTGCGGGCCTCCGGCCCCGGCCTCGACGGTGGACGGCCCGGGTTCCGGAGCCCCGGGCGATCCCATATTGGTGGCTACTGCGTTCACGTCACCCTCCTGCGCGTGAACCCGGACTTTAGCAGTTTCGTTTGGCCCTCTGATGCCCAGGGCCCCTCCGAGGCGCTCATGAAACCCGGACGCTGTCTCCGGAACCCGACAACACTGTGAGACAGCGTGGAACGCCCTATCCCGTAGCGCGGCGCGGCTGCCCGGACACCATCCCCGGCTTCTGCGCCGCCCTGCCTTGGGCGCCTACAACCAAGGCGAAAGCACCCTGCGATGCCCCGGCGCTCACACATTCGACTCAATCAAGCGCTATCGCGTTTGTCTCGGCTCTCTCGGACGCGATACGCGAATTTTTGCCCGATCCACATTCCTACCGAGAGCGACAAGGCCAGAACGAGATAGTCGAACATCCATAGAGGCGAGCGGACGACATCATGGAATACGGCAACACTGAAGACGGCTCCAAACACCTCCTCCAGCACAACGACGAAGAGGGCTTGCCGCCAGGGCGAGGCGACCTGTACGGCTGCTAGCCTCGCGAACACCGCTATAACGATGGCCGAATCGAGGACGTACTCCAGCACATACCGGTGGACGATCTGAGAACCAGATGCACCATCACCGGCTCCTACGAGAACACCCACAGCGAATCGCAAGGCAAAAAGCACGACGGCGAAGACAAGGGCCCTCGACATAGCAGCCCTGGCCATTGCCGTCGAGCTGATCACTTGTCACCGATCTTGTCTTGCGCATCTCGCTGCGGCTCGATCTTCCCGTCGACCCCTCCCTTAACGGGACTGCCGCTTAGCTCCTTATCAATCTTCGACTCGACAGCGTCACCGACAACTTTTCCAACTACTGCACCCGCCGACGAGGCAAGGCCATCTCCAACCTTTCCATCCAGAACATGCTCAGTCACTTGAGATGCGACGTCACCTGCCACAGAACCCGTTGCCTGCCCAAGGGCTTCCTCACCGTTAGCCAACTTAATAGTAATCTCAATCGCATCCTTCGCAGCGCCGGCCGGAGTCATATCGACTAACAGGTTGAGGATTCTTTTGTCCATCTCGTGTTGTTCCTTCACCTGCTTCTCTGCTTTGTCGAAATCCCCGTCGTTATCCCACATAGCACGAATCCATCGCCCCATCTCTTTGGCTTGACGACCGTCAGGGTCCGCAAACTTGTAAGGATTGTTATTGGCATACCAATAACGATTAAAATTCGATCCTTTAACCTTATCGGCCGTAACAGGATCAACGCTTAAGAAGCGCCCAACGCTCTGGTCGTAGTAGCGCTGCTGCATGTAGATCAGCCCGGTCGCACCATCCATCACATGCCCGGCGTAACCGACGCCGTTGTAGCTCGGCTTGCCGATCGCCGCACCGAACGGCTCCCAGTCGGTGCGATCGATCACCGCGCCGACGGCATTCGTGACCGCGATCGGGCTGCCCAGTGCATCGGTGTGGTAGTACTTGAGCTGACCGTTGCCCGCCGCGCGATTCCATTCGATCGTCGCCAGCAGGCTGCCGTTCAAATAGACGTGCGGAATGTTCAGCTCAGGGTGGTCGTCGTTCTGAGCTTCGCCGTGGTGATGGTCCTCGCGCAGCAACAGTTGACCGTCTAGGCTGTAGAACGACTGGGCGAATGTGGAATCGGGACGCCCAGTGGTCACGCGCCGGCCATGAGCGTCGTAGCGATAGGTTTCCTTGTCGACGACACTGCGCAGTCGGTTGCCGTAGTCGAACCGGTAGGCTTGGCCGTTCTTGTTCTCCAGATTGCCCTGGTCGTCGTAGCCCAGGCCGAGCACCGCCGCGCCCGCGCTGTTGCGGATATTGATCAGGCGATTGCGATCGTCGTAGTAATAGGTGGCGTGATCCTTGACGCCGCCCAGGGTCCAGCTCTTGAGATTGTCGAGCGGATCGTAGGTGAAGCGGTGCCAGCAATCGCCCAGGAAGCTGCACGAACCCGCGGCGGTCAGACGGTCGCGATAGTCGTAGGTCATCCAGCGGCTGTAGGTGTCGCCGCGCACCCGATCCAGGATGCTATTGACGTTGCCGTTGGGATCGTAGGTGTAATCCAACCTGGTCACGCCGGCATCGGCGCTCGAGTTCGGCAGTTGACGCGCATTCTGAGTCAGCGTGTGGACGATGCCGTTTCCGTACGTGAACTCCTTGATCGCGCCGTTGGGGTAGTAACTGATGCCTGTGGCGTGGTTACCCCAACTCGAAGAGACATTAACCGGCTGACCCAGCGCGTTGTTGGTGTAGTTGACCGGCAAACCGTCGGGAGTGGTATAGCCGTTGCGGTTGCCGTAGGCGTCATAACCATAGGTGCTGGTCCAGGTGTACCAGCCGGCCTGGCTCAGCGCTTCGGATTTGAGCAGACGACGCCTGTTGTAGGCGTAAGCGTTAACAACCACGCCCTGGTCCGGGCCGTCGTTGCTGGTGCTTACCTCTTTCGCCAGACCGTCGGGCGTGTAGATCCAGGTCTGGTTGCCACGACCGTCAGGGAACGCCAGGGTGTGCAGACGATTGCGCTGGTCGTAGCCGCGGTCGACGCGGCGGCCGGACGCATAGCCTTCGTTGGTGTTGCAGTTGTTCTGATCCGGCAAGTCAAGGCCGGCGGCCGACCAGGCGAGGTTGCCGGCTGCGTCGTAACCCATCACGGTGGCGCCCGTTTCGGGCTCGATCACCTTGCATAGCTGCTGATATGCGTCGTACACGTAACGGCGCGCAACGCCGGTCGGACCGGATGGCGGCTGGGTGACGGTAACGGTCGCCACTGCGGATGCGGTTTGGCTACCACGTCCATCGGTCGCCACCGCGTGGACCGTGTGCGTACCCACGCCCACGCCGGACCACTGGAATTCGTAGGGCGCGACGGTGTCGCTGTTCACCACGACGTTGTTCGCGACGAATTCGACCCGCGCGATGCCGTCGGGATCGCTCGCGTTGGCCTTCAGCAGAAAGCCGCCTGGCAGGACCGACGTGGTGCCGTTGGCCGGGCTCGTCAAGACCACCGATGGCGGACCGTTGCCGATGATGTTCACCGCCGCCGACGTGGTCTGGGCGCCGCGCGTATCGAAGGCGCGCGCGGTCACCGAGTGACCGCCTTCGAGCATGGTCCAATGCAGCTCGTAGGGCGCGCTGGTGTCCTCGCCCATCTTGATCCCGTCGACCAGGAACTCCACGCGCTGCACGCCGTCGTCGGCGTCGCTGGCGTTCGCGGTGAGCGCGATGGCGCTGCCGGCCAGGAAGACCTGATTCTGCGCCGGTGCGGTCAGAACGACCGAGGGTGCGGCGTTATTGGTCGGCACCGCACCGACATCGACCGTCGCCAGGGTCAGATCGCCGCTCTTGAGATAGAAGCGCCGCCCGCGGGTGTCGATCCCGGCCAGCGCCGAGCCGTTCTGTCCCTGCGTCCACAGGGACATGCCGCTGCCGTCTGGTAGCGAGTACCAGATCTGCGCACTGGGAGCGTTCGAGCTCCAGTTGATCGTCGACGTGCAACTGCTACCGCCCCATGGAATGGTGCAGGTGCCTGGCGAGGCGGTGATCGAGCCGCCCAGGACGTTGAAGGCACGCCCGTTGCTCACCGGCGTTTCGAGCCAGCGTCGGTCGCACATTTCGAAATAGGCGTCGATGAAGTAGCGCCCGGGCGGCAGATTGCTGAGCGTGTCGCCGTTGTTGATCGAGGTATCCAGCCCCGGACCGGAGACGAAGATGCTGATCGGGCCGCAGCCTGCCGTGGCGTTCAGCAACACCTTGACGTTGGCCGGCGCAGCGAAATTCATTTCCGGCGCGGCGGGGTAGCTGAAACTCAGCGTCGGCCCTGCCGCGGCGACGGCCAGCCCCGGCAGCAACGTCGCCAGCAGCAACCATAGCCACAACATCATCCGCTGCGACGCCTTCGACGCCCGCCCTTGGGGCATCACATTGCGTGTCTTGTACATAAACCGACCTGTTGGCCGAATCCGGCCTGCTGTTCTATGCCGTTACCGCGGCCCGAGCTGACGCGCGGACCGCGGTCCCCTGAGCTAACGCCGGATCAACCGCCCGGACCGCGCGCGATTTCTTTGGTGTTGCCCAGCACGTCGCGAACGATCGTGGTGCGGGCCTTGTCGACCGTGTTCTCGGCAGCATCGATCTGCCTCGGCGCGTCGTAGCTCGGCGTGCCGTAAACCTCGAAGCTCTCGCTGGTGGCGATACCGCGCGGGTCGGTGGTGCGGCGCTTGAAGCCGGCCGGATAGTCGATCACCGTAGTCAAGGGGCCTTCTTCGCCGTCCTGCACGCTGCGCGTCGGTCGGCCCAAGGCGTCGTAGCTGGTCTTGGTGCCCTTGAGCGCAGCATCGGAGAACGTCGTCTCGCCATCGACGAACGGATTGCGCGGATAGGACGCGAACACGGTGCGGCCTTCCTCGTCGTAGCGCTTCGCGTTCCAACGACGGGTGCCGCTCGGGTTCGACGCATCCTCTTCGAGCTCGACGACGGGGCGCCACAGGGCGTCGAAGACGACGACCTTCTTGCGGTTGCCGGTGGTCACGACCTGGCGCCAATGGCCGGCTTCGACCCCGTACTCGGCTTGGGCGATGGGCTCGAACTGCAGCACTGTCTCCAGCCATGCCACCTCATCGCCCGTGGGCGGCGTGACGCGTGTGATGCGGCCCATAAGATCGTAGGCGTAACCGGTGGTATAGCCGTTCTCGTCGGTAACCGATCCGATCCAGCCGTTGCCGTCCACACCCACGAGCTTCTGCGTGCCGTCATGGAAGCGCACCATTTGCGGCATGCCGCGCTTCCAGTCGCTGACGGCGGTGGTCAGTCCACGTCCGTCGGCCACCGAAGCCAGGGTGCCGTCGGTGTTGTAGGCCAGGGTCTGTTGCGGCTTCTCGTAGGCGAAGGTGCGCACGGGCAGCGCGGTGGCGGGGTCGAACTCGGTGCGCGACGGGATCGCAGCGGTGTTGAAGTTGGTCTGGCGCTGGACCTGACCGATCACCCACTTCGCCTTGTCGTTGAAGTACTCGGTGAGGTCGGTGCGGCTGTAGCCCAGGGTGCTCGATTGCCCGGTACGCGTGACCTGGGCGAACTCGTCGAAGGTTTCGTAGGCGGTATCGAAACGTACGCCGTCCTGCTGCACCGAACTGAACACCGTCGGCCGCTGGCGCTCGGACGAGAACGAATCCAGGCGGATCTGCGGACTGACGCCCATGCGATCGGCGAACGCCTGCTGCGGCGCGGCGGCGTTGCTGAGATAGGTGGTGGTCGAGCTACGCAGCACGGTGCTGCCGGCGTAGACGTCGGTCTTCAGCAACTGCCCCTCATTGTCGTTGTAGACCACACCATAGGTACTGACCGTGCGATCGCCGGTAGGACCGGTGACGGTGGTGGCCTTGGTGGTGGCGCAGCTCGGGCAGTCGCCCTCCCAGTTGCCGGTCGGCGTGGTGTAGTCGTAGGTCCACGCGCTGGACGGCAGGCCCGGACCGGTGACCCGCTTGGTGCGCAAGGCCAGCACGTCGAAGCGCGCCGGGATCATGGCATTCAAGGTGTCGTCGCCCGGCTGGAAGTCGGGCTCCGGACGCGGCCCCATATTCGGCGGAATGATGCAATCGAACGGCACTTCGTTGCGGCCGTGGCGAATCGTCTGGAACACGAATTCGCCGCTGGCTCCGGACGGATGACGAATGGTCGCGGTTCGCGTCCACGGCCTGAGTACGCGCATCCACGAGCAATACACCGCCTTATCCTGAAGCGGTACGCGCCTGCCGTCGGTCATGGTCTCTTCGGCCGGATCGTAGATCGGAGGCCCCCAGAGCGCGCCGAAATTGATCATCCATTGACTGCTGTCCGGCAGCGTCACCGCGGTCAATTGCGAATACGCGGAATAGCCGTAGTTCCACTCCCGGCCGGTGTTGGTCGCGACCTTGACGACGCGGTCGTAGCCGTTGACGTTTTCCCAGCTCAGGCTGAGCTGACGTCCGTCGCTGGAGCTGATCGTCATCAGCTGGTTGCCGCTCCAACCGTACGCCACCCAGTTGCCGAAGCGATCCTCGACGCGGGTCGGATACAAACGAATCTCGTCGCGCGGCACCGGCCGCTGCAGGACGGCACCCTGACTCATAACCGGCTTCAACAGATCGTCCGAGGGGCGCGCGACCATCCAGTCGAAGCGATAGCGGGTACCGTCCGGCGAATGCGCCATGAAGCCCTCGCCGGCTTGCCCACTCTGCAAGCTCGGCACGCAGGACAGGTGCCAATGCTTGTTGGTGACCCACGGATAGACTCCGCCGTCGGTAGGGCGCGGCCGCGTCTCGGCCGTCGCGACCAGCAACTCCTGATTGCCGCCGGCAACCGACATGCTATAGCCGCTCCAGTACTCCCAGGGCTGCACCGCCGGCGCGCTGGCCGGCGTCGAGCTTTGCACTTTCACCGACGGCGGTCGCGCCGTCTCGGGACTGGTGGGAAACGAGCAACGATTCGCACTGGCAGTGGCCGCTGAAGTTCCCAGCACCCAGCCCTCGGCACGACTGAACATGCCGCTGATGTAGGGAACATCCCAATCCCAGTCGCCAAACGGTCGACTGCGCGCGTCGCTCTGCGGCGAGAAACGCCGCCCCAGCGCCACCGGAATCGGAAAGTTGCCGGGTATCGACACATCCACGGTCGCGAACGAAGTCGCGCCCGTATAGAGGTTGACGGAATCGCCGAACAAGGTCGGGCCCTCAGACTTGATGGTCTGCGCCGACTTGATGAGCTTGTCGTATTCCTCCCACGGCGCTTTCTGCGCGTACGCCGCGCACGAAGTGAGAGTAAGCAACGCCCCGATCAGATATCGCACGGCCTTCCCCTTGATCCCTGGCCCGATGTAAGACCGGGCGGCATCGCCCGATCGTGTGGACGCATTGTGGGTTGCGTCGGCGCTCAAGGGGGTTCGATTCGGCGCAGTGAACGCACGCTTGAACGCAGCAGCGGACGCGCGAATTTTCTTCCGCGCGCGCATCGCATTCGGCACTACGCAGACCGCGTACGCGGAAGATCACGACTCGGCGCAACACGTACACGCTTCGGCGCAGACGTTGCGTTCGAAGTTTCGATTCGATCACGGTTGTCGCATTGCGATACCAACGCATCGACCCGCGCAACCGAGCGAGCGACGGCAAAAAGCAGAAGGGCGCCCTCGCGGACGCCCTTCGCTTTTTTCTAGATCGCTATGCCGGTGCTTACCCCACCCACACCCGCGCGTTGCGGAACATGCGCATCCACGGCGAGTCGCCGGTCCAGTCGCGCGGCGCCCAGCTCAGGTTGGCGCTGCGCAGGGTGCGCTCGGGGTGCGGCATCAGGATGGTCGCGCGACCGTCGCGCGAGGTCAGGCCGGCGATGCCGTCGGGCGAGCCGTTCGGGTTCAGCGGATAGCGTTCGGCGATGCGGCCTTCGCCGTCGACGTAGCGCAGCGAGATATCGGCGGCGCTCTGGTCGAGGTTGTTGTCGAAGCTGGCGCGGCCTTCGCCGTGCGCCACCGACACCGGGATGCGCGAACCGGCCATGCCGCGGAAGAACAGCGACGGCGACTCGGCCACTTCCAGCAAGCCCAGGCGTGCCTCGAACTGCTCGCTGCGGTTGCGCAGGAAGCGCGGCCAGTGTTCGGCTCCGGGGATGATCGGCTTGAGCTGGGCCAGCATCTGGCAGCCGTTGCAGACGCCGAGCGAGAAGCTGTCCTCGCGCGCGAAGAACGCGGCGAAGGCATCGCGCAGCGCGCTGCGCTCGAGCACGCTGGTGGCCCAGCCGCGACCGGCGCCGAGCACATCGCCGTAGCTGAAACCGCCGCAGGCGGCGAAGCCTTTATAGTCCTGCAGCGAGACGCGGCCGGAGATCAGGTCGCTCATGTGCACGTCGAAGGCTTCGAAACCGGCGCGGTCGAACGCAGCGGCCATCTCGATCTGGCCGTTGACGCCCTGCTCGCGCAGGATCGCGACCTTGGGGCGCACACCCAGGTTGATGAACGGCGCGGCGACGTCGTCGGCCGGATCGAAGCTGAGCTTGGTCTTCAGGCCCGGCGCGGCGAAGTCGCGCGCGATCGCGCGCTCCTCGTCGGCACAGTCGGGGTTGTCGCGCAGCTTCTGCATGGCGTGGCTGACCGACCACCAGGCATCGAACAGCTCGTCCCAGCGCCATTCGGCCAGGGTCTCGCCGTCCTCGCGCACGCGGATCGCGGGCGCGGCGGCGGAGCCTTCGACCCGGCTCAGCACCGGCTTGGCGATGCGCTGGGCGCAGTCGATCAGGCCGTGGCGCGCGACCAGGTCGGCGAACTCGGCGCGGTCCTCGGAGGATATCTGCACGATCGCACCGAGTTCCTCGTTGAACAGGGTGCGGAACGGATCCTCGCCCCAACCGTCGAGGCTGATGTCCAGGCCCAGACGCGAGCAGAACGCCATTTCGCACAGCGCGGCGAAGGCGCCGCCGTCGCTGCGGTCGTGATAGGCCAGCAGCAGGCCGGCTTCGCGCGCGTCGCGGATCAGTTCGAAGAAATCGCGCAGGCGCTGCGGGTGATCCAGATCGGGCACGCCCAGATCGTCGCGGTCGCCGTCGGCGGACAGACCGGCGAAGGCCGGCAGGCCGTCACCGTTGCCGTTGCCCGCTGCGTGCGGATGGCACTGCGCCAGCACCGAACCGCCGAGGCGCTGCTTGCCGGCGCCCAGGCCGATCAGCCACAGCTCGCTCTCGGGCTCGCGCGCGAGCAGCGGAGTGAGTTGCTGGCGCACGTCGACCACCGGCGCGAACGCGCTGACGATCAGCGACACCGGCGACACCGATTTGTGGGCGACGCCGTCGGCCTGCCATTGCGCCTGCATCGACAGCGAATCCTTGCCGACCGGGATGCTCAGTTCGAGTTCCGGGCACAGCTCCATGCCCACGGCCTTGACCGCGTCGAACAGCAGCGCGTCTTCGCCCGGGTGTCCGGCCGCGGCCATCCAGTTCGCCGACAGCTTGATCCGGTTCAGCGATTCCACCGGCGCGGCGCAGAGGTTGGTGATCGCCTCGCCCACGGCCATGCGCGCGGCGGCGCCGGCGTCGAGCAGCGCCAGCGGCGTGCGTTCGCCGATCGCCATCGCTTCGCCGACATAACCCTCGAAGCCCGACAGCGTGATCGCGCAATCGGCCAGCGGCAGTTGCCAGGGGCCGATCATCTGGTCGCGCGCGGTCAGGCCGCCGACGCTGCGGTCGCCGATGGTGACCAGAAACTGCTTGGAGGCGACGGTCGGATGCGCGAGCACGCGCAGCGCGGCCTGATGCAGATCCAGGCCGTTCCACTGCAGCGCCGGCCACGGTGCGGGCGGCGGGCGACGGGTGTCGCGATGCATCTTCGGCGGCTTGCCGAACAGCAGGTCCATCGGCAGGTCGATCGACCAATCCGCGTTGGCAGCGGCGCCAGCGCCGTAGACCGCTTCGACGGTTGCGCCGTAACCCACCACCAGGCGTTCTTCCGCGGTCGCGTAACCGACCACCGCGAACGGGCAGCGCTCGCGCTCGCAGATCGCGGCGAAGTCGGCAACGCGGTCGGCCGGCAGGCCAAGCACGTAGCGTTCCTGCGATTCGTTGCACCACAACTGCATCGGCGACAGCGAGGGATCGTCGCTGGGCACGCGCGCCAGGTCGATCACGCCGCCGAGGCCGGAATCGTGCAGCAGTTCCGGGATCGCGTTGGACAGGCCGCCGGCGCCGACGTCGTGGATCGACGCGATCGGATTGCGTTCGCCGAGCGCGACGCAGCGGTCGATCACTTCCTGGCAGCGACGCTCCATTTCCGGGTTGTCGCGCTGGACGCTGGCGAAATCCAGGTCTTCGGCGCTGTCGCCGGACGCGACCGAACTGGCGGCGCCGCCGCCGAGGCCGATCAGCATCGCCGGGCCGCCGAGCACGATCACCGCGTGACCGGGCTTGAGGCCGAGCTTGGCGACCTGGATGCGGTCCATCGCGCCGAGGCCGCCGGCGAGCATGATCGGCTTGTCGTAGGCGCGCGCGTGGCCGCCTTCGGACAGTTCGAAGCTGCGGAAATAGCCGACCAGGTTGGGGCGGCCGAACTCGTTGTTGAACGCGGCCGCGCCGATCGGGCCGTCGAGCATGATTTCCAG
>CAMLID010000043.1 GCA_946480055.1 uncultured Lysobacter sp. | reverse complement strand
CCGTGGTGATCGGCGGCAGCTTCGGCGCCGGCAACTACGCCATGTGCGGCCGCGCTTACGGCGCGCGCTTCCTGTGGATGTGGCCGAACGCGCGCATCAGCGTGATGGGCGGCGAACAGGCCGCCTCGGTGCTGGCCACCGTGCGCCGCGACGGCATCGAGGCCGCCGGCAAGGTGTGGACGCCGGAAGAGGAAGAGAGCTTCAAGGCGCCGATCCGCGAGCAGTACGAATCGCAGGGCAACCCCTACTACGCCAGCGCGCGGCTGTGGGACGACGGCATCATCGACCCGGCCGACACCCGCCGCGTGCTCGGCCTGGGCCTGTCGGCCAGCCTCAATGCGCCGATCGAGGACCGCACCCGCTTCGGCGTGTTCCGGATGTAGTCCGTGGGGCCCGGGAACAGACTCGAGCGCCGCTTGCGGGAGCTACCCGACCCCGCGCCCGATCTCAGGTTCCGGTTCACCGCCTACGGTCGCGCCGCGCTCGCCACCCGCCCCCAGCCAGCCGGCGAGCAAGGCCTGGATCACCCACCTCCGGCTCAGGATCGGCCGCCGCTGTATCGGGCGGCGCCCATGGCCGCGCCTGCGCAGCGTGCCGAGCGAGCCCGCGGCGCTGTATCTTCTCGATCTACGCGCAGGACGCGCGACGCTCAGACCGCCACCGATCGGCGGACGCGACGCTCACGACCTGCATGACCCCGACCAAGCAGCCTCATACATCGCACCCATGATCGTCGGCATCGACCTCGGCACCACCCACTCCCTGATCGGCAGTTACGGCCCGGACGGCCCCCGCCTGATCCCGAACGCACTGGGCGAGTTGCTGACGCCCTCGGTGGTCAGCGTCGACGACGCCGGCGCGATCATCGTCGGCCGCGCCGCCCAGGAGCGCATGGTCTCGCACCCGCAGCGCAGCGTCGGCGCGTTCAAGCGCTGGATGGGCACCGACCGCCGCACCAGCCTGGGCAAGCACGCGTTCCGGCCCGAGGAGCTGTCGGCGCTGATCCTCAAGTCGCTGCTCGCCGACGCCGAGGCCCACTTGGGCGGCAAGGTCGAAGAGGCGGTGATCAGCGTGCCGGCCTACTTTTCCGACAGCCAGCGCAAGGCCACGCGCATCGCCGGCGAACTGGCCGGGATCCGGGTCGAGCGCCTGATCAACGAACCCACCGCGGCCGCCCTGGCTTACGGCCTGCAGCAGCGCAGCGAGGGCCGCTACCTGGTGTTCGACCTCGGCGGCGGCACCTTCGACGTCTCGATCCTGGAGATGTACGACGGGATCATGGAAGTCCACGCCAGCGCCGGCGACAACTTCCTCGGCGGCGAAGACTTCTCGCGCTGCATGCGCGACGCCTTCCTGCGCGATAACGACCTCGGCCTGGAGCGGCTGTCGCTGGCCGAATTGGCGCAGTTGGAACGGCGCCTGGAACTGGGCAAGCGCGAGCTCGCGCACGGTCACGAAGCCGAGGTCGAGATCGTGCTGCAAGGCCAGCCGCGGCGCTGGCGCATGGACGAGCACGCGTTCGCGCAGCTGTGCGACCCGCTGGTGCAGCGCCTGCGCGCGCCGCTGGAACGCGCCATGCGCGACGCCAAGCTGCGCCCGGACCAACTCGACGAGATCGTGCTGGTCGGCGGCGCCTCGCGCATGCCGCTGGCCGCGCGCCTGGTCTCGCGCATGTTCGGGCGCCTGCCGCTGCGCCACGTCAACCCGGACGAAGCGATCGGGCTGGGCGCCTGCGTCGCCGCCGGCATGAAGGCGCGCGACGAATCGCTGGAGGAGATCATCCTCACCGACGTCTGCCCGCACACCCTGGGCGTCAACACGTCCGAGGAGACCGGCAACGGCCAGCACGCCAGCGGCATCTTCTCGCCGATCATCCACCGCAACAGCACCGTGCCGGTGAGCCGGGTCGAGCGTTACTACCCGCTGCGCGACGGCCAGCGCGAGGTCGAGTTCGAGATCTACCAGGGCGAGAGCCCGCGAGTGGAGAACAACGTGCGCCTGGGCAGCGTCTCGGTCGACCTGCCGCCCAAGCGCCGCAACGAGAACCCGGTCGATATCCGCTTCACCTACGACATCAACGGCCTGCTCCAGGTCGAGGCCACGGCGCTGTCGACCGGCCTGACCCGCGAGGTGGTGCTGGAAAAGAACCCCGGCGTGCTCGGCGCCGACGAGATCCGCGCGCGCCTGGCGGTGCTGGCCGCGCTCAAGGTGCATCCGCGCGACCAGCAGGAAAACATCGCCCTGATCGCGCGCGGCGAACGCCTGTACGAAGAACTGCTGTGGGCGCGCGACCAGTTGCAATCGGCCTTGCTGCAGTTCCGCAGCGTGCTCGACGGCCAGGACGTGCGGGTGATCTCCGAGCATCGCGGCGAGTTCAGCCAGTTCCTGGACCAGATCGAGGGCCAGGGCCACGCATGAATCCGTTTTCGGAGCTCGGACTGGAGCAAGATGCCGACGAGCGCGAGGTCAAGCGCGCCTACGCGGCCGCGCTGCGCCAGGCGCGCCCCGATCAGGATCCTGAGCGGTTCCAGCGCGTGAACGAAGCCTACCGGGCCTGCCTGGATTGGCTGGCCTGGCGGCGCCACTACGACGCTCACGACGACGAGAGCGACGAGGCGGATACGCCCGAAGCCGTGGAACCGGCGCCCTCGCCCGCCGCCATTGCGGCCGACGAGGCCGATGAGCAAGGTCCGTACTCCGAATATTCGGACGACGAGCATTCGGCTTTCCCGGATCCGAAGCAGTTCGTCGCCGAGCTGTTCGAAGTCTCCAGCCTGGGCAGCGCCGAGGACATCCATGGCTGGCTGCAGTCGCACCCGGCCTTCTACGCGATCGGCGCACGCGAGATGTACGCGCCCAGCGTGATCGCGCAACTGCAGGACGAACCCAACCTGCCGCCGCGCCACCTCGCCGCCTTGCTGCATTTCTTCGGCCTGGACGAGGTCGGCGAAACGCGCGCCTGGCTGGAACCGAAGATCGAGGCTCTGCAACGACGCGCTCTGGTCACGCCGGAGGACAGCGCCGCCATACGCCTGCTGTTCGGCCGGCGCGATAGCGAGCCGCACCGTCGCGAAGGGCTGCCGCCGGGCGTGATCTGGGTGCTGGTGATGACCGCGATCGCGGTCGCTCGCTGCATGCACACGACCTGACACGCGCGATGCACGACCCCTTCGCCGTGCTCGGCCTGCCGCGCGACGCCGACGAGCGTGCGATCAAGCGCGCTTATGCGCAGCGCCTGCGTACGACGCGGCCCGACGACGACCCGGCCGGATTCCAGCGCCTCAACGAGGTCTACCAGCGCTGCCTGGCGCTGGCGGCGAACCGCCAGGCCTGGCAGCACGACGAAGACGAGGACGAGCGAGACGACGAGGCAGTCGGTGCCGACGCAGGCGAACTCGCCGTGCTTGCCAGCGCGCGCAGCGACGCCGTAGCCGAAGCGAGCGCGGACACCTTCGCCATTGCCGTCGCCACCGACGTCGCCTTCGCCGCCGGCGACGAAACGCCCGAGCCGGAATACTGGAGCTTCGATACCGACGCTTTCCTCAGCGATCTGCTCGATCACGTGCAACGCGACACCCCGGCGATGCTGGACCGCTGGCTGCGCGGCCTGGTGCCGCTGTATTCGCTGGAACTCAAGCAAGCTGTGCGCGCACCGGTCGCGCGCGCGCTGATCGGGTCCGAGCCGCGACCGCCGCCGCAGCAGTTGCGCGTGGCGATGCGATTCTTCGACCTGGACGGCGTGTCGGCAGACGGCGATTGGCTGCAACACAGCCTGCAGCAAATCCTGGGCAAGGCCGACGAGGTGGTGGAACTGGAACGCGAGATCGCAGAGTTGCGTTCGCCGCGGACCAAGCCGATCGATTTCCTGCTGATGCGCGAGCTGTTGGGGCCGCGACATGGGTTGCGGCGGCTGTTCGTGCTGCTGATCCCGCTGCTGCCTTCGCGCTTGAACGAGATGCGGCTGGCGCTGGAAAGCGAGTACCCCAACGCCATCGAAGCGCGGCTGGACCCCGAAAGCGTCGCGTTCTGGCACCGCGCCACCGATCGCAACGGCTTCGACTGGCGCCGGCTGCTGATCGCGCCGCTGCGCATGCCGGTGTACTACGCGGCGATGATGGCCTTCGTCGCCGTGCTGACCGCGAGCACTGCGCCGTTCCAGAAGCTGGGCTATCACAGCCTGCTGCTGGCCGTTGCCGTGCTGGGCTGGACGCTGTCGAGCACCGCGGTACCGCGGGCCACACGCTATTTCGAACGCGAACGCGGCTGGGACCCGGCGCTGCTGCACAGCGCGGTGCTGATTGCCTGCGGTCTCGCGGCGAGCCCTTGGTGGCCGGTCGCTGCGATCGCGCTGTTCGTCGTGGTCGGGCTGGCCTGGACCGCGCCGCGCCCAATGCTGACGCAAGGGCTGCCTGCGTTCCTTGCGATGGCCACCGGCGCGATCGCGGTGTTCGTGAACGGGCTGGCCTTGCAGGACAGCGAATCGGCGAGCGCACCGGTCCTGATCGCCACCGGTGTCTACGCCGGTGCAGTACCGATCCTGCACGACGTGTTCCATGCATGGCGCAAGCGCATCAGCCTGCACGAAGCGCGCCGCCGGCTGGGCGGGCTCTGGTGGCTGGTCGCCGCGCACGTACTGGCGTCGACGACGCTCCCGGTCTGGATTCCGCTGCTGCGCGACAGGTTGCTGCGCGACTGAATGCGCGAACTCGACGCTAGATCGAGACATCCGCGCCCTGTTCATCGTCCTGAAAACTATCTGAACCATTCTGCGCTCACGCAGGATGCAACTGCGCGGTAACAATCCGCGCAAATCCGCGTTGTTGTTGGCGACGCGCAAACCGCAGCGAAACTGAATCGGCGATGCAGGTTTTCGCTGCACGAATTGGTGAGCCGCATCACACCGATCGCGTGGTATCAGCGTGTTAGCCTCCAAAGCTCACGCACGCTGTCACCCGTTCTTCACCCGAACGTTCCCCCGAACAGAGGATTCGCGCTATGGCCATTTTCAATCAGCCCAACTCGCCCAAGCGCGAGACGGTACCGCCGCCGCAACCCGAGACCGCACTCAAGCGCGAACCCGACACGGCCAACGAAATCAGCTTCGGTCAGGCCGCGACGCCCGCGCCTGCGCCGTTCGCCAGCAGCGCACCGGCGCCGTCGTACGCGGCCAAGCCGGTCGAGCGCGAAGGCGGCAAGGAATCGCTGATCGCTTCGGATCTGTCGATCGAAGGCAAGATCCAGGGCTCCGGCCACATCCGCATCGCCGGCCGCTTCAAGGGCGACGTGCAGGTCGACGGCGATCTCACCATCGAAGTCGGCGCCAAGTTGAACGGCGGCGTGAAAGCACGCAAGGTCGTGATCGCGGGCGAGCTCGAAGGCAACATCGATGCGGCGCAACGCGTCGAACTGCTCGAAGGCGGCGCCATGCTCGGCGACGTCAAGGCCGGCGTGGTCACGGTTGCGCCGGGTTCGCGCATGCGCGGTCAGGTCGAGTTCGGCTTCGAGGACAAGGACAGCAAGGGCGGCGACAAAGTAGGCAACGGCAAGTCGGAGAACGGCGCCAGCGCATGAGCGCCGTGCGCCAGGGCTTGCCCGGTTCGACGCGCACCTGTCCGCATTGCAAGACCACGATCCTCGACAGCGCCAGCGTCTGCCCCGCCTGCAAGCACCATCTCAAGTTCGACCCGGACGCGCTGCAACAGGCGGCGGCGAAGTTTTCGCCGCTGCATGTCGAAGGCACGATCCACGCGCCCGCCGAGGGCGCGTGGGAGTACACCATGCTGCTGGCGATCCGCGACGAGGACGGCAACGAGATCACTCGCCAGGTGGTCGGGGTGGGCGCGCTGTTTCCTGGCGAGCAGCGCACTTTCACGTTAGCGGGCGAGGCGGTGGCTGCAACCGGTTACAAGGCGGTCAAGCGCAAGCGCTGATCCGCTATCCCTATCACGCTTCGGCGTGGCCGGCGTTTGTTGCGCCGGTCATGCCGCGCTAGCATGCGGATGCCACGCCCTATCCGCCCCTGCGCAGACTTGCGCGCGGCGCAGGGGCGCGTGAGAACGGATACCCCCTACAAGGAGACGTAGCCATGACCAAGTCGCTGATCGACAAGATCGGGCGCGAACGCGCCGATCAGATGATAGAGAAGGCGGTGACCGACGCGGTCGCCGAAGCACAGGCGAACGGCCTGCCCGAGGCCGTGAAGATCGATGGTGTGTGGGTCAAGCGATACCCGGACGGTCGGATCGAACCGATCGATGGGGGGGCTTCCCATGCCGCTCAATGACGACGCGCCGACGATGGTGGTTCTGGCCGGCCCGAATGGCTCCGGCAAGAGCACCATCACCCGCGAGCTCCGCGAGAGCGAGCACTTCCCCAAGAACTACATCAACGCCGACGACATCGCGGTCACGCTGAAGGAGCGTTATCCGGACGAGAACCTGCGCAACCTGCACGCGGCCAACATGGCCGAGGATCAGCGCAAGGCCGCGGTCAACGGCGACAAGCCGTTCGCTTTCGAGACGGTGATGTCGACGCCCGGCAAACTGGCCTTGTTCGACGAGGCGCACACCAAGGGCTTCGGAGTCGACCTGGTGTTCGTGACCACCGAGAGCGCGCAGATCAACAAGGTGCGCGTCGAGAACCGCGCCGCGCTGGGCGGGCACTCGGTCGACGGCGCCAAGATCGTCGAGCGCTACGAGCGCGCCATGGGCCTGCTGCCGGCGGCGGTCGAGAAGGCGGACACCGCGCATATCTACGACAACACCGGCAAGAAACCCATGCTGGTGGCGGAGAAGCATCCCGACGGCCACATGAGCTATCCGCTCGGCGAACAGACACCGGCTTGGGTGGTGGAGCGCCTGCAGAAGCCGCTCGAGCAACGCGAGAAGTCGCGCGCCGAACTCGCCGCCATGGCCGAACAGGTCAAGCCGGGCTCGTCGTCGATGATGGTCGATGCCGACATCGGCCGCGGCCTGACCTACAAGGGTCTGGTCGCCAAGACCACCGACAGCCACGTCATGCAGTTCGTGCCCGGCCACGAGAGCGGACACGCCAAGCTGGTCGTGCACGACCGCAGCGTGGCGCCGACCGGCGACTACGCCAGCCTGTCCCGGCCGGAGCACCGCGGCACCCAGGTCGAGATCGGCTACGCCTTCGGCGCGGACGGCAAGCATCCGGCGACCTCGCACGTGCTCGCGCCGGCGCTCGCGCAGGGCCAGCAGCAGCAACAGCAGCAGGGACAGATGCCGCCACCGGGGCAGGAGCCGCCCTCGCAGGGGCCCCGCTCCAAGCTCTGAGCCGCCGCACCTGGCCGCAGCAAATCGGAAGCCCCGCAGTCGCGGGGCTTCTTTTTTGCGCGTCGAAAACCGCGTCGCCGCTCCCGCGGACGCACCTGCGCCTTTGCAAAGGCGGAAAGAGGAAGATTCGCTTTCGCTGGATGAGAAACGAATTCTCACCGTCTCTTTTTGGGGAACTGCGGCGATCAGTCCGCCGGTCCGCAGTTGTCGCAACCGGCGCAGTTGGGGCCGGACGCGCTGGGGACCGGCGCGATCGCGCGGCCGAGGCGGCGCATCCAGTGCGGGCGTCCGTCGCGCACCAGCGGCAGCGCGCAGACGATGCGCAGGCGGCGCACGCCGCCGGGGAACTGCTTCTTCGCGACCACGGCCGCGCTGACGAGCACCGCCAGCGCGATCACCACGTATTGCGCGAGCAGTCCGGCGTCCATGCTCAGCCCGCCCCCAGCGCGACCGCGACCTGATAGGTCACGAACGAGGCCAGGTAGGCCAGCGCGAACAGATAGCCGGCGCTGATCGCGACCTGCTTCCAGGAATTGGTCTCGCGCCGGATCGTGGCCAGGGTCGAGATGCACTGCGGCGCGTAGATGAACCACACCAGCAGCGCCAGCGCGGTCGCCAGCGACCAGCCGTCGGTGATGATCGGCGCCAGCGCCTGCGCCGCGGCCTCGTCGTCGGCGGCCGACAGCGCGTACACCGTGGCCAGCGAGGACACCGCGACTTCGCGCGCGGCCAGGCCCGGGATCAGGGCGATGCAGATCTGCCAGTTGAAGCCGATCGGCGCGAACACCGCGGTCATGGCGTGGCCGATGCGGCCGGCGAAGCTGTAGTCGATCGCCGGCAGGGTCGCGTCGGCGGGCGCGCCCGGGAACGAGAGCAGGAACCACAGCAGGATGGTCAGGGCCAGGATGATGCCGCCGACCCGGCGCAGGAAGATCCAGGCGCGCTCCCACAGGCCGATCAGCAGATCGCGCGGATGCGGCACGCGGTACGAGGGCAGTTCCAGCAGCAAGGCGTGCTCGCCCTTGTCGCGGCGCCACTTCTTCATCACCCACGACACCGTCAGCGCGCTGAGGATGCCGGCCGCGTACAGCGCGAACAGCACCAGGCCCTGCAGATTCAGCACGCCCAGAACTTTCTGCTGCGGGATGAAGGCGCCGATCAGCAGCGCGTACACCGGCAGGCGCGCCGAGCAGGTCATCAGCGGCGCGACCAGGATCGTCGCCAGGCGGTCGCGCGGGTCCTGGATCGAGCGCGTGGCCATGATCCCGGGAATCGCGCAGGCGAAGCTCGACAGCAGCGGAATGAACGAGCGTCCGGACAGGCCGGCGCCGGCCATCATGCGGTCGAGCAGGAAGGCCGCGCGCGGCAGGTAGCCCGATTCCTCCAGCGCCAGGATGAAGGCGAACAGGATCAGGATCTGCGGCAGGAACACGATCACGCCGCCGAGGCCGGCGATGATTCCTTTGACGATCAGGCTCTTCAGCGGCCCCTCGGGCATGATCCCGCCGACGCTGTCGCCGAGCAGAGCGGTGCCGGCCTCGATCAGGTCCATCAGCGGCGTGGCCCAGGCATAGACCGCCTGGAAGATCAGGAACATCACCACCGCCAGCGTCATCAGGCCCAGCACCGGGTGCAGCAGCCAGCGGTCGAGGCGATCGTCGATCTCGGCGGTGCGGCGCGGCATGGTCACCGCCAGCGCCAGCAGGCGCCGGGTTTCGGCGTGCAGATCGGCCGGCTGCGCACCTTCGGCCAGGTGCACGCGCGGTTCGTGCGGCGCCTCGGAAAGCCGGTCCAGCATCGCCACCAGTTCGCGCGCGCCGTCGCGGCGCACCGCCACGGTCGGCACCACCGGCACGCCCAGCTCGCGCTCCAGCACGGCCAGGTCGACCTCGATGCCGCGGCGCTTGGCCGCGTCCATCATGTTGACCGCCAGCACCATCGGCCGGCTGAGTTCGCGCAGCTCCAGGGCGAAGCGCAGGTGCAGGCGCAGGTTGGTGGCGTCGACCACGCAGACCATCACGTCGGGTGCGGGTTCGCCGGGGTAGAAGCCGCGACACAGATCGCGGGTGACCGCTTCGTCCAGGCTCGCCGCGTGCAGGCTGTAGGCACCCGGCAGGTCGAGCACGGCGTAGCTGCGGCCCGAGGGCGCGTGCAGGCGGCCTTCCTTGCGCTCGACAGTGACGCCGGCGTAGTTGGCGACCTTCTGGCGGCTGCCGGTGAGCAGGTTGAACAGCGCGGTCTTGCCGCAGTTCGGGCTGCCGACCAGGGCCACGCGCGGGATCCCGGGCGTGGCGGCGGCTTGCATCGTCGCGGCATGACTCATGGTTCGCTCCCGCCCGCTTCCGGCTCGACCTGGATCCGCGCCGCCTCGCTGCGACGCAGGGCGAAACGGGTGAAACCGATCTGGATCAGCAGCGGCTCGGCCGAGAGCGGCCCGGCGGCCATCACCTCGACCCGCTCGCCCTTGACGAAACCCAGCTCGCGCAGCCGTCGTGCGATCGCGTCGTTCGGGGCCTGGTCTTCGACGGACTCGACCGTGGCCGCGACGCGGCGCGGCAATTCGGACAATTTCAAGGTTTCACCAGTGGGCGCGCGGGGCGTCCGGTCGGACATCACAAATACGAATTGTTCTCATTCTAGCATCGCCGGCCGTACCGGGGCGGATCGCGACGGCAGCCGGCTATCATTCGCCAGACTCCACACAGCCCCCCGCCCACGATGTCGCATCCGTTGCTGAGTCTGCGCGAGGGCCCCGTGGCCCGCCTGCGCCTGAACCGTCCCGCCCTGCACAACGCCTTCGATGCGGTCCTGATCGCGGCCCTGACCGGGGCCCTGGACGCGGTCGCCGGCGAGGACGCGGTACGGGTGGTGGTGCTGGAAGGCGACGGCGCCTCGTTCTCGGCCGGCGCCGACCTCAACTGGATGCGCGGCATGGCCGCCGCCAGCGAGGCCGCCAACCGCGACGACGCCCTGGCCCTGGCGCGGCTGATGCGGACCCTGGACGAGCTGCCCAAGCCGACCATCGCGCGCGTGCACGGCGCGGCCTTCGGCGGCGGGGTCGGCCTGGTGGCCTGCTGCGACATCGCGATCGGCGCGCCGGAGGCCAAGTTCGGGCTGACCGAGAGCAAGCTCGGCCTGCTGCCGGCGGTGATCTCGCCCTACGTGATCGAGGCGATCGGCGCGCGCCAGGCGCGGCGCTGGTTCGCGACCGCGGAAATCTTCGACGCCGACACCGCGCTGGCGATCGGCCTGCTGCACGCGGTGGTGCCGGCCGATCAACTCGACGCGGCGGTGCAGCGCCAGATCGACCTGCTGCTCAAGGCCGGCCCGGTCGCCGCGGCCCAGGCCAAGGCGCTGGTGCGCCGGGTTGCCGCGCACGGCGATCGCGACCGCCATGACGCCGACAACGCCGACCTGATCGCGCGCCTGCGGGTCTCGCCCGAGGGCCAGGAAGGCCTGGGCGCGTTCCTCGACAAGCGCAAGCCGGCCTGGAATCCCTGACCGTCCGCACCACGCCCCGCACCGCCCCCGCCCGCTACAAGGAGCCGTACCGTGATCGACCACATGGGTATCAACGTCGCCGACTATCCGCGCAGCCGCGCTTTCTACAGCGAAGTGCTCGCGACCCTGGGCTTTGCCGTGGTGATGGACGTGACCAAGGAACAGAGCGGCGGCTACGAAGGTTGCGGCTTCGGTCCGCCGCAGCAGCCCAAGTTCTGGATCGGCACCGGCCCGGCCCACGGCGGCGGCGTCCACATCTGCTTCAGCGCCGGTTCGCGCGCCCAGGTCGACGCGTTCTACGCCACCGCGATCGCGCAGGGCGCACGCGACAACGGCGCGCCCGGCATCCGCGCGCATTACCACCCGAACTACTACGGCGCCTACGCCTACGACCTGGACGGCAACAACATCGAAGCGGTGTGTCACCTGCCGGCATGACGACCCAGCCGATCGCGCGCGTTGCGCGGCATCCAAGCACCGACCGCACCGAGGGAGTCGTCGACGTGATACTGGCTTACCCGCACGACCGAAGCGCCCGGTCCTCGCCCCGCCCAACCCCAGACGGGAAGGTTTGATTCGCATGTTCAGCAAGATCCTGATCGCCAACCGCGGCGAAATCGCCTGCCGCGTGATCCGCACCTGCCGCCGCCTCGGCATCCGCACCGTCGCGGTCTATTCCGACGCCGACGCCGATGCCCAGCACGTGCGCCAGGCCGACGAGGCCTACCCGATCGGCGGCCCGCGCCCGGCCGACAGCTATCTGCGCGGCGACGCCATCATCGAGGTCGCGCTGCGCAGCGGCGCCCAGGCGGTGCATCCGGGTTACGGCTTCCTCAGCGAGAACGCCGACTTCGCCGACGCAGTCGCGGCCGCGGGCCTGGCCTTCATCGGCCCGGCCGGCGCCTCGATGCGCAAAATGGGCAGCAAGGCCGGCGCCAAGGAACTGATGCAGGCCGCCGGCGTGCCGGTGGTCCCGGGCTACACCGGCGCCGACCAGGCGCCCGAGGTGCTGCACCGCGAGGCCGACGCGATCGGTTACCCGCTGATGATCAAGGCCGCGCACGGCGGCGGCGGCAAGGGCATGCGCATCGTGCACGCCAGCGACGAATTCCTGGCGAACCTGGAAAGCTGTCAGCGCGAGGCGCGCAACGCCTTCGGCCGCGACCGCGTGCTGCTGGAACGCTATGTCGAACAGCCGCGCCACATCGAGATCCAGATCTTCGGCGACAGCCACGGCCAGGTGATCCACCTCAACGAGCGCGAGTGCTCGGCGCAGCGCCGCTACCAGAAGGTGTTGGAGGAATCGCCGTCCTCGTTCCTGAGCGCGGAACTGCGCCAGGCCATGGGCGCGGCCGCGGTCCAGGCCGGACATGCGATCGATTACGTCAATGCCGGCACGGTCGAGTTCATCGTCGGCCAGGATGCTGATGGAAAGCCGGGTGGTTTCTATTTCATGGAGATCAACACCCGCCTGCAGGTCGAGCATCCGGTCACCGAGTACGTGACCGGCCTGGACCTGGTCGAGTGGCAACTGCGGGTGGCCTCCGGCGAACCGCTGCCGCTGGCCCAGGACGCGATCGTCCAACGCGGCCATGCGATCGAAGTGCGCCTGTACGCCGAAGACCCGGAAGCCGGCTTCCTGCCCGGCTCGGGCCGGCTGGAACGGCTGCGCCTGCCCACGCCCGACGAGCACGTGCGCATCGACTCGGGCGTGATCGAGGGCGACACGGTCACGATCTTCTACGACCCGATGATCGCCAAGCTGATCGTCGCCGACGTCGACCGCCCCAGCGCCCTGGCCCGCCTGCGCGCGGCGCTGGCCGAGTGCGAGATCGCCGGGCCCAAGTCCAACATCGAGTTCCTGGAACGCCTGGCGCGCCACCCGGCGGTGGTCGAAGGCCGCATCGACACCGGTTATCTGGACCGCCACCTCGACGAGTTCATGCCGGCCGCCGACGGCGCCAGCGACGAGAACGCCGACGACCTGCTGATCGCCGCGACCGTGGCCGAGCTGCTGGCCCAGGAACGCGACACCCGCCGCCGCGCGGCCGCCTCCAACGACCCGGAATCGCCCTGGGCGATCGCCGACGGCTGGCGCCTGGGCCACGGCGGCCGCCGCAGCCTGGCCTTCCTGCGCCGCGACGAGCGCCTGGAGCTGCACGCCCAGGGCAGCGCCGGCGATTACCGCATCGAACAGGCCGGGCGGACCCGCCACGTTCAGGGCGCGCGCCACGGCGGCGACGGCCTGAGCCTGCGCATCGACGGCCGCGCGCGCCGTTTTGCGTTGCTAGGAGATGAGCGCCGGGTGGTGGTCCACGACGGCGAGCGCCGGCTGCGCTTGCTGCCGGTCCCGATGTATCGTCATGAATCGGCCGCGGCGGCCGGCACCGGCAACCAAGTGGTCGCCCCGATGCCCGGCCGCGTGGTGGTGGTCAAGGCCGCCGCCGGCGACCAGGTCGAAGCCGGGCAGGAGCTCATGGTGATCGAAGCGATGAAGATGGAACTCAGCCTCAAGGCCCCGCGCGCAGGCACGGTCGCCGAAGTGCGCGCCGGCGCCGGCGAATTCGTCGAGGCCGACGCGGTGCTGGTGGTGCTGGAAGCATGAATCTGCGCCCTGCCCTCGCCGCTGCGCTCCTGTTCGTGCTGTCGGGCTGTGTCGCCTTCGAGCGCTCGCCCGCGACCGCGCTGTCCTGCGACCCGGCCCTGGCCGGACGCTGGCGTTCCGACCGCGACGGTCCCGGCCCCGGCCGCGAGATCGTGGTCGACGAGCAATGCCGGGCCCAGTGGCCGGTGCCCCAGGGCACGGTAGACGTCAGCCTGCGCGGCTACACCCAGGGCGCGACGCGTTACGTGGTGCTGTCGCCCGAGCATGCACAGCGCATGCTCGGCACCGAGGGCGAGCTCAACCTCGCGACCAGCGTGCCCAAGGGCGCGGTGTTCATGGCCGTGTACCGCATCGACGGCGATCGCCTGCAGGCCTGGCTGCCCGACCCGGACCGGGTCAACGCCGCCATCCGCGACGGCAAGGCCCGCGGCCGTCCGCTCAAGAACGGCGACGCCTCCTCGGTGCTGGTGCAAGGCAACGCGCGCAGCATCGCCAAGCTGCTCGCGCAGGGCCCGGAACCGGTGTTCGGCCCGCTGAAGGCCGAAGTCGCGGCGGTGCAGCTGCAGCGCGTCGGCGCGGCGCCGGCAGAGGCGGCGCCATGACGCCCTCGGTCCGCATCGTCGAAGTCGGCCCGCGCGACGGGCTGCAGAACGAAAAGGCGCAGATCGCCACCGCCGACAAGATCGCCCTGATCGATCGCCTGTCCGCGACCGGCCTGCGCAGCATCGAGGCGACCAGCTTCGTCAGCCCCAAATGGGTGCCGCAGCTGGCCGACGCCGCCGAAGTGTTCTCCGGTATCCACCGCAAGCCCGGCGTGCATTACCCGGTGCTGGTGCCGAACGAACAGGGCTACGAACGCGCACGCGCGGTCGGCGTGGAAGAGATCGCGGTGTTCACCGCGGCCTCGGAAGCCTTCAACCAGAAAAACATCAATGCCGGCATCGACGAATCGCTGCAGCGCTTCGCGCCGGTGCTGGCGCGCGCCAAGGCCGACGGCGTGGCGGTGCGCGGCTACGTATCGACCGTGCTCGGCTGCCCGTACCAGGGTGCGGTGCCGGTCGCCGACGTAGTGCGCGTGGCCAAGGCCCTGCACGCGATGGGCTGCTACGAAATCTCGCTGGGCGACACCATCGGCGTCGGCACGCCCGGCAAGGCGCGCGCGATGCTGAAGGCGGTCGCCGCGGAAGTGCCGATGCCGGCACTGGCGGTGCATTTCCACGACACCTACGGCCAGGCCCTGTCCAACATCCTGGCCTGCCTGGAAGAAGGCGTGGCGGTGGTCGACTCGGCCGTGTCCGGTACCGGCGGCTGCCCCTACGCCAAGGGCGCCAGCGGCAACGTCGCCAGTGAAGACGTGGTCTACATGCTGCACGGCCTGGGTATCGAGACCGGGGTCGACTTGAACGCACTGGCCGACACCGGCCGCTGGTTGGCCGGCCTGCTCGGCCGCGAGACCGGCAGCAAGGTCGGCAAGGCGCTGGGCGCGTCATGAGCCAGCGCCGGCCCGACAGCGAACCGACGGCCCCACCCACTCCGGTGGATGCGGCCGCGACCCTGGCGGCGCTGGAACTGGCCGGCAACGACCCCGCGCTGTCGGAAGCCACGCGCGCCCTGCTGCAACAGGCCGCCGAGGCGATCCGCACCAGCAGCGACGACGCCGACGTCGCCCACTCGCGCTACCGCGCGGTGTTCGACGCGGTGCCCGATCCGGTCAGCATCCTCGACGAGGAAGGCACGGTCCTGGATCTGAACAAGGCCGGCATGGCCGCCTACCGCCGGCCGCGCGATCAGATCGTCGGCCAGCCGATCCACGTGCTCAACCCGGAACTGCCGCGCGACCACCTCAACCCGGTCTGGGAATCCCTCAACCGCGGCGAAACCTACGTCATCGAAGTCACCAACATGCGCGGCGACGGCACCCGCTTCCCGGTCGAGGTGCATTCGGCCGGGTTCGAGCACGAGGGCCGGCGCTGCATCGTCGCGGTCGCGCGCGACCTCAGCGGCCGTCGCGACGCCGAACTGCGCTACCGCGAGCTGATGGAAACCATCGACCACGGCATCGTCGTCCACGATCCCGACTTCAAGGTGACCTACGTCAACGGCGCGGCCATGCGCATCCTGGGCGTGAGCGACGGCCACAGCGCCGATCACGAAATGGCCGCCGAACACTGGATGGTGATCGACGAGCACGGTCGCGAACTGAATCAGAAGGAATTCCCGGCCCAGCGCGCGCTCGACAGCGGCCGTCGGGTCGAGAGCATGGTGGTCGGCCTGTACCACCGCGTGCGTCACAACCTGATCTGGCTGTCGGTGACCTCGCTGCCGCAGTTCCCGGCCGGCGGCGACCGCCCGCACCAGGTGCTGTCGCTGTTCACCGACGTCACCGCGCTCAAGCGCGACAGCGCCCTGTTCGACCGCGCCCAGAGCCTGGCCCACATCGGCGGCTGGGAATGGGAAGCCGGGCCGGACCTGCTCTACCTCACCGAAGAAGCGCAGCGCATCCTCGGCCACGATCCGGTGCCGGCGAGCATGGGCGCCATGCTCGACTGCCTGCGCCCCGGCGATCGCCTGCGCCTGCGCGACGCGCTCGATCACGCGATAGCGTTCGGCCGCAATCTCGATCTGGAACTGCAGGGCATGCGCGCCGACGGACGCGGCTTCTGGGTCCGCGCCATCGCCCAGGCCGAGGCCGCCGACGCGCTCAACGCACGCCTGATCGGCACTCTGCAGGACATCACCGAACGCAAGCACGACGAAGAGAACCTGCGCATCCAGGCGCGCAGCGACCCGCTCACCGGCCTGCTCAACCGCGACGCTGTGCTGTCGGAGCTGGAAAGCCGGCTCGACGACCCCGAGCACGCCGCGCTGGCGGTGCTGTACATCGACCTGGACCGCTTCAAGGTGGTCAACGACGTGCTCGGCCACGCCGCCGGCGATCGCCTGCTGGCCTCGGCCGCGCGCCGCATCCAGCGCGCGGTCGGCAGCGAGGGCATGATCGCGCGCTTCGGCGGCGACGAATTCCTGGTGGTGTGCGAAACCGGCAACGACCCGGCCCGGCCGGAACGCCTGGCAGATTCGATCCTGGAAATCTTCGGCGACAGCTTCCGCCTCGACGGCGAAGAATTCAGCATCACCGCCAGCATCGGTATCGCCCAGGCGCCGATCGACGGCGTGCGCTCGCAGCAGCTGATCCAGAGCGCCGACGTCGCCATGTACGACAGCAAGCGCCGCGGCCGCAACGGCTGGCAGAGCTTCACCCCGGAGCTGGCCGAACAGCAACTGCACCGCCTGCAGTTGGAAACCCACCTGCGCCGCGCGGTCCACAACGACGAGTTCCACCTGGTCTACCAACCCCAGGTCAATCTCAGCAACGGTTCGGTGGTCGCGGTCGAAGCGCTGATCCGCTGGCGCAACCAGTCCTTGGGCGAGATGCGCCCGGACCGCTTCATCGACCACGCCGAAACCACCGGCGACATCGTCGGCATCGGCAGTTGGGTGCTGAAGGAAGCCTGCCGCCAGCTGCGGCGCTGGCACGAACGCGGCCTGGACGTGCAACGGGTCGCGGTCAACGTGTCCTACCGCCAGTTCCTCGGCGAGGACCTGGCCAGCAGCGTGGCGGCGGCGTTGGCCGAATCCGGCCTGCCCGGCAGCGCGCTGGAACTGGAATTCACCGAGCGCGTGCTGATCGAGGACGTGCCCGACACCATGCGCACCTTCCACGCCCTGCGCGAGATGGGCGTGATGCTGACCATCGACGATTTCGGCGAAGGCTACAGCGCGCTCAACTACCTGCGCCGCCTGCCGATCCACGGCCTCAAGCTCAGCCAGTTGTTCGTGCAGGGCGTGCCGGACAACCAGTCCGACGTCGCGGTCTGCCAGGCGGTGACCGGGATCGCGCGCAGCCTGGGCCTGGGCCTGGTCGCCGAGGGCGTGGAATCCGAACGCCAGCGCGCGTTCCTGCTCAAGCTCGGGGTCGAGGTCGGCCAGGGTTTCTTGTTCGCGCCCGGGTTGATGCCGGACGAGTTGCAGCAGTACTACCGCTCGCCGCTCGCGCTGCCGGGCTGAGGATGCGCGGCGCCGCGCTGTCCTGCCGTCACGCTCGCGAATGCAGCGATCCGGTGACTTCCGCGCGCGGCCCGCAAGCACGAACGTCGCCCTCTTCCACGCAAGGTCTGCCGATGAAACACCGCCTGCGCCTGTCGCTGTCGGGCCTGCTGCTCACTCTCGTGGTCTTCGCCGCTCACGCGGCCGATCCCAAACCCGCGCCGCGCGAAACCCTGCTGCTGCGCCCCGAACGGGTCTGGACCGGCGACGGCGACGCCTCCCACACCGGCTGGGCGGTGCTGGTGCGCGACGGCGCGATCGTCGCGGTCGGTCCCGCCGATACGATCGAGGCACCCGCCGACGCACGCCGCATCGATCTGCCCGGCGCGACCCTGACCCCGGGCCTGATCGACCTGCACTCGCACCTGTTCCTGCACCCCTACAACGAGGCGCCCTGGAACGATCAGGTGCTGAAGGAACCCGAGGCCTATCGCACCCTGCTCGCCGCCCGTCACGCCGGCGACACCCTGCGCGCCGGCTTCACTACCTTGCGCGACCTCGGTACCGAAGGCGCCGGCTACGCCGACCTCTCGCTCAAACGCGCCATCGACGAGGGGCTGATCCCGGGCCCGCGCCTGTTCGTCGCGACCCTCGCCATCGTCGCCACCGCCAGCTACGGCCCCGGCCCGCGCGGTTTCCGCCCCGACCTGGAACTGCCTGGCGGCGCTCAGGAAGTCAGCGGCGTCGACGAAACCGTGCGTGCGGTGCGCGAACAGGCCGGCCACGGCGCCGACTGGATCAAGGTCTACGCCGACTTCCGCATCGGTGCCGACGGCAGCGCCCAACCCACTTTCAGCGCCGCCGAACTGCGCGCCCTGGTCGAAACCGCTCACCTCAGCGGCCGTCCGGTCGCCGCCCACGCCGCCACCGACGCCGGCATGCGCATGGCGATCGAGGCCGGCGTGGACAGCATCGAGCACGGTTATGGCGGCAGCGCCGCGACCTTCCGCCTGATGCGCGAAAGAAATGTCGCCTACCTGCCGACCCTGACTGCGGTCGAGTCCACCGAGCAGTACTACAACGGCTACGTGCCCGGGCAATCGCCGTCGACGCCGAAGCTGCGCGAAGCCGAGCAGGCGTTCCGCACCGCGCTGGCGCAGAAGACCACGATCGGCTGCGGCAGCGACGTCGGCGTGTTCCGCCACGGCGACAACTATCGCGAACCGGCGTGGATGGCGAAGCTGGGCATGAGTCCGACCCAGGCCCTGCATGCATGCACCTCGGTCGCCGCGCGGATCCTGCGCCAGTCCGAGCGCATCGGCCGCATCGCCCCGGGCCTGCGCGCCGACCTGGCCGCGTTCGCCGGCGACCCCAGCCAGCGCATCGAGGCCCTGCGGCAGCCGCTGCTGGTGCTCAAGGACGGTGTCGTCTACCGCAGCCCTGAAGAACAGCACGGTTCGGGCCGGGACGGCCCCGAGCCGGCCGCAGCGACCGCGCAGCCAGTCCGGTAAAATCGCCGGTTTCCCCGACCCGGACCTTCCTATGCAACTCGACTCCGTGCGCGCCATCGTCACCGGCGGCGTCTCCGGCCTCGGCCTCGCCGTCGCCCAGCACCTGGTCGCCAACGGCGGCAAGGTCGCCCTGTTCGACCTCAACGACGACAAGGGCGCGGCCGCGGTCGCCCAGTTCGGCGACGCCAAGGCGCGCTACTTCCGCACCGACGTCAGCGACGAAGCCGGCGTGGTCGCCAACGTCGCCGCCGCCCGGGACTTCCTCGGCGGGCTCAACGTCGCGATCAACTGCGCCGGCATCCTCGGCGCCGGCCGCGTGCTGGGCAAGGACGCGCCGATGCCGTTGGCGCAGTTCCAGAGCACGGTCATGGTCAACCTGGTCGGCAGCTTCAACGTCGCCAAGGCCGCCGCCAATCTGATGCAGCACAACGAAGCCGGCGACGACGGCGAGCGCGGCGTGATCGTCAACACCGCCTCGGTCGCCGCCTTCGAGGGCCAGATCGGCCAGGCCGCCTACTCTGCGTCCAAGGGCGGTGTGGTCGGCATGACTCTGCCGATGGCGCGCGAACTGTCGCGCTTCGGCATCCGCGTGATGACCATCGCGCCGGGCATCTTCTGGACCCCGATGGTCGACGGCATGCCCGAGTCGGTGCAGCAGTCGCTGAGCGCCTCGATCCCGTTCCCCTCGCGCCTGGGCCGTCCGGAAGAGTTCGCGGACCTGGTCGCCTACATCCTCGGCAACCGCTACCTCAACGGCGAGACCATCCGTCTCGACGGCGCTACCCGCCTGGCGCCGAAGTAAGCCTCTCCTCCTGCTCCCCGTGGGAGCGCCGTAAGTCGCGATGCTTCCAGCCGCGAATGACGCCGCTCCCACAGCAACCCCTCTATCGGAACGCACGCAATGAAAGCCTACGACGTCAAGAAAGGTAACGTGATCGAACACAACAACACCGTCTATCAGATCCGCGATATCGAGCGCAGCTCGCCGCAGGGTCGTGGCGGTAACGTGAAGTTCCGATTCACCATGTACTCGGTCCCCGGCGGCACCAAGCTCGACCTCAGCGTCGGCGGCGACGACGAGCTCAAGGAAGTCGAACTCAGCCGCCGCCAGGTGACCTACTCGTACAAGGACGGCGACGCTTTCGTCTTCCTCGACGACGAGGACTACACCCCGTACACGCTCGACGCCGACGTGATCGGCGACGCCGCCGGCTACATCGTCGACGACCTGTCGGGCTGCTACGTGCAGATCATCGACGACCAGCCGGTCGCCATCCAGCTGCCGGCCAGCGTGACCCTGGAAGTCATCGAGACCCCGCCGGAACTCAAGGGCGGCACCGCCACCAAGCGCCCGAAGCCGGCCAAGCTCTCGACCGGCATCGAGATCATGGTGCCGGAGTACATCGTCAACGGCGAACGCGTGCTGGTGAACACCGTTACCGGCGAGTTCGCCGGCCGCGCGGACTGATCGGGGCGTAGTGGGCCCTCGGACCGACCGAGCTCCCGCACCGGCGACGGACGCGACCCGATCGCGTCTGTCGCCGATCCCTCATGGGCGCCACGCGCCCGGCTCGTCCCGGATGACGCCGCAGACGCATCCGTCTCGCGTCCTCGTATTCGCAGCGACCCTGATGGCTTGTTCGCCTGCGTATGCCAGCGACTACAGCGGATTCCTCTCCGGAATGACGACCGTATTGGTAATGCTGCTGGCGGCCCTGAACTCGCTGCTCACGCTCGTCTTCGCGCTGTGCAAGCTATACCGCTCGCGCAAGCTGGCCGGCTGGCATGCCGCCCTCGCCTCGGTACCGCCGGTGCTCGGCATCATCGCTACGTGCATCGACTCGTCCAGCATCAACGACGAGGCCATCTGGTTCGCCGTCAACGGCGCCGCGCTCGCCTTGGCTCTGCTGCCGCTGTTCCTTGCCGGACGCCGCGATCGTGCCTGACGACCAGCGGCTGGTGCGAGTATTTCCTGTGGCCGCCCGTCGAACGACCGGACGATGAACCAGACCGACTACAGCTTCGCTCCAGCGACCGAGGCCGACCTGCCGCGCCTGCTACCGGTACTGCGCGAGTTTTACGCCGAGGAGCACCTGCCCTGGAACGAGCCGGCGCTGCGTGCGGCGCTGGCGGTGCTGATCGCCGATCCGAACGCGGGCCGCTTGCGTCTGATCGTGCGCGAGGGCGAAATCGCCGGCCATCTCGCGATCGGCTTCTGCTTCAGTCTGGAGTTCGGCGGCCGCTACGGCCTGCTCGACGAACTGTTCGTGCTGCCCGCCCATCGCGGCGCGGGGCTGGCCAAGCGCGCCCTGGCCGAAGCCGAAGCGCTGTGCCGCGCCGAAGGCCTGCTGGCGCTGCGGCTGGAGGTCAACGACGACAACGAGCATGCGCGTGGGATCTACGAACGCGCCGGTTACCACGCGCACCCGCGGCGCTTGATGACGCGTTGGCTGGACGCCGGCTAAGCCCAGCTACGTCGTTGCGCCGATCCGCGGACCGTATCGATGGCGCCTCGCTGCCGACGAACGTTAGGCGCAGAACACGCTGCATGGCCACTCGGACGATGTTCCTCGCCTGCCCGCTGTCGCAAGGCGGCGCTCCAGGCTTACTCTGAGCACGCCTTCACCGCCCCGGCTCAAGGAACGATCCATGCATCGCCGTAGCGCCGTACTGCTGACAGTCGCCCTTCTCACCACTGCTGCCCAGGCGCGCGAACCCAAGCTCGACGATCCGCGGCCGAACGGCACCCTCAGCCCGCGAGAGCGTTCGCTGTGCGAGCCGCCGGAGCAGTACCCCAACTGGTGCGAACAGCCGCACGAGGTACGCGCGTTCCTGGAGCGCTACGACGAATGCGAGCATTGGCGCGGCGAGCCCGCCGAAGGCGATAGCGCTGCCGACCGCCAGCGCCGCAAGGAAATAGAGGACGGCGTACGCAGCGCCTGCACGGGCAACGACCGCCGCCTGGCCGAACTGCGACGCCGTTACCGGAACATGCCTACGGTCGCGGCGCTACTGTCGGAACTGGAACGCAATTACGGGCCCTGAGCGCGGGCTGCCACACCGCTGCAACCATCCTCGGCCAGCATCGCGCGTTCCCCCGCATCACCGCTCGCAAGGAACGCCCATGGTCTCCGACACCCGTCGCGATTTCCTCAAGTTCGCCGGCGCCGCCGCCACTCTGGCGATGCTGCCGCCGGGCATTCGCGCCGCGCTGGCCACGCCCGCCGCGCGCGTCACCGGCACGATCCAGGACGTGCAGCACGTGGTGATCCTGATGCAGGAGAACCGCTCCTTCGACCATTACCTCGGCGGCCTGCGCGGTGTGCGCGGCTTCGACGACCCGCGCCCGATCTCGCTGCCCAACGGCGATCCGGTCTGGCGTCAGCCCAAGAGCGGCGGACAGGCGGTGCTGCCGTTCCGGCTCAGCACCGACAGCACCGCCTCGCAATGCCTGGCCGACATCGACCACAGTTGGAAGGGCTCGCACGCGCGCTGGAAGGACTACAACGCCTGGATCGCGACCAAGGGCCCGATGTGCATGGGCCACTTCACCCGCGCCGACCTGCCCTACTACTACGCGCTCGCCGACGCCTTCACCGTCTGCGACGCCTACTACTGCTCGCACCACGGCCCGACCAATCCCAACCGCATGCACCTGTTCACCGGCACCAGCGGCATGACCGTGGGCGACCTCGGCGCGCAGGCGGTGAACAACGCCGACGACGGCAACTGGACCTCGGACATGGCCAAGGACAAGGCCAGCTTCGTCGGTCACCGCTGGACCACCTACGCCGAGCGCCTGCAGAACGCCGGCATCGGCTGGCGCGTGTACCAGGAGTACGACAACTACGGCGACAACTCGCTGCAGTCGTTCGCGAACTTCCGCAACCTGGACCGCAACTCGGAGCTGTACAAGCGCGGGCGCGCCTGGGTGGAAGGCTCCACCGCCGCCAACGCCGCGAGTTCGCGCGGCGAGCACCTGGTCGCCGCCTTCGCCAAGGACGTGCGCGAGGGCACCCTGCCGGCGGTGTCGTGGATCGTGCCGCCTTACATCATGAGCGAACACCCGGCCGCGACCCCGGCCTACGGCGAATCGCTGAGCGCGCGTCTGCTGGAGGCGCTGGTCGCCAATCCCGAGGTCTGGTCCAAGACCGTGTTCATCATCAACTACGACGAGAACGGCGGCTTCTTCGACCACGTACCGCCGCCGCTGCCGCCGATCAAACCGGAACTGGGCAAGAGCACCGTCGACACCGCGACCGAAAACTACAACGGCATACCGGTGGGTCTGGGCGTGCGCGTGCCTATGTTCGTGATCTCGCCGTGGAGCAAGGGCGGCTGGGTCAACTCGCAAGTGTTCGACCACACCTCCGTGCTGCGTTTCCTGGAGGCGCGCTTCGGCGTCGCCGAGCCCAACATCAGCGCCTGGCGCCGCGCAGTCGCCGGCGACCTCAGCACCACCCTGGATTTCGCCGGTGCCGATCCGGTCTGGCCGGCGCTGCCGGACACCCGCGAGCATATGAGCCGCGCCGACCAATCCTGCAAGCTGCCGGTGCCCAGCGCGCCCAAGCAACCGAAGATGCCGCGCCAGGAACCGGGCCAGCGCCCGGCACGTGCGTTGCCGTACCAACTGCATGTGCACGGCCGCATCGAAACGTCGAGCGGACGCTACTGGTTGGATTTTGCCAACAGCGGCATCGCCGGCGCCGGTTTCAATGTCTACGCGCGCAATCGCAGCGATGGCCCGTGGTACTACACGCTTACGCCGGGTACCCAGTTGTCGGATTACTGGAGCGCCAAGGCCTACACCCAGGGCAAGTACGACCTCAGCGCGCACGGCCCGAACGGTTTCCTGCGCAGCTTCCAGGGCGATCTGCTCAAGGCCAGCGCCAACGGCGGCGCCAATCCCGAACTGCGCGTCGAGTACGACCTGGCCAACGACCGTCTGCTGCTGCGCTTCACCAATTCGGGCACCGGTGCCTGTCGGCTCACGCTGCGTCCCAACCACTACAGCAGCGCAGCGCCGCGCAGCTATCCGCTCGCGCCCGGTGCCACGATCGACGACAGCTGGCCGCTGGCCGCCAGTGCGCATTGGTACGACCTGAGCCTGAGTTCGGACCACGACAGCACTTACCTGCGTCGCTTCGCCGGTCATATGGAAACCGGACGTCCGAGCGTCAGCGATCCGGCGATCGGGGCGGGTTGAGAGGAACAGGAGCGAGCGCAGGAGTGGGGAGCGAGCGACGCGCCTGCGCTGGCCGTAGGGTGCGGTGATAACCGCACCGTCGCCGTCTCCAAGTCGGCGCGGCGATGCGGTTCGCCTTAGGCTCACCGCATCCTACGTGCGCGATCGGCTGCCGGAATGCGGCGGCGCGACGGCGCCGACTACTTCCGCGCCAACCACTTCCTCGCCATCCGCTGCATCGACTCGTCGCCGTGCGGGTCGTCCAGCAGTTCGTCGATACGGCGCCAAGCCAGGTCCAGCGACTCGTCGCTGACCACATAGGCCTCGCTGCCGTTGGCGCGCACCACGTAGCGCACGTCGTAATGCCAATGCCCTGGCACGTCGCGACGCTCGGGTATCCAGTGCCGGTCCAGATCGAATGGCTGCGGCTCCACGCTCAAGTCGGTCAGCCCGGACTCCTCTTCGGCCTCGCGCAGGGTCACCCGCGCCAGGTCGCGGTCGCCGTCGGCGTGGCCGCCCAGTTGCAACCAGCGCTCGAGCTTGCGGTGGTGGGTCAGCAGCACGCGTTCGCCGGTGCGGTCGACCAGCCAGCAGCCGCCGGTGAAGTGGCCTTCCAGGCGTTCGCGCCGGAACGGATCCTGGGCATCGTCGAGCAAGTCGAGGAAGGGCTGGACGCGCTCGGCCTCGTCGGGCCAGAGCCGCGCATAGTCGACGAGATTGGAACGTAGCTCGGCGTCGGGGTCTGAATGTCTCACAAGCATCCCAAATGCTGCACTGCGGCTTGATTCGGAGGCGGATTATGCCGGGAAAGACCATGACTTTGTCCCGCTTGCCGCTCCTTTCCCCGCTGGGTTATGGTGGCCCGCCGTTGCGCCATACGCCGGTCGTGCCGTTTGTACGGGCGGCCGACCTCTCACCATCTGGGGATACTGATGTCTAAGGGCCTATTCATCACCAAGCCGGTGCAAGCCGCGCCGCACGTAGACGCCGGGGAAACCCACGGCAGTCTTCAGGGCGAAGCCTCGCTGAAACGCGCACTGACTTCGAAACACTTGGTGATGCTGGGCATCGGCGGTGTGATCGGCGCCGGTATCTTCGTCCTCACCGGCCAGGCTGCGGCGCAGCACGCCGGCCCGGCAGTGGTGATCAGCTTCATCCTCGCCGGCTTCGCCTGCGCCCTGGCCGGTCTGTGCTACGCCGAATTCGCGGCGATGCTGCCGGTCTCGGGCAGCGCCTACTCTTATTCCTACGCCACCCTGGGCGAATTCGTGGCCTGGTTCATCGGCTGGAACCTGGTGCTGGAGTACCTGTTCGCGGCCTCGACGGTGTCGGTCGGCTGGTCCGGCTACTTCAGCGAACTATTGCAGTTGATAGGCGGCTGGACAGGCACCGACCTCGCCTTGCCCAAGGCCCTGGCCTCGGCGCCGTACACCTTCGTCAACGGCAGCATCCAGGCCACCGGCACCTTCATCAACCTGCCCGCGGTCTGCATCGTCGCCGCGCTCAGCGGCCTGTGCTACGTCGGCGTGACCCAGTCGGCCTTCGTCAACTCGATCATCGTGACCATCAAGCTGGTCGTGATCCTGCTGTTCCTCGCCTTCGCGGTGAAGTACATCAGCGCCGACAACTGGACTCCGTTCATCCCCGAGAACGAAGGCCCCGGCAAGTTCGGCTGGGACGGCATCGCCCGCGCCTCGGCGATCGTGTTCTTCTCCTACATCGGCTTCGACGCGGTCTCCACCGCCGCCGGCGAGGCCAAGAACCCGCAGCGCGACATGCCGATCGGCATCCTGGGTTCGCTGTTCATCTGCACCATCCTGTACATCCTGGTGTCGCTGACCCTGACCGGCATCGCCGACTTCCGCACCCTCAACACGCCCGAACCGGTCGCGACCGCGCTCAGCAACTACCCGGCGCTGAACTGGCTGCGCTTCATCGTGGTGATCGGCGCGCTCGCCGGCCTGTCCTCGGTGATCCTGGTCATGCTGATGGGCCAGCCGCGCATCTTCTTCACGATGTCGCAGGACGGCCTGATCCCGAAGATGTTCGCCAAGGTCCATCCGAAGCACCAGACCCCGTACATCGGCACCATCATCGTCGGCATCTTCGCCTGCACCCTGGCCGGCCTGTTCCCGATCGACGTGCTCGGCGAGCTGGTCTCGATGGGCACCCTGCTGGCGTTCGCCACGGTCTGCGTCGGCGTGCTCGTGCTGCGCTACACCCGCCCCGACCTGCCGCGTCCGTTCAAGGTGCCGCTGGCGATCATCGTCTGCCCGCTGGGCGCGATCGCCTGCCTGTTCCTGTTCTGGCAGGCCTTCTCCGAGCATTGGCGCCTGATGCTCGGCTGGACCGCGATCGGCATGGTGATCTACATGATCTACGGTTACCGCAACAGCAAGCTGCGCAAGGCGGCCTGACCTAGCGCGATTCGCAAGGCCGGCGGGGGCTCCTAACCAGTGCTCCCGCCGGCCTTGACCGTTTCCGGCCCCGCGCGGGCCCGCTCGATCGCACCGGACCGGCCACGGCCCGGCGCCAGGAAGAACCGATGAAACAACTCTGGGCAACCAAACACCCGCTCGCCGCGCACGCCGATGCCGAAGGCCTGAGCCTGCACCGCACGCTCGGCCCCTGGGGCCTGACCGCGCTGGGCATCGGCGCGGTGATCGGCGGCGGCATCTTCGTGATCACCGGCCAGGCCGCGGCCGACCACGCCGGTCCGGCGATCATGCTGTCGTTCGTGCTGGCGGCGATCTGCTGCACTTTCTGTGCCCTGGCCTACGCCGAGTTCGCGGCGATGGTGCCGGTGTCCGGCAGCGCCTATTCCTACACCTACGCCACCCTGGGCGAACTGGCGGCATGGTTCATCGGCTGGATGCTGGTCCTGGAATACGGGGTCTCGGCCTCGGCGGTCGCGGTCAGTTGGACCGGTTACTTCCTCAGCCTGCTCGACCATTTCGGCATACACCTGCCGCAGGCCCTGGTCAGCGCGCCGCTGGACGCGCAGCTGCGCCCGACCGGCGCGATCGCCAACCTGCCCGCGGCCGCGATCGTGCTGCTGCTGACCTGGCTGTGCTACGTCGGCATCCGCAAGTCGTCGGCGATGAACATGGCGATGG
>CAMLID010000042.1 GCA_946480055.1 uncultured Lysobacter sp. | reverse complement strand
CCTCGATCTCGGCGCGCGCGCGCATGCGCACGCGGCCGCGGCCGGTGCGGTAGGCGTTGATGATGCCGGCGGTGCCGTTGATGATGCCCGCGGTCGGGAAGTCCGGGCCCGGGATGTATTCCATCAGCCCATCGACGTCCAGTTCCGGCTCGTTGATCAGGGCGATGGTCGCGTTGATCACTTCCGACAGGTTGTGCGGCGGAATGTTGGTCGCCATGCCCACGGCGATACCGGCCGAGCCGTTGATGAGCAGGTTCGGCACCCGGGTCGGCATGACCGTGGGTTCGAGTTCCTTTTCGTCGTAGTTGGGCTGGAAGTCGACGGTTTCCTTGTCGATGTCCGCCATCAGCTCGTGGGTGAGCTTGGCCATGCGCGATTCGGTGTAACGCATCGCCGCGGCGGAGTCGCCGTCGACCGAACCGAAGTTGCCCTGGCCGTCGACCAGCAGATAACGCAGCGAGAACGGCTGGGCCATGCGCACCAGCGTGTCGTAGACCGACTGATCGCCGTGCGGGTGGTACTTACCGATCACGTCACCGACGATACGCGCCGATTTGAAGTGGGGCTTGTTGCTGTGCGCGCCGAGTTCGCTCATCGCGTACAGGACGCGGCGGTGCACCGGCTTGAGACCATCGCGGACGTCGGGTAGCGCGCGTCCCACGATCACGCTCATGGCGTAGTCGAGGTAGCTGCGGCGCATCTCGTCTTCGAGATTGACCTGGATGATTTCCTTGGCGAGTTCGGCCATCAGGGTTCCGTGCTGAGCGGTTGTGCTAGGCGCCCCGGACGACCGCAAAAACCTGCCCGTGCGGGCCAGTTCTGCAGCTCGCTCGGGGCGGCATCAAAAGGACAGGAAATCTTATCACAAAACCGGGTTTCACGGCAGCCCGATTCCCACACAGAAACAAGCACTTGCGGGACATTTTCAGGCTCGCTCGCGGACCGCGTCGGCGGCCCGCCGGATCAGCCCGGGAAGGCGGCGCGCATGGCCTGCAGGTCCGGGCGCTCGATCACCCCGCGCTCGGTGACGATGGCGTCGATCAGATCGTGCGGGGTGACGTCGAATACCGGGTTCCAGGCGCCGACCTGCTCGGCCGCGGTACGCACCCCGCCGACCGCGAACAGCTCGCCCGGATCGCGTTCCTCGATCTCGATCGACTCGCCGGAGGGCGTGGCCATGTCGACTGTGGACGAAGGCGCGGCGACCATGAACCTGACGCCGTGGTGGCGCGCGGCGATGGCCAGCTGGTAGGTGCCGATCTTGTTGGCGGTGTCGCCGTTGGCGCAGATGCGATCGGCGCCGACGATCACCCACTGCACGCGCCCGCTCTTCATCAGGTGCGAGGCGGCCGCATCGGCGATCAGGGTCGGGGCGATGCCGTCCTGCTGCAGCTCCCACACGGTCAGGCGCGCGCCCTGCAGCCAGGGCCGGGTCTCGCCGGCGTAGACCTGGTCGATGCGGCCCTGGGCGACGCCGGCGCGGATCACGCCCAGCGCGGTGCCGAAGCCGGCGGTGGCGAGCGAGCCGGTGTTGCAGTGGGTCAGCACGCCGCTGCCGGGGACGATCAGAGCCGCGCCCAGCGCACCCATGCGGCGGTTCGCGGCCAGGTCCTCGTCGGCGATGGCTTGGGCTTCGGCCGCGATTACGGCGCGCCAGTCGGCGCCTGCAGCGGCGAGCGTGCGGCGCATGCGCGCCAGCGCCCAGGCCAGGTTGACTGCGGTCGGGCGTGCTGCGTTGAGGCGTTGCAGCGCCGGTTCCAGCAACGCCAACGCAGCCGCGCCGTCGTCGGCTTGGATTTCACGCGCAGCCAGGACCACGCCCCAGGCCGCGGCGATGCCGATCGCCGGCGCGCCGCGCACGGTCAGGGCATGGATCGCGGCCGCGACCGCGTCGCTGGCTTCGCAACGCACGTATTCGACATGGAACGGCAGCCGGCGCTGGTCCAGCAGCTCCAGGGCGTCGCCGGTCCAGCGGATCGGGCGGATGCGGTCGTAGCGGTCGAAATCGATATCGTTCATGCGCACAGTTTATCGCAGCGGCCGCCTGCCCTGGCCGCGCCATGGACGCGGGCGCAAGCCCTGGATGCGCCGCAAAGAAAACGGGCCCCGCGTCGCCGCGGGGCCCGATGCCGGTTCGTTCCTGGCGGACGCGATCAGCGCACGCTGAATTCGCCGCGGCAGCCTGCCTGGACCCAGATCCCGTTCGGATCCCAGCCCCAGGTCTGGCCTTCGATGCAGGCGCCCTTGGACATCTGGCGGATCAGGCGCGCACCGTCGCGGATGCTGGTGTTGCAGCGGCGGATGCGGCCCTTGCGACCGTCGTTGGATTCGCAGACCACGCTGCGCCACTGGTTGTTGCCACCGCCGTTCCAACCGCCGCCGCCATTCCAGTTACCGCCACCGCGGCCGCTGGAGAACTCGCCGCGGCAACCGTTGCTGACCCACACGCTGCCGCGCTGCGAGCCCCAGCTCTGGCCTTCGATGCAGGGCGACTTCGACATTTGGCGCACCAGGCGCGCGCGGTTGCCGCCGATGGCGCAGGTGCGGGTGCGGCCGTCGTCGGACTCGCAGACCACGCTGTCGTTGTTGCCGCCGCCGTTCCAGCCGCCACCGCCGTTCCAGTTGCCGCCACCGCCGCCACGGCCGAGCTCGAACTCGGCGCGACAACCGTTGCTGACCCAGACGCCGTCGCGGTCGTAGCCCCAGCTGTTGCCCTGGATGCATTGCGACTTGGAAAACTGGCGCACCAGACGCACGCCGCCGCGGGTGTCGGCATCGCAATGACGGTTGCGGCCGTCGTCGGATTCGCAGCGGATGGTCTGCTGGCCGCCGTAGTAACCGGAATCGTACTGCGGCGCGGCTTGCGCGGTCGCGCTGACGCCCAGCGCCAGGGCGATACAGGAAACGATGCGTACGAACATGTCCGTCACTCCTTGTCAGTTGACTGCAACTTTATGCGCGGCCGCTTAACGCGAGCTCAAGATTTTCGATGTTGCACTGCACCGAACCGGCTGCGTTTAGCTGCGGCTTAACGTGACCCGGCGGGCTCGGCCGGACGGTGACACGCAAAGTATGCCTTGAGCGTGCGTCATCGATCGGTGACAGACGCCGAAAGCATGAGGCGGCCGCGGCCGCACGGATCAACCGCCGCGCGGCACGTCGACCTCGAACTCGGCACGGCAGCCGTCCTCGACCCAGATGCCGTTGCCGTCGAAGCCCCAAGTGCGGCCTTCCACGCATTGCGAGCGCGAGAGTTGTTTGTGCATGCGCACGCCGGCGCCGGTCTCGACCGCACAGCGTTGGGCCAGGCTCTTGATCGATTCGCACAACACCAGTTTGCCGCGCGGCGCGGCGACGACCGGTTCGGCAGCGTCGTCGCCGGACAGCTCCTGGAATTCGCCGCGGCAGCCGCCGGACACCCACAGGCCCTGGCCGTCGACGCCCCAGTTCTGATCGCGGATGCACGGACGCTTGGACAACTGGCGCACCAATTGCACACCGTTTGCACTGTCGGCGCGGCAGTGGTTCCAGCGCCCGCCCTTGGATTCGCAACGCAGCACGCGGTCGCCGGAACGGCTGTCGGGGCTGCTGCCGCCCTGGCCGAGCACGAAGTCGGCGCTGCAGCCGCGCGCGACCCAGACGCCGCTGCGGGTGACGCCCCAACTCTTGCCTTCGACGCAGTCGCTGCCGGACAGGCGGCGTCCCAGACGCACGCCGCCGCTGGTGTCGGCCGGGCATTGGCGCGGCGATTCGCTGTCGGATTCGCAACGCAGCACGCGGTCGCCGTACAGCCGTTCGCCGCCGGCCTGAGCCATGGCCGCGCCCGCGCTGGCCGCAAGGGCCAACGCCAACGACAGTGCCGCGGCTGAACGTGTGCGCATTGCGATCTCCCCCGAGCGATACGCGATCACTCTACCCCGCGAACCTGAATGGTCAATCAAAAGATCCTGCGACTGTGGCGCCGCGCGCCCTGCGTTCAGCCTTGTCATGCGCGCGCGAAATCGAAGGCCAGGACGTCAGCGATGCGCGGTACGCCGAGCATCGCCATGAGCAGGCGGTCGACGCCGAGCGCGACACCCGCGCAGTCGGGAAATCCGGTGCCCAACGCGGCCAGCATCGCCTCGTCGCGCGGCGGCGCGGGCGCGCCTCGTTGCGCGCGCAGGTTCACATCGCGCTGGAAACGCGTGCCCTGCTCGTCCGCATCGGCGAGCTCGTGGTAGCCGTTGGCCAGTTCCAGCGGGCCCAGGTAGAGCTCGAAACGTTCGGCCACGGGCGGATCGTCGGCGCGCACGCGTGCGAGCGCGCACTGCGAGGCCGGGTAGTCGTAGATCGCGAGCAGGCGGTCGGGCGCGAATCCGGGCTGCAGACGATGGGTCATCAGCAGGTCCAGCCAGTCGTCGCGGGTCAGGCCGTCGGGGTCGATCACCACATCGCCCAAGGCTGCGCGCAGTTCCGATTCGTCGGCGGACGCCGGGTCCAGGCCCAAGCGCTCGCGGTACAGCTCGCGATAGGCGACACGTTCCAGCGTAGCTTCACGGCCGACCAGGGTCAGCGCGGCCTGCACCAGCTCGGCGGTTTCGGCGATCAGGCGCTGATGGTCGTAGCCGAGCCGGTACCACTCCAGCATGGTGAATTCGGGGTTGTGGCGGCCGCCGGCTTCGCCGTCGCGGAACACCCGTCCGAGCTCGTAGCAGTCGCCGAAGCCGGCCGCGAGCAGGCGCTTGAGCGGGTATTCGGGCGAGGTGCGCAGCCAGCGCGTGCGCGGCGCGCCGTCGGTGCGGCCGCCGAACTGCAGCGAGAACGAGGCGATGTTGGGATCGGTGTTGCCGGCCATCGACAACACCGGGGTCTCGACTTCGACGACGCCGCGCCGGGCGAAGAAATCGCGGATGCGGGCGTTGAGCGCGGCGCGCAGGCGCAGCGTTTCGAAGCTGGCCGACGGCCGCCAGTCGTACGGAATTCCGGCGCTCACGCGGGGCGCCGACCGTGCTGCGCCAGGAACGCGAGCAACTGCGCCTCGTCCCAGATCGGCACGCCCAGTTCCTGGGCCTTGTCGAGCTTGGAGCCGGCGGCCTCGCCGGCGACCACGAAGCTGGTCTTCTTCGACACGCTGCCCGCGACCTTGGCGCCGAGCGCCTCCAGATGGACCTTGGCCTCGTCGCGCGACAAAGCGGTCAGGGTGCCGGTGAGCACGGCGGTCTGGCCGTCGAGCGGGCCGACCGCCGCGGCCGCATCGTCCGGCAGCCGTCGCTGCAGTTCCGCCAGCGCCGCACCGACGCGTTGCAGCAGGTCTGCGTTGTCGGCGTCGTCGCGCCAGTTGGCGAAGGCCTGCGCGCTGTCGGCCGGCAGACCGGCGGTCACGTAGGCGTGTTCGGGCGCGACCGCCAGCTTGGCCGCATCGGCGAACGCGGCGGCGAGCTGGTCGGCGCGGATGCGGGTGACCTTGGGAATTTCCATGTCGACCAGCAGGGTCGCCAGGTTCAGATCCGGCCCCAGCTTGGGCGAAGGTTCGTGCGCGTCGGCGATGCTCACGCCGCGCGCGAGCAGATCGTCGATCACCTGCTGGTTGCCCGGCTGGTCGAAGAAATGGCCCAGCGAACGCGCCACTTCGCCGCCGATGTCGGGCACGCGCTTGAACAGGGGCCAGGGCAGATGGCGGATCAAGGCCAGGTCGCCGAACCAGACCGCCAAGGCCTTGGCGGTGCTCTCGCCGACGTGCTGGATGCCGAGCGCGAACAGGAAGCGTTCGAGCGTGGTGGCGCGGCTGCGATCGATGGCCTCGATCAGGTTGTCGGCCCATTTGGTCGCGACCTTGCCGGCCTTGACCGTCTCGGGGGTAGTGCCGTCGCGTTCGTCCGCGCGCCGCTTCATCTCGAGCAGGTCGTCCAGCCCGAGCTTGTACAGGTCGGCCACCGATTGCACGTAGCCCAGGTCGGACAGCACCTCGACGTAGCGCTCGCCCAGGCCCTCGATGTCCATGGCCCGGCGCGAGGCGAAGTGGATGATCGCCTCCTTGCGCTGGGCGGGACAGATCAGCTCGCCCGAGCAGCGCCAGACCACCTCGCCCTCTTCGCGCACCAGCTCCGAGCCGCATTGCGGACAGGCCTCGGGCATGGACCAGGGCCGGGTGCCGGGCGGGCGCTGTTCGACCACCACGCGCACCACCTCCGGAATCACGTCGCCGGCGCGGCGCACGATCACGGTGTCGCCGGCGCGCACGTCCAGGCGCGCGATCTGGTCGGCGTTGTGCAGGGTCGCGCGGGTCACGACCACGCCGCCCACCTGCACCGGCGCCATCAGCGCCCACGGCGTGACCGCGCCGGTGCGGCCGACGTTGACCTCGATCGATTCGACCGTGGTCGACTGCTCCTGGGCCGGAAACTTGTGCGCGATCGCCCAGCGCGGCGCGCGCGAGACGAAGCCCATCTCGCGCTGGCCGGCGTAGTCGTCGAGCTTGTAGACCACGCCGTCGATGTCGAACGGCAACTCGTGGCGTTTGTCGCCGATGCGGCGGTAATAGCCGAGCAGGCCCTGGGTCCCGGCGACCACGTCGCTTTCGCCGCTGACCGGGAACCCCCACTCGCGCAGCTTGGCCAGGGTCGCCGAATGGGTGGGCGGCAGTTCGTAGCCTTCGACCACGCCGACTGCGTAGGCGTAGAACGCCAGCGGCCGCTGCGCGGTGATGCGCGGATCGAGCTGGCGCAGCGAGCCGGCGGCGCCGTTGCGCGGATTGGCCAGGACCTTGCCGCCGTCCTTGAGCGCGCGTTCGTTGTAGGCCTTGAACGCGGCCAGCGGCATGTAGACCTCGCCGCGCACTTCCAGTGCCTTCGGCCAGTCCTTGCCGCGCAGTTGCAGCGGGATCGCTTTGACCGTGCGCAGGTTGGCGGTGACGTCCTCGCCGGTGGAGCCGTCGCCGCGGGTCGCGCCCTGGACGAAGCGGCCGTCCTCGTAGCGCAGGCTGATCGCCAGGCCGTCGAGCTTGGGCTCGACCGAGAACGTGGGCGAGCTGCGCTCCAGGCGCTCTTCGATGCGGCGTTCGAAATCGGCCACTTCCTCGTCGCTGAAGGCATTGCCCAGCGACAGCATCGGGATCGCGTGGCGGACCTCGGCGAAGGCCGAGGACGGCGCGTTGCCGACGCGCTGGGTCGGCGAATCGGGGGTGCGCAGGTCCGGGTGCGCGGCTTCGAGCTCGTCGAGTTCGCGCAGCAGGCGGTCGTACTCGGCGTCCGCGATCGCCGGGTCGTCGAGCACGTGGTAGCGGTAGTTGGCGTCTTCGAGCTGCTGACGCAGTGCGGCGGCGCGTTGCGCGGCTTTGGCGGAGTCGGTCATCGCGGGCGGTCCTTGCGCTGCGGTTGCGGCGCGGTCGGCGCATTTTGACCGGTTTGGGTGAATCTGGGGATGGTCGGCGTGTGAGTTCGCTGTGCCTGTGCGGTGACGCGGGGGGGAATCCCGTATCCCCTTTTGCAAAGGCGGAGCAACAATAACAGCGCGACTCACCTGCCCTCGTTGCCGCTGGCCCTGCCCCTTCGCAAAAGGGGGAACAGCAAAGCAGCGACGGCTACCCTCTCCTCGTCACCGCTAGTCCCCCTTGCAGAGGGGACCGAGGGGAATTCGCTCTCGACGCTCTTACCAGCGCGTAGGCCGCGTCAACGGCGGCGCTTCGCGCTGGCGGTCGTAGGCGCGCAGTTCGTCGCGCAGGTGGGCGATGCGCTGGCGGCCGAGCGCGTTGCGCTGCTCGTCCAGGACCACGCCGTCGAGCAGTTCGGCCATGCGCTGCGCGGTCGGCAGCATGGTTTCCCAGGCGTCGAGCGCGGGCACCGGCGCCGGCAGGGTCAGGAAGAACGCGATCGCCGGGGTCTCCAGGGCCTGGATCTGGGCCATGTCGAAACTACCAGGCTTCATGATGTTGGCGACGCTGAACACCGGGCCGCGCTCGGGGTGGCCTTCGACCAGGCGGTGGAACACGCCCATGTGGCCGTAAACCAGGCCGGCCTTCTCGGCCGCGACCACGATGTCCGGGCCGTGCAGCTTGGCGCCGGCTCGTGCGGCCAGGTACAGGGTGACGATCTTGTCGAATTCCTCGGTGGCGCGGCGGCCGAGTTCGCTGCCGGCGCCGCCGCCTTCGAGGGTACGGTCGAACATGTCCAGCTCGGCCTGGCGGGTGCTCTCGCCGGTACCGACCTCGGCATCGCCCTCGATCAGTTCGCCCAGGGTCGGCTCGCGGCGTCCGCTCTCGCCCTTGCGCGGCTCGCCGCCGTCCTCGCGCGCCAGTCGCTTGCCCTGGCCAGGCTTGCGCGGGCGGCCGAAGAACACGATCGCGCCGATCAGTATCAAGCCGGCGATCAGGATGCCGATCCGCAGCAGGGTCACTTCGGACATCGATTGCTCCTTAGTTGGCGCGGAGATTGGGAATCGGGAATCGGCGACGCGTCGAAACGGTTCCGCCGCTGCTCGATTCCCTACCTGTTCCCGACACCTTAGTCAGTTCCAAAGACAAACGCGACGCGGCGAGACGGATTCGATACAGGCTGGTGCCTGCACGCACACCGAATCCGGATCGCCGCTTGCGCGCGCGGGGCTCAGGCCGCGCCCGCCAGACGCGTCGCTTCGGCCAGATCCACCGAGACCAGGCGACTCACGCCCGGCTCGCGCATGGTGACGCCAGACAGCTGCTGCGCGGCTTCCATCGTCGCCTTGTTGTGGCTCACGAACAGGAACTGTACCTGTTCGCTCATCTCGCTGACCATCGCCGTGAAGCGGCCGACGTTGGCTTCGTCCAGCGGTGCGTCGACCTCGTCGAGCAGACAGAACGGCGCCGGATTGAGGCGGAAGATCGCGAACACCAGCGCCACCGCGGTCATCGCCTTCTCGCCGCCGGACAGCAGCGAGATGTTCGACACGCGCTTGCCGGGTGGACGCGCCATGATCGCCACGCCGGTGTCGAGCAGGTCTTCGCCGGTGAGTTCGAGATAGGCGTGACCGCCGCCGAACAGGCGCGGATACAGCTCCTGCACACCGGAGTTGACCCGGTCGAAAGTGTCCTTGAAGCGGCCGCGGGTCTCGCGGTCGATCTTGCGGATCGCGTCTTCGAGGGTTTCCAGCGCGGTGGTGAGGTCGGTGTACTGCGCGTCCAGGTAATCCTTGCGCGTCGCGGCCTCGGCGTGTTCGGCGATCGCTGCCAGGTTGACCGGTTCGAGCCGGCGCAGCTTGCCGTCCAGTTCGGAGACGCTGCGCTCCCAGACCTGCGGCTGCATGTCGTCGGTCAACGTGTTGACCACGTCTTCGAGCACGAAGCCGGCCTCGGCGATGGCCGCCGACAGGGTTTCGGCCTTGAGCACCAGCGCCTGTTGTTCGAGACGGCGCTGGCCGATGGCCTCGCGCTGCTGCAGGGCCTGCTCGTCGCGCTGGTGGCGGGTCTGCTCGAAGCGGCGCAGGTCGTTGTCGATGCCGTCGAGATGGCTGCGCGCGCTGGCCAGGGTCTGCTCGGCGAGCACGCGCTGCTCCAGCGCGACCTGGCGCTGGGTTTCCAGCGATTGCACCGGCTGGTCGCCTTCGGCCAGCTGCGCAGCGAGTTCGCCCAGGCGGCTGTCGAGCTGGCCGCGCTGGCCGCCCATGCGGTCCAGGGCCTGCGACAGGCCGACGATCTGGGTGCGCTGCGCTTCCAGGGTCAGGGCCAGGGCATGCGCGGTGTCGCGAGATTCGCGCGCGGCGTTGCGGGCGGCATCGCGCGCGTCGCCGAGGCTGCGGCGCTCGGATTCCAGCGCCAGGCGCGAATCTTCGAGTTCGCCCATGCGCTCTACCGCGGCTTCCTGGCGGGCGCGCGCGTCGCGGGCCTGCTCGCGGCTGCTGTCGAGCGTGATGATCAGTTGTTCGAGTTCGGCTTCGATCTTCTCGATCCGGCCGCGCGCCGAATCCAGGCGGCCCTGCTGGCTCTGCAGCTGGCCGGCGAGTTCGGACACGCCGCGGTGGGCCATGTACAGGCCGCGCTGGGCGTCTTCGCGCTGCTGTTCGGCGGCCAGGGTGCGGTCGCGCAACTGCACCAGCAGCGATTCGAGTTCGCGCTCGCGGTTCAACAAGGTGTCGATATCGCCGCGCAGGCTCTGGATCTCGCGCTCGCGCAGCAGCGCGCCCTGCTGGGCGTCGCCGGAACGCAGCACCCGCACCCAGCCTTCGCCGTAGCGCTCGCCGCTGCGGGTGATGACCGAGTCGCCTTCGCCCAGCGAAGGCTGCAGCGCACGCGCCGCGGCCAGATCCTCGGCGGTGTACAGGCGCGCGAGCAGGCGCCGGATCGCGCGCGGGCCGCGCACCTTGGCGGCCAGCGAGGTCGCCGGGTAGACGCTGTCGTCGGCCTCGGGCGAGACCAGACTGAGGCGGCCGTCGCCGAGTTCGCCGATCGCGTCGACCAGGGTTTCCGGGGCGTCGACCAGCACGCCTTCGATGAGCTGGCCGAGCGCGCTTTCGACCGCGTTCTCCCAGCCGGCATCCACGTCCAGGCGTTCGCCGACGCGGGCGGCGCTGTCCAGTCCGCGCGCGCGCAGCCAGTTCACGGCCGCGCCCTGCTCCTGGCCCAGCGCGGCGTGCTGCAGGGTCTCCAGCGACGACAGGCGGCCGCGCGCGGCCTGGGCCTGCTTGCGTACCTCAGCCAGTTCGGACTGGGTGCCGCGTTGCTGTTCCTGCAGTTCGGTGACGCTGCCCTTGCGGGTTTCGAGTTCGTGGCTCAGGCCGTCCAGCGATTCCTTCTGGACGTCGTGCTGGGTCTGGATCTGTTCGAAGGCGTCGGCCAGTGCGGCCAGATCCAGGCCGGTGCGTTCGTTCGACAGCAGCTCGCGGCGGCGGTCGGCATCCAGGCTTTGACGATCCAGGCCTTCGATGCGGGTGCGCTCGACATCGGCGGCGCGCGCGGCTTCGGCTTGCTCGCGGCTGTGCGCGTCCCAGCGCTGCTGCCACTCGTTGAGCTTGGTTTCGGCGTCGCGCAGGGCCTCCTGGCGCGCTTCGTCGCTGTCGCGCAAGGCTTCCAGGCGCGGCTCGGCGTCTTCGACCGCGGCGCGCAGGGCGTCCAGGCGATCCTGGTCGCTGCCGATGTGGCTGCCCAGTTCGGCCAGCTGCGCGGCGGCCTCGTCGCGTGCGCGCTGCAGGCGGGTGGTCATTTCGCGCTGATGCTGGATCTGTTGTTCGATCCGCGCCAGGGCGCCGCCGACTTCGTAGCTGGCAGCCTGGGCTTTATTCAAGGCCTCGGCGGCTTCCTCGCGGCGGACGCGGCCGGTCTCGAGCTCGCGCTCGGCCTCGCGTTGTTCGGCGATCAGCTGCTGCAGGCGGGTTTCCTGTTGCGACAGCTTCTCGCGCTGCGATTGCAGTTTCTGGTCGAGGGCGCGGTGCTCCAGCGCCTTCCACTCGGCGTCCTTGACCCGGCGCTCGGCCTGGATCGCCTGGTACTGCTCGGCCTGGCGGGCCTGGCGGCGCAGGTGTTCGAGCTGCTTGCCGACTTCCTCGCGCAGGTCGTTGAGGCGGTCGAGGTTTTCGCGGGTGTGGCGGATGCGGGTCTCGGTCTCGCGGCGGCGCTCCTTGTACTTGGAGATGCCGGCGGCTTCTTCGAGGTAGACGCGCAGTTCCTCGGGCTTGGCCTCGATGATCTGGCTGATCATGCCCTGCTCGATGATCGAGTAGCTGCGCGGGCCCAGGCCGGTGCCGAGGAACAGGTCGGTGATGTCGCGACGCCGGCACTTGCCGCCGTTGAGGTAGTACTGGCTGGTGCCGTCGCGGCTGACGGTGCGCTTGACCGAGATCTCGTTGAACGCGGCGAATTCGCCGGTGATGGTGTGGTCGGAGTTGTCGAAGATCAGTTCGACCATCGCCTGCGACACCGGCTTGCGCGCCGAGGAGCCGGCGAAGATCACGTCGGTCAGCGAGTCGCCGCGCAGGCGGCTGGCCGAGCTCTCGCCCATCACCCAGCGCACCGCGTCGATGATGTTGGACTTGCCGCAGCCGTTGGGACCGACCACGCCGGTCATGTTGGTGGGCAGGTGCAACGTGGTCGGATCGACGAAGGATTTGAAACCGGAGAGCTTGATCGTGGACAGACGCATGCGGCGGGGTTGCCTCTGGCGCGCCCGGAGGCGCCGCCGTAGATACCAAGGAAGATGAAGTAGTTCGTCTAAATCACTGATTATTCTAGACGATATGCGGCGAAAACGCCGCACAGCCTCGTGAGTATAACGGGCCTGCGCCGGGCTCGCCGAGCCATCGCCGGGCCTGCAAGGCCACGGATCGGCAAAGCCATCCGGCGCCCCCGTGGCTGCGATCCGCAACGGCGGTCATGCTATTGATGACGCCACGGACCCGGACGCGGTCCGCGACCGTCCGCAACGCAAGGTAGCCAGGCCGATGAGCCGACCCCGCGCCCAACGCCGCAAGAAGGAACCCGGCGACAGCCCGACCATGGCCGACCTGGCCAAGCTGGCCGGGGTCTCGGCGATCACGGTCTCGCGCGCGCTGCGCGACAGCCCCTTGGTCAATCCCGAGACCCGCGCCCAGATCAAGGCCCTGGCCGAGACCCAGGGCTACATGTTCAACATTTCCGCGCGCAACCTGCGCCTGCGCCGCAGCATGACCGTGGCGGTGGTGGTCGAGATGACCCCGACCATCGAGCGCCAGATGTCCGGGCCCTACCCGCTGGACCTGCTCGGCGGCATCAGCCAGGAGCTGACTTCGTCGGGCTACGCGGTGCTGCTGACCTCGCTGCAGGGCGGCGCCCTGCCCAGCGTGCAGGCCGCCGACGGGGTGATCCTGCTCGGCCAGGGCGCGCACGAGGATGCGATGCACCAGGTCGAGCGCTGGGGCCGGCCGATGGTGGTCTGGGGCGCAGTCAGCCGGCACGAATCGCAGGTGGTGGTCGGCAGCGACAACCAGCGCGGCGGCGCGCTCGCGGCGGAACGTTTCCTGGCGTTGGGTCGGCGCCGACCGGTGTTCCTCGGCGATCCCGCCCACGGCGAATTCGCCGAGCGCCTGGACGGCTACAGCCGCGCCCTCGCCCGCCACGGCCTGACTCCGCTCACGCCCCCGGTGCCGGCCCTGACCGTCAGCGCCGGCGCGGCCGCGGTGCACGGCCTGCTCGACGAGCATCCGCAGTTCGACGCCCTGTTCGCCGCCAGCGACCTGCTCGCGATCGGCGCGATCCGGGCCCTGATCGAGCGCGGCCGGCGCGTGCCCGAGGACGTGTCGGTGATCGGCTACGACGACACCCCGCTGGGCGCGACCTACCTGCCGCCGCTGACCTCGGTGCACCAGAACTTTACCGACGCCGGCGTGCTGCTGGCGCGCAAGATCCTGGCCCTGATCGAGGGCCAGCCGGCGCAGTCGGAAATCCTCGCCACCAACTTGGTGGTGCGGGTGACCTGAGCCGCCCATGGGCGGCGCAGGATCCGTAGGATGCGGCGGCAACCGCACCGGCGCGGTCGCTCGGCCTGGCCGGATGGTGCGGTTCGCCTGCGGCTCACCACACCCTACGGCTTGCTCTGATGGTGCGGGTGACCTGTCCGCGGGCGGCGCAGCGGCGTGCTGCGGCGCAGCGCGAATGAGGCGGCTGCAGTCGTTGCGCACGACATCGGCCCGATCTCGCAAGCCCGCTACGCGGCAAACCTCAATCCGCTTGAAATCAACCGCTTGGCCGGCGTTTCTGCGCGAATCGCGTAACTGAACCCGCGACCTCCGCTGCCGCTTCCAGATCCCTTGTCGCAATTTGTTATCGATAACTTGACATCGATAACAATGCGCCTTTAGCGTCCGCCTCCAGCCGCCGACCGGCGGTCCAGCAAGCAGGCCAGCGACGCGTGACCGATCCGAATTCCCCCGTTCTCCCCGACCACGAGCTCGACGCCGACCGCGGCTGGCGCCTGCGCCAGGACCGTTACGAACCGCAGCGCCGGCAGCGCGACTCGACCCTGTTCGCGCTCGCCAACGGCTCGCTGGGCGTGCGCGGCGGCTTCGAGGAAGGCCGCGGCGATGGCGACGGCAGCTACCTGGCCGCGGTCTACGAACAGAACCCGATCCACTACCACGAGCGCTTCCGCGGCTTCGCCCTGAGCACCGACACCCGGGTGCCGGTCGCCGACGGCAAGCGCATCGAAATCTGGCTGGGCCAGGAGCGCCTGGACCCGGACACCGCCCAGGTGCTCGCCTTCGAACGCGAGCTCGACCTGCACACGGGCGCGTTGCGCCGGCGCATGCGTCTGCGCAGCGCGAACGGGGCGACGATCGAAATCCACGCCGAGCGCGTGGTGCCGTTGAACGTGCACCCCGGCGGCTGCGACCTGCTGGCGATCCGCTACCGGGTCGCCTCGATCGATTACACCGGGCCGATCGCGCTGGTCTCGGCGATCGAAAGCGGCCATCGGGCCGCGGCCCAGGGCGACGATCCGCGCATCGGCGTGTCCGGCAGCGAGGGTCTGCTCGCCAACGGCGCGCGCGCCGACGCCGTGCAGGCCCGCTACGGCCAGCGCACCCATCGCGGCACCGGCGCGGTCCTGTGCGGCCAGCGCCATCGCCTGCCGCAGGCCGCAGCCGCGCTGCACTTCAGCGCGGCCGAAGCCGACGACGCACGCGCCGCGCAACGCTACGAAGCGCAACTGACGCCCGGCGCCGGCGTCGTACTCGAAAAGTTCGTCGCCTACGCCAGCGCCGCCGATGCAGCGGGCCTGGACGCGCGCGTCGACACCGCGCTGGCCGCGGCCGTCGACGCCGGCTACGAGGCCCTGGCCGCGCTGCAGGCCGGGGCGATGGCCGAGTTCTGGCGCGACGCAGAGCTGTCCATCGACGGCGATCCGCAGGCCGAACTCGCGCTGCGCTTCAACCTGTTCCACCTGTGGCAGTCGGCCGGCCGCGACGGCGTGTCCGGCACCGCCGCCAAGGGCCTGACCGGCGAAGGCTACGAAGGCCATTGCTTCTGGGACACCGAGGCCTTCGTGCTGCCGGTGATGGCCTACACCGCGCCGGAAGTGGCGCGGGCGATGCTGCAGTCGCGCCACGGCATGCTCGCCGCCGCGCGGGCGCATGCGCGCGAGATGAACCACCCGGCCGGCGCGCTGTATCCCTGGCGCACCATCGCCGGCGGCGAATGCTCGGCGCACTATCCCTCCGGCTCGGCCGCGTACCACATCAACGCCGCCATCGCCTACGCTATCGGCCTGTACTTCGACGCCAGCGACGACGTCGGCTTCCTGCTCGACGGCGGCGCCGAGATGCTGTTCGAGACCGTGCGCATCTGGCCGCAGATCGGCCACTTCAATCCGCGCCGCGGCGGCGCGTTCTGCATCCATGAAGTCACCGGGCCGGACGAGTACACGGCCATGGTCGACAACAACTACTACACCAATCGCATGGCCCAGCAGCACCTGCGGCGCGCGGTCGCGGTGTGGCGGCGCCTGCTGGCCGATCACCCGGCGCAGGCCGAAGCGCTGGCCGCACGCCTGACCCTGGACGCGGACGAAGTCGCGACCTGGGAGCGCGCCGCCGAGGCGATGTACCTGCCCTACGACGAACGCCTGGGCGCGTACGCGCAGGACGACGGTTTCCTCGACAAGCCGCGCTGGCCGTTCCCGCCGCGCCAGGGCGAACACCGCCCGCTGCTGCTGGACTACCACCCGCTCACGCTCTACCGCTACCAGGTCTGCAAGCAGGCCGACGTGGTGATGGCGCTGGTGCTGGCCGGCGCCGGCATCGACCGCGCGCGCAAGCGCCGCAGCTACGACTACTACGAGGCGGTGACCACCCACGACTCGACCCTGTCGGCGTCGATGTTCGGCATCCTCGCCAGCGAAGTCGGCCTGGCCGACAAGGCGCTGGCCTATTTCGACGCCAGCCTGCGCGTCGACCTGGACGACCTGCACGGCAATACCGACCACGGCGTGCACATGGCGGCGATGGCCGGCAGCTGGCTGGCGCTGACCCAGGGCTTCGCCGGGCTGCGCACGATCGAGGGCGAGCTGCATTTCGCCCCGACCCTGCCGGCGCGTTGGAACGGCTACGGCTTCGGCCTGCGCTGGCGCGGGCGCGAGCTGCACGTCGGCGTCGAGGGCACGCAGGTGCGCTATCGCCTGATCGAAGGCGAGCCGCTGGAGATCGTGCATGCCGGGCAGCGCCTGCGACTGACGACGCAGGCCGCGCAGGACGTCGCGCTGCCGGTCGCCGCCGATGCCGCGTCGGTCGTGTTCCCGCGTCCGGCGCAGGCCCTGATCTTCGACCTCGACGGTGTGCTCACCGACACCGCCCACACCCACTACCTGGCCTGGAAGCGCCTGGCCGACGAGATCGGCGTGCCCTTCGACGAGACCGTGAACCTGCGCCTGAAGGGCGTGGACCGCGAGGCCTCGCTGGCGATCATCCTGGAGCGCGCGACGCGTCCGTTCGATGCCGCCGAGCGCCATGCCCTGGCCGAACGCAAGAACGGCTACTACCGCGCCGCGATCGAACAGGTCGGGCCGCAGGACCTGTTCGCGGGCGCGGCCGCCCTGCTCGACGCGGCACGCGCACGCGGGCTCAAGCTCGGCCTGGCCTCGGCCAGCAAGAACGCGGCGCTGTTGGTGCAGCGCCTGGGCATCGCCGAGCGCTTCGACTGGATCGCCGACGCCGCGACCATCGCCCGCGCCAAGCCCGACCCCGAGATTTTCCTGAGCGTCGCCCAGGCGCTGGGCGTGGCGCCCGAGCGCTGCATCGGCATCGAGGACGCCGCCGCCGGCATCGCCGCGATCCGCGCCGCCGGCATGGCCGCGGTCGGGATCGGCGATCCGGCCGCGCTGCCGGGCGCGGACGCCCACCTGCCGAACATCGCCGCCTTCGACCTGGACGCTTTCGTATCGCGCTGAACCTTGTCCACCGCATCAACGCGCCACCGAACGGCGCGCCGACGTACACAACCTGACATTCTGAGGAGTGGGGAGAACACCATGCAGCAGCAGTCTCTGATCCGTTATGCGTTGTCGATGGCCATCGCGGCCGCGCTGGCCCCGGGGTACGTGCGCGCGCAGGACGCGGCGCCGGCCGCGGACGCGCCGCAGGCCGGCGAAAGCGAAGCCACCACGCTGGACGCGGTCGTGGTCAGCGGTACCGCGCGCTTCAAGGGCGTGCGCAAGCGCGACGCCAGCTTCTCCATCACCACCGCCTCGCTGGAGCAGTTGCAGGAAGCGGTGCCGCTGAGCACCGCCGATGCGCTCAAGGTCGTGCCCGGCATCTGGGCCGAATCGGCCGGCGGCAGCACCGGCGCCAACATCTTCGTGCGCGGCATGCCGTCGGAAGGCGACGCCCCGTTCGTGACCGTGCAGATGGACGGCGCGCCGCTGTTCCCGCCGCCGACCCTGTCGTTCCTGGAAAACTCCACCCTGTTCCGCATGGACGACACCATCGACCGCATGGAAGTGCTGCGCGGCGGCCCCAGCCCGATCTTCTCCAACGGCCAGCCCGGCGCCACCGTCAACTTCATCCAGAAGAAGGGCGGCGAAGAAACCGAAGGCAGCCTGCGCGTGACCGCCGGCAGCGACAACCTGCGCCGGGTCGACGTGTTCAACAGCGGCAAGCTCGGCGAAGGCTGGTACTACAGCATCGGCGGCTTCTACCGGGTCACCGACGGCGTGCGCGACACCCAGTTCCCGGCCGACAAGGGCGGCCAGTTCAGCGCCACCCTGACCCGCAGCTGGGACAGCGGCGAGGTCACCCTGTACGCGCGCCACACCGACGACAAGAACGCCTTCTTCACTCCGATCCCGCTGCTGTCGCGCAACAACGGCGAGGACCTGTCCAGCTTCCCGGGCCTGAACGCGCAAAGCGGCACCTTGCTCGGCAACGACTTCCGCCGCGTCACCATTCCGACCGGCCCCAACGGCGAGACCATCAGCCGCGATCTGGCCGACGGCCGCGGCATCAACCTCGACGTGTTCGGCGCCTCGATGGACTTCTACGTCGGCGACTGGACCATCAGCGACCGCGTCAACCACGTCAGCGGCAGCGCCCCGACCAACGGCCTGTTCACCGGCGCCAGCCCGCAGACCATCAGCTCCTACATCGCCTCCTTCGGCAGCCCCGGCACCGCCACCTACACCAACGGCGGCGGCGCGGTCGACCCGAACCAGCAGGTGCTGACCGCCGGCTTCTGGGTGGTCGACAAGGAGATCGAATCCTTCACCAACGACCTGCGCTTCAGCCGCGACCTGTTCGAGGGCAACACCCTCACCGCCGGCGTGTACTACGCACGCTACTCGTCCAAGGACACCTGGTACCTGGGCAACAATATGCTGCTGACCGCGGAGAACAACGCGCGCCGCATCGACGTGAGCCTGGCCGACGGCCGTCAGGTCACCCGCGATGGCTTCGTCGGCACCTCGTTCTTCTCGCTGCGCGGCGACTACGACGGCCAGAACACCGCGGTGTTCCTGGCCGACGAGTGGCAGATCAACGACCGCCTGCGCCTGGACGGCGGCATCCGCTACGAATGGCAGCAGGTCGACGGCACCGTCCACAACACCGCCACCGTCGATCTGGACGGCAATCCGAACACGCTCTACGACAACAACACCTCGATCTCGCTGCCGAGCACCCGCCGCATCGACCAGGACGACAAGCATTTCTCCTGGACCCTGGGCCTGAACTTCAAGCTCAACGACACCTCCAGCCTGTTCGCCCGCGCCAACTCCGGCTACAAGCTGCCGACCTTCGACAGCCTGCGCGACGGCAACACCAAGGTCCAGGAAGTCGACCAGTACGAGCTGGGCTTCAAGTCCGGCAACTCGGTCTACGACCTGTACCTGACCGCGTTCTACAACAGCTTCACCAACTCGCCGTTCCAGGCCTTCCTCGACGACGGCACCAACTTCACCACGGTCGGCGATTCGCGCGCCTACGGCGTCGAGCTCGAAGGCGCGGTCCGTCCCTTCGGCGGTTTCGAGCTGCGCGCGACCGGGGTCTGGCTGGACGCCCAGTACGAGAACTACCGCGAGTTCACCGGCAACCAGGTGATGCGCCAGCCCAAGACCCAGTTCCGCATCACTCCGAGCTACTTCTGGACCCTGCCGGTCGGCGATCTCAAGCTGTTCGCGACCTACTCGCACATCGGCGACCGCTACGCCGACCTGGCCAACACCCAGCAGTTGCCCTCGTACCACACGCTCGACGTGGGCGCGAACCTGCACGTCGGCGAGCATTGGGAGTTCACCGCCAGCGGCAGCAACGTCAGCGACGAGCTCGGCCTGACCGAAGGCAACGTGCGCGTGCCCGGCGCGGCCACCGGCGGGGTGTTCCTGGGCCGGCCGATCGCCGGGCGTTCCTACCAGCTCTCCGCGGCCTACCGCTGGTGAGCGCGGCGGCGGCGGGCGCGCATGCGATGCTGCGCCCGTCGCTTTCGACCGCCCCGCGCCGCACGGCGCGCGGTTTTCGAAGCCCGTTCGCGGCGCGATCCCGGAACGCCCGCCTGCGCGTCCCTCCCTCCAAGGCGCAGGCGGCACCGACGACTGTCGCGAACGGTCTTTTTACCCATAGCGCGCGGCCCCGCAGGGTCGCGCGCCGGAGCAGCGCATGACCTCCACCGGCAGCCACCGCGGCCGCATGATCCTGGCGATGGTCCTGACCTACATGGTGTTCGCGGTGCTGCTCAACAGCGTCGGCACCGTGATCCTGCAGGCGATCCAGGGCTTCGGCGTGGACAAGGCCGACGCCAGTTTCCTGGAGGCCTTCAAGGACCTGCCGATCGCGATCGTGTCCTTCCTCACCGCCTCGCTGCTGCCGCGCCTGGGCTACCGGCGCGCGATGATCCTGGGCCTGAGCCTGGTCGCCGCGGCCTGCGCGCTGATGCCGCTGCTGCACGCGTTCTGGGCGACCAAGCTGCTGTTCGCCACGGTCGGCGCCTCGTTCGCGCTGGCCAAGGTCTCGGTGTATTCCTCGATCGGCCTGCTCACCGACGGCAAGCAGCAGCACGCCAGCCTGACCAGCACCATCGAGGGCTGGTTCATGGTCGGCGTGCTCGCCGGCTATTGGCTGTTCGCCAGCTTCATCAATCCCGAATCGCCGGCCGACCCGCGCTGGCTGCGGGTGTACTGGGTGATCGCCGCGGTCGCGGCGGCGACCGCGTTGCTGCTGACGGTCAGCCGCCTGGACGAATCCGCCGCGCGCGACAGCCACGCCCCGGGCGAGGCTTTCTTCGACATGTTCCGCCTGGTTGCGCAACCGCTGATCGGCGTGTTCCTGGCCTCGGCCTTCCTGTACGTGCTGATCGAACAGAGCATCGGCACCTGGCTGCCGACCTTCAACCGCGAAATCCTGCACCTGCCCACGACCATGAGCGTGCAGGCGGCGAGCATCTTCGCGGTGTCGCTGGCCCTGGGCCGACTCGGCGCCGGCCTGCTGCTGCGGCGCGTGGCCTGGCATTGGCTGCTGATCGCCTGCGTGCTGGCGATGGCCGCGCTGGTGCTGCTGGCGCTGCCGCTGGCCGCAGGCATGCGTCCGGACCCGAACGCGAGCTGGACCCACGCCCCGGCCGCGGCCTACGTGTTCCCGCTGATCGGCCTGTTCATGGCGCCGATCTATCCGGCGATCAACTCGGTGGTGCTGAGCGCGCTGCCGAAGTCGCGGCATGCGGCCATGACCGGCTTGATCGTGGTGTTCTCGGCCCTGGGCGGCACCACCGGTTCCTTCGTCACCGGCCAGCTGTTCGCGCGCGCCGGCGGCGAGACCGCGTTCTATCTGTCGCTGGCGCCGATGGCCTTGTTGCTGCTGGCGATCGTCGGCCTTAAGCGGCAGAGCCTGCGCGCCGACGCGGCGCTGGCCGCGCAGGCCGGGACCTGACGGCGCGTCGCCTCGTGGGAGCCGCTCAGCCTGCGGCCGGCGGCGCGCGCAGGTTGAGCTCGGTCTCCGGATCGAAGTAATGCATGCGTTCGGGCGCATAGCCCAGGTGCACGGTATCGCCGGGCGCGGGCAGGTCGTAGGGCGGCAGCCGCAGCACCAGGTCGCAGCCGCCGCAGCCCAGGTTGAGGAAGGCCTCGTTGCCGACCGGCTCGACCACCTCCACTCGCGCCGTCAGACGTTCGGGTGCTGCCTGCGCCAGGTGCATGTCCTCCGGGCGCAGGCCGACGGTGAGCTGGCGGCCGAGGTAGCCGCGCACGGTCTCGCGCAACGCCTCGTCGGGCAGCAGCGGCAGTTCCACGCCCTCGGCGATGCGCAGGCGCAGGCCGTCGCGTTCGATCACCTCACCCCAGAGCAGATTCATCTTCGGGCTGCCGAGGAAGGTCGCCACGAACAGATTGGCCGGGTGCCGGTACAGCGCCATCGGCGTATCGATCTGCTGGATCTTGCCGTCCTTGAGCACGACGATGCGCTGGCCCAGGGTCATGGCCTCGATCTGGTCGTGGGTGACGTAGACCATGGTGGTGCCGAGCTGGCGGTGCAGGCGCGCGATCTCGACCCGCATGCCCATGCGCAGCTTGGCGTCGAGGTTGGACAGCGGTTCGTCGAGCAGGAACACCTGCGGCTGCCGCACCAGCGCCCGCCCCAGGGCGACGCGCTGGCGCTGGCCGCCGGACAGCGCGGCCGGCTTGCGTTGCAGCAGCGCTTCCAGTTCCAGGGTGGCCGCGGCCTCGCCGACCCGGGTCTCGATCTCGGCCTTGGACGCGCCGCGCAGCTTGAGCCCGAAGCCGAGGTTCTCGGCCACGGTCATGTGCGGGTACAGGGCGTAGCTTTGGAACACCATGGCGATATCGCGGTCCTTGGGCGGGACCTCGTTGACCACGCGCTCGCCGATGCGCAGCTCGCCGCTGCTGATCGTTTCCAGTCCTGCGATCATCCGCAGCAGGGTCGATTTGCCGCAGCCCGAAGGCCCCACCAGTACCAGCAGCTCGCCGTCGCGGATCTCGAAACTGGCCCCGTCGACGCCGACGAAACCGTTCGGATAGACCTTGCGCAGACGTTCAAGCGTGACCTTCGCCATGAAATCTCCCGATCGTGGCCCCGGCGACGATGCAATTGTCGTCGCCCTGGGCTATTCTGCCATGTAACCGTTTACATGCACGCCAGCATTCAACAAATAGCGCCCGCACCGGAGGCCAAGCAGCGATGAGTCAAGTTCGTGTCTTTCCCGAGGGGTTCCTGTGGGGTGCGGCCACCGCCGCCCACCAGATCGAAGGCTCTCCGCTCGCCGACGGCGCCGGCCCCAGCATCTGGACGCGCTTCGCCCACACCCCGGGGATGACCCTCAACGGCGATACCGGCGACGTCGCCTGCGACCATTACCGGCGCTGGAAGGACGACGTCGCCCTGATGAAGCGCCTGGGCCTGCAGGCCTACCGCTTCAGCGTGTCCTGGTCGCGGATCCTGCCCGAGGGCACCGGCCGGGTGAACCAGGCCGGCGTCGATTTCTACTCGCGCCTGGTCGACGAGCTGCTGGCCAACGGCATCGAGCCGCTGCTGACCCTGTACCACTGGGACATGCCGGCCGCGCTCGACGACCGCGGCGGCTGGCTCAACCGCGACTGCGCCGACTGGTTCGCCGAGTACGGCAGCGTGCTGTATCGCGCGCTCGACGGCCGGGTCAAGAAGTGGGTCACCCTCAACGAACCCTGGGTCATCACCGACGGCGGCTACCTGCACGGCGCGCTCGCGCCCGGCCACCGCAGCCGCTTCGAAGCCCCGATCGCCTCGCACAACCTGATGCGCGCGCACGGCGCCGCGGTGCAGGCCTACCGCGCGATCGGCAAGCACGAGATCGGCCTGGTGGTGAACATCGAGCCCAAGTACGCCGCCACCGAGTCGGCCGCCGACGCCGCCGCGGTCCAGCGCGCCCACGCCTACATGAACGAGCAGTACCTCGACCCTGCCCTGCTCGGCTCCTACCCGCCGGAACTGCGCGAGATCTTCGGCGAGGCCTGGCCGGAATGGCCGGCCGAGGACTACGACCTGATCAAGCAGAAGCTCGATTTCGTCGGCATCAACTACTACACCCGCAGCGTCACCAAGGACGCGGTCAGCTACCCCCTCAACACCGGTGTGGTGCGCCAGCCCTCGGGCACCTACACCGAGACCGGCTGGGAAGTGTTCCCGCAGGGCCTGACCGACACCCTGACCTGGTTCAAGCAGCGCTACGGCGACATCCCGATGTACGTCACCGAGAACGGCGCGGCCTTCTTCGATCCGCCGGTCGCCGAGCCCGACGCCAGCGGCGAGCGCCGCGTGCGCGATCCGCTGCGCATGGACTATCTGCAAAAGCACATCAGCGCGATCCACGACGCGATCCAGGCCGGCTGCGACATCCGCGGCTACATGGTCTGGTCGCTGCTGGACAACCTGGAGTGGTCGCTGGGCTATTCCAAGCGCTTCGGCGTGGTCCACGTGAACTACGCGACCCAGGACCGCACCCCCAAGGACAGCGCGAAGTGGTACTCGAACGTGATCGCCACGCATGGCCGCTCGCTGTCCGAGCCGCTACCTTAACGGTCCCGACCACAACGGTCCCGACTAAACCAGGCGCCGGCGCCATGCACGACACCCTGTTGCTGTTCGGCGCCACGGGTGATCTCGCCCAGCGCTACCTGTTCCCGTCGCTGATCCACCTGTGGCGCGACCGCCTGCTGCCGCCCGACTTCCGCCTGATCGCGGTCGGGCGGCAGGAGATGAGCGACGAGGAATTCCGCGCCTGGCTGCGCGAACGCATGGCGGCCGAGGCCGCCGACGACGCTCCGGCGGTGGACGGCCTGCTGCGCTGCATCGCCTACGTCGCGGTCGATCTGCGCGACACCGACGCGATCGCCGCGGCGCTGTCGCGTTACGCCGACCGCCCCAGCGTGAGCTATCTGGCCACGCCGCCTGACCTGTTCGTGTCGGTGGCACAGGGCCTGAGCGCGGCCGGCGTGCTCGCCGATCCTTCGCGGCTGGTGCTGGAAAAACCGATCGGCCGCGACCTGGCCTCGGCGCGCGATATCAACGCCGCGCTGCGCGCCTGCCTGGACGAGTCGCGGATCTTCCGCATCGACCACTACCTGGGCAAGGCCGCGGTGCAGAACCTGCTGGCGCTGCGCCTGGGCAACACTCTGCTCGAAGCGGTGTGGCAGCACCGCTGGATCGAATCGGTCGACATCCTGGTCGCCGAGACCGCCGGCGTCGACGGCCGCGAGGAGTACTACGCCGGCTACGGCGCCCTGCGCGACATGGTCCAGAACCACATGCTGCAGCTGCTGGCGCTGATCGCGATGGAACCGCCCTCGACCCTGGATGCCGACAGCATCCGCGAAGAAAAACGCAAAGTGCTGCGCGCGCTGCGCCCGATGACCGAAGCCGACGCCGCCCGCGACACCGTGCGCGGCCGCTACGGCGCCGGCGTGGTCGAGGGCCGCGCGGTCAAGGGCTTCGTCCACGACTCGCCGGTGGAAACCTTCGTCGGCCTGCGCACCTGGATCGACAACTGGCGCTGGGCCGGAGTGCCGTTCCGCCTGGTCACCGGCAAGCGCCTGGCCGCGCGCGCGACCGAGGTCGTGGTCTCGTTCAAGCCGGTCTCGCACTGGCTGTTCGAACGCCCCGCGCGCGGACGCGAGCGCCCCAACCGCCTGCGCATGCGCCTGCAACCCGACGAAACCGTGGAACTGGGCCTGATGGGCAGCCTGGCCGCGCCCGAATGGGGCGCGCTGGAGCTGCGGCCGATGTCGCTGGACCTGTCGATGTCGAACTCGCCGCAGCGCCGGATCGCCTACGAGCGCCTTCTCGTCGACGCGCTGCGCGGCAACCAGACCCTGTTCGTGCGCGACGACGAGGTCGAATCGGCCTGGCAATGGATCGACAGCGTCGAGCGCGCCTGGAGCCGCACCATGCAACCGGTGCTCGACTACCCGGCCGGCTCCTGGGGCCCGACCGAAGCCGCCGAATTCCTGCCGGCGACCCTGCGCCAGGGCCGCGGAGGCGAAGCATGAGCACTGTCGCACCGGAAACGCTGCTGGCCGATATCGGCGGCACCAATGCGCGCTTCGCCCTGGCCACGCCGCAGCACGAACAACCGCTGCGCGAGGACAGCGTGCAGGTGTTCGCCGTCGCCGACTTTCCGTCCCTGGCCGACGCCGCGCGCCACTACCTCGACCGCATCGGCGCGACGCCCAGCGAAGCCGTGTTCGCGGTCGCCGGCCGCGTCGACGGCGACGAGGCGCGCATCACCAACCATCCCTGGGTGATCTCGGCCGCGCGCACGCGTCAGGCCCTGGGCCTGGAACGCCTGCAACTGGTCAACGACTTCGCCGCGCAGGCGATGGCGGTGTCGCTGCTGCGCGCGCAGGACGTGGTCGCGATCGGCGGCAACGCCTGGCACGGCGTCGACGACGACGGCGACCGCACCTACGCGATCATCGGCGCCGGCACCGGACTCGGCGTCGGCGGCCTGATCCGCCGCGACGGCCGCTACTACCCGCTGCAGACCGAAGGCGGCCACGTCAGCTTCGCGCCGGGCACGCCGGAGGAGATCGAAATCCTGCAGCGCCTGTCCGGCGAATTCGGCCGCGTGTCCAACGAGCGCCTGGTCAGCGGCAGCGGCCTGGTCAATCTGCATCGCGCCCTGAGCCAGATCGCCGGCGAAGACCCGGGCCCGCTGGCGCCGGCCGACATCACCGCGATGGCGCGTGAAGGCGATGCCCGCTGCCTGCGCGCGATCGACGTGTTCTGCGCGGTGTACGGCGCCGCCGCCGGCGATCTGGTCCTGACCCTGGGCGCCTGGGACGGCGTGTTCCTGCCCGGCGGCCTGGTGCCGCGCCTGATGCCCTGGCTGCAGCATTCCGGTTTCCGCCAGCGTTTCGAAAACAAGGGGCGCTTTTCGCCGACGATGGCGCGCATTCCCACCCTCGCCGTGACCCATCCGCAGCCCGGTTTGCTGGGCGCGGCGGCCTTGGCCCGGCACACGCCACGCTGAGCTGGATCGTGCGAAGATCGGCTGATGCTCGACGATCCGTCGCCCGTCCCGACCGGTCCTCCGGAGCCGGAAACCGCACGTTACGTGATGCACGCGCATCGCGGTCGCGATGTGTGGACCTGGGCTTGTGCGGTCGCGATCGCGGCGGAACTGCGCCGCGACCTGCTGCTGCGCCCGCGCGCACGCCTGCTGCTGTCGGGCGGCAACACACCCGGCCCGGTCTATCGCGCACTGTCCAAGGCACCGCTGGATTGGAGCCGGGTCGACATCGGTCTGGTCGATGAACGCTGGCTGCTGCCGAACGACCCCGACAGCAACGCTCATATGGTCCGCAGCCACCTGCTGCACGACCACGCCGCCGCCGCACGCTTCGAACCGCTGACCCTGGCCGGACGCCGGATCGAGGACGCAGTCGCCGTCGCCAACGCGCATGCGCAACTCGGCGCCAGCGCCGCGGTGCTGGGGATGGGCGAGGACGGCCACACCGCGTCGTTGTTCCCCAACACCCTGGACCTGTCGCGCGCGCTCGAGAGCCGCCAGGCCTATATCGCCATCGAGGCCAACGGCGCGCCCGGCGCGCAACGCTGGCCGCGCCGGATCAGCCTGACCCGGACCGGGCTGGCGCGGGTGCAGACCCGGCTGCTGTTGATCCAGGGCGAACGCAAACGAGAAGTGTTCGAAGCCGCCCTGCGCAACGGCGACGTGCAGCGCTATCCGGTGCTGGCGGCGCTGGAGGCCGGAAGCGGCTCTCCGTTGCATGTGCATTGGTGCGAGTGAGCAGCTTGCGGGATGGCGCGGGCCCGAACCCGCCCGCGAACCAGGCTGGACTACTGCTCGGATTTTCGGTCCTGGCGGCGCTAGCCGATCTGCTGATCGCCTACTTCGCCGTTGGCGGAACGGCCCCGGGCCCGTGGCGCGCAGCGCCCGGCAATGCCTTGCTAGGCTTGAACTGTGTGGCCTGGGGTGCGGTGTTCCTGCTGAACTATTACTTCAGCCACCGAAGCCTCGTGTTCCGCGGCCTCATCTGGTTCTGCCGGCAGTTCTCGGCACCGTCGGGCCGCAGAATGGCGCTGGCCTGGTTCGCGTTTCTAGTTTTCGTCGGCATGGCAATGCTGCTGACTGGCATGGGCGTCCTGTGATTCGTCTGGCAGGCAACGCGACGTAGGATGCGGTGACAACCGCATCGTCGTACTCCGGCGGTGGCGTGCTCTGGGAATCGTGGGATGCGGTGCGCCTTCGGCTTACCGCATCCCACGGCGGAGGCAGCAGCGGCCGCATCGCGGCTTACGCCGCTCCCACAGGAGGCTCGGTGCGCGCATGAGGCCATCGTCGGCGGCATGCCGTCGATGGCCCTCAAGGCAACGCGCTTCAGTCAACGCGCTTCCATCAACACGTTTCAGTCGATGTACTCGACCCCGCCCATGTACGGCCGCAGCGCCTCGGGCACTTCGATCGAACCGTCGGCGTTCTGGTAATTCTCCATCACCGCGATCAGGGCGCGGCCGACCGCGACGCCGGATCCGTTGAGCGTATGCACCAGCTCCGGTTTGCCGGTGGCCGGGTTGCGCCAACGCGCCTGCATGCGGCGGGCCTGGAAGGTCTCGCAGTTCGAGCAGGAGGAGATTTCGCGGTAGGTCTCCTGGCTGGGCAGCCAGACTTCCAGGTCGTAGGTCTTGGTCGCGGCGAAGCCCATGTCGCCGGTGCACAGCAGCATGCGCCGGTACGGCAGGCCGAGCTTCTCCAGCACCACTTCGGCGCAGCGGGTCATGCGCTCGTGCTCGTCGTAGCTTTCGTCCGGACGCGCGATGGTGACCAGCTCGACCTTCTCGAACTGGTGCTGGCGGATCATGCCGCGGGTGTCGCGGC
>CAMLID010000041.1 GCA_946480055.1 uncultured Lysobacter sp. | reverse complement strand
GTCGAAGGGTTCGCGGAAGCTGCCGTCGCGCTTGCGTGCGCGCATGAAGCCGGTCTTGGCGTCGAAGGCGTGCTTCCAGTTGCCGGCGCGCTTGTTGAAGGTGGCGGCGATGTCCTTGCGGCCCATGGCTTCGGCCATGCGCGCGATGGTCCAGTCGTCGTAGGCATATTCGAGGGTCTTGGACGCGGCTTCGCCCTCTTCGTCGATCGGCACGTAGCCCAGTTCCATGTATTGGGCGATACCGTCGTAGGGGCCGTAGCTGGCGCTGGCGACCATGGCCTGCAGGGCTTCGTCGACGTCGTAGCCGCGGATGCCCTTCATATAGGCGTCGGCGATCACCGGCACGGCGTGGTAGCCGACCATGCACCAGGTCTCCTGGCCGTGGAACGCCCACACCGGCAGCACGCCGTAGGAGCTTTCGCGGCGCGAGGCCAGCAGCGAATTGACGAAGTCGTTGTTGCGCTGCTCGGGTTGGACCAGGGTCAGCAGCGGGTGCAGCGCGCGGTAGGTGTCCCAGAGCGAGAAGGTGGAATGGTGGCGGTAGCCCTTGGCTTGGTGGACCGCGTTGTCCGGGCCGCGGTAACGGCCGTCGCTGTCCATGAACAGGCTCGGGCCCATCAGCGAGTGGTAGAGCGCGGTGTAGAAGCTCTTGCGCATCGGCTCGGGCGCGTCGAGGTCGACCGCCGACAGCGCTTGGGTCCAGCTCGCGCGCGCCTGCGCGCGTACGCCGTCGAAATCCCAGCCGGGCACTTCGGCGTCGAGATTGGCGATGGCGCTGTCTTCGCTGACCGGCGAGATCGCGACCTTGACCACCAGCGATTGTCCGGACGCATCGGCGAAGTCGAAGGCACCGACCAACTGCCGGCCTTCGATCTGCGCGCGCAGCGTCGGCGTCTTCTCGGCCGGCGGCGGGAAGCCCTTGTAGATCACGTCCTGTTCGGTGTCGTGGAACTGATGGCCGCTGAGCGGACGCGAAAAGCGCATCGCGAAATACAGCTGACGCCCGGGCGCCCAGCCGCGGGTTTCGCGGAAGCCGGTGACGGTGCCATCGGGACGCAGACGCAGGCGCGACCACAGCACCTTGCCTGGGTAGTCGTACATGCTGGTGCGCAGGTCGATCAGCACGTGCGCGGGTTTGCCCTTGGGGAAGGCGTAGCGGTGCACGCCGACGCGTTCGGTCGCGGTGAGTTCGGCGCGCACGCCGTAGTCGTCCAGGGTGACGGCGTAGTAGCCGGGCTGGGCGACTTCGTCGTCGTGGCGGAAACGCGAGCGGTAGCCGCTGCCGGGTTTGCCGTCTTCGCCGCGCTCGAGTCTGACCTCGCCCGCGATCGGCATCAGCAGCACGTCGCCGAGATCGGAATGGCCGGTGCCGGAGAAATGCGTGTGCGAGAAGCCGACGATGCTGTTGTCGTCGTAGCGGTAGCCCGCGGCCCAGCCGTAGGCCTCCTTGCGCGGCTTGATCTGGGTGTCGGGGCTGAGCTGGACCATGCCGAACGGGACCACCGCGCCGGGGAAGGTGTGGCCTTCGCCGCCGGTGCCGATGAAGGGATCGACCGCGGCGTAGGCGCGGCGAGCCGCTTCGTCGGTCGCGATCGGCGCGGCCGCGGCGGCGACGCCGCTGATGACCCAGGCCAGCAACAGCGGCCAGCGCAGGCGACGCTTGGACGGGGGGCGCGGCGGCAGGCAATCGGCGGGCATGGACGGCTCCGGTAAGGACGGACCGGGTGCGGACGACCCGGTCGGGCGGCGCTGGCAGCGAATTTAGATCGTTCTAAACGGCCGGCACGCTAGCACGCACCCGATGTGCCCGCATGCTGCACTGCAGAATGCAAGGGCGTGCCTCGGAGCGCAGCATGCGGCGAATTTAGAACGATCTAAATCCATGCGCCCCACCCCGCTCACCGCCGCGGCCGCGGCCGCCAGCCAATGACGCCGACCCGTGCCCGCCACGGCCGCGTGACCCTGACCGACATCGCCAAGGGCTGCGGCCTGTCGCGCGCGACCGTGTCGCTGGTGCTGCGCGGCAGCCCGTTGGTGCACGCCGACACGCGGGTCCGGGTCGAAGCCGAGCTCAAGCGCCAGAACTACGTCTACCACCGCGGCGCGGCCAACCTGCGGCGCAAGGTGTCCTCGGGCGTGGCGCTGGTGATCAACGACCTGTCGAATCCCTTCTTCGCCGAGTTCGCCGCCGGCGTCGACGAATCCCTGGCCACCGCCGGCTACGTCACCCTGCTCGGCAGCACCGGCGAGTCGGCCGAGCGCCAGCACGCGGTGCTGTACTCGCTGATCGAGCACGACCCGGCCGCGATCATCCTGTCGCCGGCCGAGGGCAGCGACGGCGCGCGCCTGCGTGCGCTGGTCGGCACGCGCACGCCGGTGCTGGTGTTCAACCGCGAACTCGACACCGATTGGGACTTCCTCGCGCTCGACAACCGTCGCGGCGCGCGCCTGGCGACCGAGCACCTGATCGAACGCGGCCATCGCCGGATCGCGTTCTTCGGCGGCCATCGCGATTCCAGTTCCTGCCGCGAGCGTCGCGAAGGCTATCGCGAGGCGCTGGCCGCGGCCGGACTGACACCGGAACCGCAGTGGCTGATCGAATGCGCGCCCACGCGCCTGGAAGCGGCCGGCCAGACCGGCGCGCTGTTCGTGCGCGACCCCGCGCCGACTGCGGCGGTCTGTTACAACGACGCGGTCGCGCTGGGGCTGATGGCCGGACTGACCGCGCGCGGCCGGCGCGCCGGCCACGATTTCGCGGTGGTCGGCTTCGACGATATTCCCGAAGCGCAGGTCAGCGCGCCGCCGCTGACCACCGTCGCAGTCGATCCGCGCGCACGCGGACGTCAGGCCGCCGAACTGATCCTGCAACGCCTGCGCGATCCCGACGCGGCACCGACGCGCACCATCGCGCCGGTGCATCTGCAGGTCCGCGCCAGCAGCGACGCCGCATCCGCCCCGCCCGGAGACACCGCATGAACGGTCGCACCCTGTCCTACGGCGCGGCCACCGCCGTCGTCAGCCTGATCTTCTTCACCTGGGGCGGCCTGACCAGTCTCAACGACGTGCTGATCCCGCACCTGAAGTCCGTGTTCGAGATGAACTACGCGCAGACGATGCTGATCCAGTCGAGTTTTTTCGGCGCCTACTTCCTGATGTCGCTGCCGTCCGGACGCGTGCTGGCGAAACTGGGCTACCAGCGCAGCATCGTGGTCGGGCTGCTGGTGGCCGCGGCCGGCGCGGCGCTGTTCTTCCCGGCCGCGCGGCTGCCGTCGTATCCGCTGTTCCTGGGCGCGCTGTTCGTGCTCGCCAGCGGCATCACCCTGCTGCAGGTGGCGGCCAATCCCTACATCAGCCTGCTCGGCGATCCGACCGGCGCGTCCAGCCGCCTGAACCTGGCGCAGGCGCTGAACTCCTTGGGCACGACGCTGTTTCCGTACCTGATCGGGCCGCTGATCCTGTCCGGCGCGGTGCTCGGCGCGACCGAGTTGGCGGCGCTGTCGCCGACCCAACTGGCCGCGTATCGCGCCGAAGAAGCCGCGTCGGTGCAACTGCCGTACATGGTGATCGCCGGCTGCCTGCTGGCGATGGCGGCCTTCGTCGCATTGATGCGGATTCCGCCGTTGACCGAAGCCACCGAGCGCGCCGACAACGCACGCCACACCTACCGCGAGGTGCTGAGCCACCCGCACCTGCGCTGGGGCGTGCTGGCGATCTTCGTCTACGTCGGCGCCGAGGTGTCGATCGGCAGCTTCATGATCAACTACATCACCGAGCCGTCCATCGGCGGGCTCGACCGCGACGCAGCCACCGAGCACCTGGCCTATTACTGGGGCGGGGCGATGGTCGGCCGTTTCATCGGCGCAGCGCTGCTGCGCCACTACGACGCGCGGCGCCTGCTCGCTCTGGCCGCGGTGGTCGCGATCGGTCTGCTGGTCGCGACCATGTCGCTGCGCGGGCCGCTGGCGATGTGGAGCGTGCTCGCGATCGGTCTGTTCAATTCGGTGATGTTCCCGACCATCTTCACCATCGCCATCGAGCGCCTGGGACCGATGACCAGCAAGGCCTCCAGCCTGCTGGTCATGGCCATCGTCGGCGGCGCGATCATCCCGTGGCTGCAGGGCGCGCTGGCCGACCGCACCGGCCTGCAGCCCTCGTTCGCTATTCCGTTGCTGTGCTACGCCTATATCGTCTGGTACGGCTGGCGCGGCTCGCGCCTGGCGCCGTCGCTGCAGGGCCAAGCGCTCGCGGGCGCACCGCTGGCGAGGGCCATGCACTGATGGCACGCGAGCAACGCCAGGCCATCGTCTGTTTCGGCGAGGCCCTGATCGACTTCCTCGCGCGGCCGTCGACGCGACCCGGCGAGGCGCGTCATTTCGTCGAATACGCCGGCGGTGCGCCTGCCAATGTCGCCACCGCGATCGCGCGACTGGGCGGTCAGGCGCGCTTCGTCGGCATGCTCGGTGAGGACATGTTCGGCGATTTCCTCTACGAGCAATTGCGCGACGCCGGCGTGGACGTGCGCTATACGGTGCGCACCGCCGGGGCCAAGACCGCGCTCGCGTTCGTGTCGCTGGACGCGCACGGCGAACGCAGCTTCAGCTTCTACCGTCCGCCCGCGGCCGACCTGCTGTTCCGCGCCGAGCACTACCAGGCGCACTGTTTCGAAGACGCGCTGGCCTTCCACGTCTGCTCCAACAGCCTCACCGAGGCCGGCATCGCCAACGCGACCCTGTCTGGCATGCAGCGCGCGCGTCAGGCCGGCGCGCTGGTCAGCATGGACCTCAACCTGCGCCCGGCGCTGTGGGCCGATGCCTTCGACCCGCAGCCGACGGTGTGGCGCGCGTTGCTGGAGGCGGACACGATCAAGCTCAGCCGCTCCGAATTCGACTTCCTGGCCGCGCCGTTGGGCAGTCATACCGCGGCGCTGCAGCGCTTGTGGCACGGCTATGCGACCTGCGTGCTGGTCACCGACGGCGCTGCGCCGATACGCTGGTACACGCGCACGCGCCAGGGCGAGCTGGGCACGTACGAAGTCCTGCCCACCGACACCACCGCTGCCGGCGACGCCTTCGTCGGCGGTTGGCTGCATCGGCTGGCGACCTTGGACGTGCAGGCCGCCGACTTCGCGGCTTTTCTCGAAGGCGGCGACGCGTTCGAAGATGCGCTGCGCTACGCTGCGGCGACCGGCGCGCTGGCGACCACGCGCCACGGCGCGTTCGCGGCCATGCCGCCGCGCTCGGAAGTGGAGAGTCTGATGGAGGAACAGTCATGAGCCGCTACGACGCCCCCGTCCACGACGGCACCCTGCCGGATTTCCGTGATCCCGCCTTTCTGCGCGCCCACATCGCCGACACCATGGCGTTCTATCATCCGCGCGCGATCGACCCGGCCGGCGGCTTCTTCCACTACTTCCGCGACGACGGCAGCGTCTACGACGCCTCGCACCGGCACTTGGTCAGCAGCACCCGCTTCGTCTTCAACTACGCCATGGCCGCGCGCGAGTTCGACAGCGAGGACTACCGCGAAGCGGCGCGCCACGGCCTGCGCTATCTGCGTCAGGCCCATCGCGATCCGGTCGGCGGCGGCTATGCCTGGACCCTGCGCGACGGCATCGCCGAAGACCGCACCAACCATGCCTACGGCGTCGCCTTCGTGATGCTGGCCTATGCCAGTGCGCTCAAGGGCGGCATCGCCGAGGCCGCGCCGTGGCTGGAAGAAACCTGGCAGCTGCTGGAAACCTGGTTCTGGGACGAGGATGCCGGTCTCTACCGCGACGAGGCCGACGCCAGCTGGCGCTTCTCCGACTACCGCGGCCAGAACGCCAACATGCATCTGTGCGAGGCCTTGATCGCCGCGTACGAAGCCAGCGGCGAGTCGCGCTACTACTACCGTGCGCGCACCCTGGCCAGCCAGATGACCCGACGCCAGGCCGCGCTCGCCGGCGGGCTGGTGTGGGAGCACTACGACCGCGACTGGAACATCGACTGGGATTACCACCGCGACGATCCCAAGCACCTGTTCCGGCCCTGGGGTTTCCAGCCCGGGCACCAGACCGAGTGGGCCAAGCTGCTGCTGATCCTGGACCAGCATGCGCAGGAGCGCGGCGCGCCGGTCGATTGGCTGCTGCCGACCGCGCAGCACTTGTTCGACACCGCGATCGCGCATTCCTGGGACGAGCGCCATGGCGGCCTGTGCTACGGCTTCGATCCCGACGGCGCGGTCTGCGACGACGACAAGTATTTCTGGGTCCAGGCCGAGTCGCTGGCCGCGGCCGCGCGCCTGGCGCACCGCACCGGACAGGTGCGCTACTGGGACTGGTATCAGCGTCTGTGGGCCTACAGCTGGCGTCATTTCGTCGATCACGAGCACGGTGCATGGTTCCGCATCCTCGATCGCGAGAACCGCAAGTACAGCGACGAGAAGAGTCCGGCCGGCAAGACCGACTACCACACCATGGGCGCCTGCTACGACGCGCTGGAACTGTTGCGCCCCCGCTGATCTCCGGAGACCGAAGATGCCGTTGCCGTCCCGCGCGCGCGCCTGCGCCCTGCTGCTTTGCGTATCGGTCGCGCTGCCTGCGACCGCCTGGTCCGGGACGCCGCTTGCGCAAGCGTCTCCTGCCCCCGTGTTCTCGGCGATCGGCGCCGCGGCCGTACCCCCCCTGACGACGGCCGCGGCGCCGAAAGCCCCTACCGACATCGCCTATGAAGCCGCCTCCGCGCGCGACGCGGCGCGGGTCAAGGCCGAGTTCCTGCACGCCTGGAACGGCTACAAGCGCTACGCCTGGGGCCACGACGCGCTCAAGCCGCTGAGCAAGGGCGCGCACGACTGGTACGGCGAGTCGCTGTTGATGACGCCGGTGGACGCGCTCGACACCATGATCCTGATGGGCTTGGACAAGGAAGCCGACGAGGCGCGCGAACTGATCGCGACCCGGCTCTCGTTCGATCGCGATCTCGACGTCAAGCATTTCGAGATCGTGATCCGCCTGCTCGGCGGCCTGCTCTCGGGCTATCAGCTCAGCGGCGACGAGCGCCTGCTCAAGCTCGCCACCGATCTCGGCGATCGTCTGCTGCCGGCCTTCGACTCGCCCACCGGCCTGCCCTATGTCTACGTCAATCTGCGCAGCGGCAAGGCCCACGGCAACGAGAGCAATCCGGCCGAGGCCGGCACCCTGCTGATCGAATACGGCACTCTGAGCAAGCTCACCGGCAATCCGGTGTACTACGCCAAAGCCAAGCGCGCGCTGGTGGAAACCTACAAGCGCCGCTCCAAGATCGGCCTGGTCGGCGAACGCTTCGACGTGGTCACGGGCGAGTGGACCAACACCCGCAGCCATATCGGCGCGCGCGTGGATTCCTATTACGAGTATCTGTGGAAGTGCTGGCAGCTGTTCGGCGACAAAGATTGCCTGGCGATGTGGAAGACCAGCGTCGCCGCCGCCGATCGCTACTACGGTGAGGAGGTCGACGGCGCGCTCTGGTACGGCCATGTCGACATGCGCAGCGGCCAGCGCCTGGCCAGCCGTTACGGCGCGCTGGACGCGTTCTATCCCGGCCTGTTGGCGCTGTCGGGCAACATCGAACGCGCGCGGCGCCTGCAGGAGTCTTCGTTCGCGATGTGGAACGCGCACGGCATCGAGCCGGAGGCCTACGACTACCGCAAGCGCGAGGCGACCTCGGCCGGCTACCCGCTGCGACCGGAGATCGTCGAATCGACCTGGTACCTGTATCGCCTGACCGGCGAGGCGCGCTACCGCAGCATGGGCCGTTCGCTGTTCGACGACTTCGTCCGCCACACCCGCACCGAAGCCGGCTACGCGGCGCTGAAGAACGTGGTCACCAAGGAGAAGGCGGACGACATGGAGAGCTTCGTGCTCGCCGAGACCTTCAAGTACTTCTATCTGCTGTTCGCGCCGGCGGCGACGCTGGATCCGAAGGCAGTGGTGCTCAACACCGAGGCGCATCCGATCCGGGCGACCTGGAAACGGGCCGACTGAGGGCCGGATGCGCTAGCCCGGGCGGGGCCGCGCCGCGCCAGCTCAAGTCAGCATCGATGCCGGCAGCAGGAACACCGCGACCACGGCGATCGCGATCAATGCCGCGGCCACCAGCAGCGAAATGCCGACGGCGAGCCAGTTCGAATGCATCGCCGCGCCGCGCGCCTGGTGCGCGCCGATCGCTGCGCCCTGCAGCTTGCGCGCCAGCACCTGCACGACCAGCAACTGGGGCAGCACGAATGCCAGGCCCGGCACCGATTCCGGCAGCACCATGGCCAGCGCCAGCACCACCGCGGTCGCGAGGAACGCCAGCACCAGCGCGTTACGCGCCTTGACCGGCTCGCCCAGGGCACGGTAGTTGAACGCCATCAGCAGACCGCCGGCGAAGGCGCTGCCCAGGAAGGCCGCCAGGGTGATGCCGGCGACGCTGTACAAGCGCGCCTTCGGGTCGGCTTGGGCGATGTCGTGCACGGCTACGCCGGGCGGTTGGTACGGGTTGTCGTCCGACATTCGCGGCTTTCCGATGTGCTGGATCGGACAATGCCGTGCCCGCTCCAACATCGCAAGCCGCCGACGCGAGTGCATACCCCTGACAACACGCTGTCAGCAGCCCGGGCGTAAGCTGCGGCTCCCACCCAAAGGAACGCTCACATGAATACCGAACAGATCGCGCAACGCCTGGTCGAGCTGTGCCGCCAAGGCGAATACGAGCAGGCCCAGGTCGAACTGTATGCCGACGACGCCGTCAGCATCGAGCCCGAAGGCCTGCCGCCGGAAGCGCTGGGCAACGCGCGCGGCATGGACGCGATCCGCGAGAAGGGCCGCAAGTTCAATGAAGGCATCGAAGCCATGCACGGCAGCAGCGTCAGCGACCCGGTGGTCGCGGGCAATTGGTTCAGCCTGTCCATGCGCTTGGACGTGACCATGAAGGGCATGGGCCGCATCGACATGTCCGAGATCTGCGTCTATCGCGTGCGCGACGGCAAGATCGTGCACGAGCAGTTCTTCTACGACGTGGGTTGAGCTGGCGCCCGGAGAATCGATCGCGGCTTGCGCCGCTCCCACAAAAAGCGGCGGTTGCGCTTTGGGGTAGGAGCGGCGTGAGCCGCGACCGCATCGTGCGGCGACGACAGAAGGTTTGGATGCCTTGCTTGAATCGGGTCGCGGCTTACGCCGCTCCTACCCCAAGGCTGAGCATCGTCGCTTCTGTGAGAGCTGCGTCAGTCGCGACCCCGAACCCCGATCGCGACGGACACCCCAAAGAAAAAGCCCCGCATCGGCGGGGCTTTTTCGTATTGCGGCGACGCCAAGCTTCAGTCGATATCGAGGAAGCTGCGCAGCTGTTCCGAACGGCTCGGGTGACGCAGCTTGCGCAGCGCCTTGGCCTCGATCTGACGGATGCGCTCGCGGGTGACATCGAACTGCTTGCCGACTTCCTCGAGGGTGTGGTCGGTATTCATGTCGATGCCGAAACGCATGCGCAACACCTTGGCCTCCCTCGGGGTCAGGCCGGCGAGCACGTCGCGGACCGTCTCGGAGAGGTTGATGTTGGTGGTGGCTTCGACCGGGGACTCCACATTGGTGTCCTCGATGAAGTCGCCCAGATGCGAATCCTCGTCGTCGCCGATCGGCGTCTCCATGGAGATCGGCTCCTTGGCGATCTTCATGACCTTGCGGATCTTGTCCTCGGGCATGTCCATCTCTTTCGCCAACTCTTCCGGCGTGGCCTCGCGGCCGTACTGCTGGAGCATCTGGCGCGAGATGCGGTTGAGCTTGTTGATCGTTTCGATCATGTGCACCGGGATACGGATGGTGCGGGCCTGATCGGCGATCGAACGGGTGATGGCCTGACGGATCCACCACGTGGCGTAGGTCGAGAACTTGAAGCCGCGACGGAATTCGAACTTGTCGACCGCCTTCATCAAACCGATGTTGCCTTCCTGGATCAGATCGAGGAACTGCAAGCCGCGGTTGGTGTACTTCTTGGCGATGGAGATCACCAGGCGCAGGTTGGCCTCGACCATCTCCTTCTTGGCCTTGCGCGCCTTGGCTTCGCCGTAGGCCATCGCACGGCTGATTTCCTTGATGTCGGCCAGGGTCAGGAACGAAGCCTGTTCGATCGCGATCGTGGCTTCCTGCTCGGCGATCACCAGTTCCTTGACGTCGCGCAGACCCGACGACCACTTCTGCTTGCGCTTGAGCAGCTCGTCCACCCACTCCAGATTGGTCTGGTTGCCTTCCCAGGCGCGGATGAAGTCCTTACGCGGCATCTTGGCGACGCGCGTGGACAGGTCGAGGATCTTGCGCTCGTGGTCCTTGATCTTGCCGACCACCTCGCGCAGGTTGCGCACCAGCGAATCGGTCAGGGCCAGCGGCAGCTTCAGGGTGACGAACACCGCCGCCATGTCCTCGCGTGCCTTGAGCGCGGTCTTGTGGCTCGGACCGTTCTTGGCGTACGCCTTCTGGAACTTGGCGTAGTCGGAGGCCATCGACTCCATGCGGCTGGCGACTTCGACCGGATCGGGACCGCTGACGGTCTCTTCGGCTTCTTCGTCGGCCGCGGGCTCGACATCTTCTTCGTCGCCTTCCTCGACCTCGGCGGCCACGACCACCGGTGCCGGCGGCTCGGGCTCTTGGTCGAGGTGATCGTTGAAGCCGACGATGATTTCGGCCAGGCGCTTCTTGCCGGCCTTGTGCAGCTCGTAGTCTTCCAGGATCGACTGGATCGTCGCCGGGAACGAAGCGAGCGAGGCCTGGACCTGGTTCAGGCCCTCCTCGATGCGCTTGGCGATGGCGATTTCGCCTTCGCGGGTCAGCAACTCGACCGTACCCATCTCGCGCATGTACATGCGCACGGGGTCGGTGGTGCGGCCGCCTTCGCCGTCGAGCGCGGTCAGCGCCGCCGCGGCTTCTTCAGCGGCGGTGTCGTCGACTTCGCGGTTACCGGTATTGCCGTCGGCAAGCAGCAGGGTCTCGGCATCGGGCGCAACTTCGTGCACCTCGATACCCATACCGTTGATCATGCCGATGATGTCTTCGATCTGCTCGGCGTCGACCAGGTCGTCCGGCAGGTGATCGTTGACCTCGGCATAGGTCAGATAGCCCTGCTCCAAACCCTTGCTGATCAGGAGCTTGATATCGGACGGAGGGGGCTGTCGTTCGTTGGCCATGGGCTGCGCCACCCGCGCTTGTAGGTCTAGGGAACGTTCCAGTATAGCAGGCCGGGCCGGCTCGGGCCCGGTCTAGGACCGGAGGAGGAAGGTGACCGGGCCGTCGTTGACCAGGCTGATCACCATATGGGCACCGAACCGCCCGGTTTCCACCCCCCCGGCGTGACGGGCCCGGCAGCTGGCCACCAGCCGGTTGAATATCGGTTCAGCCAGTTCCGGCGCGGCCGCGGTGCTGAAGCCCGGGCGCATGCCGCTGCGGGTGTCGGCGGCCAGGGTGAACTGGCTGACCAGGAGCAGGCCGCCGCCGGTGTCGCCCAGGCCAAGGTTCATGCGCCCGGCCTCATCGGCGAAGACCCGGTAGCCGAGCAGGCGCTCGGCCATGCGCAGGATCTGTGCCTCGCCGTCGCCGGGCTCGACCCCGACCAGGGCCAGCAGGCCGGGCCCGATCGCCCCGACGGTCTCGCCGTCGACGGTCACGGCGGCCTGGGTCACGCGCTGGATCAGGCTGAGCACGGGGCGGGTCCTGCGGTTCGGCGACGGGCCGCACAGTGTCGCCCGGTCAGCCCGCTTCCGGCCAGCCCGCTACGGCCAGCCCACGCACCGGCCGATCCGCCCGCGCCGGCTAGACTGATGCGATGACCCGTTTCGTCGCCCGTGTGCTGTACCTGCTCGCCTCCGCGCTCGCGCGCCTGCCCTGGTCCTGGCTGCTGCGCCTGGGCGACCTGGTCGCCGCGGCCTGGCGCTGGCGCGACGGCCGCGAGAGCCGGGTGGCCCGGATCAACCTGGAGCTGGCCTACCCGGAGCTGCTGCCGGCCGAGCGCGCGCAGTGGCACCGCGCGATCCTGCGCACCACCGGCCGCCAGATCCTGGAGACCCTGCGCCTGTGGACCCGGCCGCACCAGGAGAACCTGGGCCTGCTGCGCGAGACCCACGGCACCGAGCTGTTCGACGCGGCCATCGCCGCCGGCCGCGGGGTGATCGTGGCCGCGCCGCACTACGGCAATTGGGAGCTGTTGAACCAGTGGCTGGCCTCGCGCACGCCGCTGGCGATCCTGTACCGGCCGCCGGAGTCGAAGATCGGCGAGGCCTTCCTGAATCTGGTCCGCGCCGACGCGCCCGATCGGGTCACCCAGATCCGCGCCGAGGGCCCTGCGGTGCGCCAGCTGTGGAAACTGCTCAATGCCGGCGGTGTGACCGGGATCCTGCCCGACCAGCAGCCCAAGGCCGGCGACGGCGAGTTCGCGCCGTTCTTCGGCGTACCGGCGCTGACCATGACCCTGCTCGGCCGCCTCGCCGGCCGCACCGGCGCGACCGTGCTGTTCGCCTACTGCGAGCGCATCGACACCCACACCGGCGCACCCGGCTTCGCACTGCGCATCGAACCGGCGCCGGCGCAGATCGGCGACGCCGATCTGGTGGCCGCCACCACCGCGCTCAACGCCGCGGTCGAACGCATCGCGCGCCGCGACCCCGCGCAATACCAGTGGACCTACAAACGCTATACGCTGCGACCGCCGGGTTCGGGAGAGGAAAACCCGTACTGGAATCGCTGAGCGGCCGCTGCGCTGCGCGACAGCACAAGCAAGCGCCGGCATCGACGGACGAACGAACGAGGGGAAGCGGATGCGTGGTTGGATCCTGTGTTTGGCGCTGCTCGCCGCGCCGGCGATGGCGGACGAGCTGGAGGACATGAATGCGGTGAGTCAGGCCTGGGACCGTTTCGCCCAACTGAGCAGCAAGAGAGACCCCGACAGCGTCGCCCTGCTCAGCCAGGACAGCCTGCGCTACATGACCTTCCTGCGCGACGCGGCCTTGTACGCGTCGCCCGACCAGGTACGCCGGATTCCCATGACCGAGCGCGCACCGGTGTACGCCCTGCGCGCGACCCTGGACGAAGCCAAGCTCGCCGCGCTCGACGGCGAGGGCGTCGCGCGCTACTGCACCAAGATCAACGTTTACGGCGTGGGCCCGCACGACGAGGGCGAACGCCTGCCCACGATCACCCATGTGACGCTGATTCCCGGCGATCGCGCGATCGGCGAGCTCGGGCCGCCGACCGGTGAGCAATACCAGTACGGCCCGGAGTTCAAGCGCGAGAACGGACAGTGGAAGGTTCGTTTCGAGTCCATGGTCGTGGACAACACGGTCACGATCGACCAGGAGCTGCGCAAGTCCGGCCTGAGCGAAAACGAGATGATGGAGTTCCTCCTGAACGACCTGGTGGGCGAACTCATGCCCGCGGTCACGCTCTCGGACCTGGACCGTCCGCTGCGCGACGATGCGGCCGCGCGCACGCGCCTCAACGAGATCTGGCCGGACTATCGGGACAGCTACCGCGGCCGCATGCTCGCCACCGAACGCAAGGCGGCCGATGGCGAGGATCTTGCGATGCTCGGCTTGGGCGCGCTGCTGTACAGCGGCGCGAAGCCCGAGTATGCCCCCCAGGACAAGCCGCGCGGGCTGAAGCTGCTCGAGCAGGCCAGCGACAAGGGCAACGCCCAGGCATCCCTGTTGGCGCTGCTGGCGCTGACCGAGACCTACCGGCCGGCCAAGGGCAAGGTCGCGCCGCCGGACGTCCTGAACCGCATGGCCGTGCACTCGCGCCGCGCCGCCGAGGGCGGCATCGCCGAGGCCATGGTCAGCACCGCCACCTTCACGTTCAACGGTGTCGGCGGACCGCGCGACTGCAAGCGCGCCGAGGAATGGGCCGGGCGCGCGGAAGATGCCGGCGCGAAGGAAGGCCGCAACGAGCGCGTGTGGTACCTGGCCACCTGCCCGATCCCCGACCAACGCGATCCCAAGCGCGCGCTGGAACTGGCGGCGCACATGATCGAGCGCGCCGACACCATCGGCGCCGGCGAACTCGATACCGTGGCCGCCGCCTACGCCGCCAATGCGCGTTTCGCTGAAGCCGGCGACTATCAGCAACGCGCGATCGCCAAGCTCGACGGCGACGACGTCGACACCGCCCGCCGCATGAAGCAGCGCTTGAACGACTACAAGCGCGGCAAGGACTGGGTGCAGGACTACAACTACTTCGAGCTGCCAGGCGAATGAGCGAACCGCTATCCGACTCCGACCCGTCCGCTACGCTCGCAAGCGCCGTCGAGGGCGAACCCGCCTGGCAGTCGCTGCCGGAACGCGCCAGACCCCTGTTCGTGCTCGGCACCTCGATCTCGCTGGCGATACTGTTCGGCGTGGCCGGGATGATCAGCGCGACCCTGGGTCTGGGCATGGCCGCGGGCATCGCCGCCGCCGGCACCGGCGCGCTGTTGGGCATCGCGGCCGGAATCTGGATAGGCACCAAGCAGTTCCGCTACACCTACTGGCGGCTGGACGATCACGGCCTGGCGGTGCGCCGCGGCCGCCTGTGGCAGCGCGAGACCCGGGTGCCGATCACGCGCGTCCAGCACCTGGACCTCAAGCACGGGCCCTGGCAGCGCCGACGCAAGTTGGCGACCCTGGTCGTGCACACCGCGGGCACCCGCCACAGCTCGGTCCAGGTGCCGCACCTGGACGCCGAGGACGCGCAGCGCCTGCGCGACCGCCTGGGCCGGCAGATCGATCTCGATGACGATGTCTGATCCCGACGCCGGCGATCCCACTCCGGGCGCCGCGACATCCGAACCGGCCGCGCCGACCGCCGCGGAGGCCGCCAGCGCCGAGCGCCGACTGCATCCGATGTCGTGGCTGTTCGTGCTGCTGCAGCAGCTCAAGCAGTTCATCGTGCCGCTGATCGCGCTGCTGGTGTTCGGGCGCGGCGATCGCAACGAGCTGTGGTCGCTGCTCGCGGTCGGCGTGCTGGTGGTGCTGGCGCTGTGGCAGTACTTCACCTACCGCTACGGCGCCACCGGCGACAGCCTGGTGGTACGCAGCGGCTTGCTCGAACGCAGCCTGCGGGTGATCCCGTTCGCGCGCATCCACAATGTCGCGTTGCGGCAATCCGCATTGCACCGCGTGTTCGGCGTGGCCGAGGTGCGGCTGGAGTCGGCCGGCGGGCACAAGCCCGAAGCCGAGATGCGCGTGCTCAAGCTGTCCGACGCCTTGGCGCTGGAAGCGCTGGTACGGCGTCGCGGCGCGGCCGAGGATTCCGCCAGCGCGGTCGATGAGCCGGCCGCGGCGCCGCTGCTGACGATGTCGCTGGGCGACGTGCTGCGCCTGGGGGTGGTCAACAACCGCGGCATGTTCGTGGTCGGCGCCGGCATCGCCGCGTTCATGCCCTACAGCCGCGACATCGTCCCCGACGGCATCATGCCCAGCACGACCCGGCAGCTGATCCTGTCGCTGTTCGGCTGGACCAGCGAACACCACTTCGGCCCGCTGCAATACCTGCTGGGCGCGCTGGTGCTGGCGGGGCTGTTCATCGGCCTGGTGCGCTTGCTGTCGATGCTGCTGGCCCTGCTGCAGTACTACGGTTTCAACCTGACCGAGCACGGCCGTCGCCTCACCGTCGAACGCGGCCTGCTGGCGCGCTGGCGCACCAGCGCCTCGCGTCGGCGGATCCAGGCCTGGACGCTGCGCGAGGGCCTGATGCACCGGCTGCTGCGTCGGCGCAGCCTGGAGATCGAGACCGCGGTCGGCGACGACCAACAGCAGGAGCGCGCGCTGCGCGAACTGGCGCCGGTCGCGACCGCGGCCGCGTGCGAGTCGCTGATCGAACACCTGCTGCCGAAGGCCGGCTGGTCGAGCCTGGACTGGCGCACCTTGCCGTTGGCGAGCTGGTGGCGGCTGTTCCTGCCCGGCCTGCCCTGGTTGGCCGGGATCACCGCCCTGCTGTGCCTGCGCTTCGGCGCCTGGGGCCTGCTCGCCCTGCTGTGGCTGCCCTGGGCCGCGCTCAAGGCGCGTCAGCGCGCGCGCCGGCTCGGCTACGCCCTCAACACCGAGCTGATCGCGGTGCGCGAAGGCTGGTGGCAGCGTTACTGGCGCTTCGCCGAGATCGACAAGCTGCAGGCGCTGCAGCTCACCCGCAGTCCGATCGACCGCCGCTGCGGCACCGCGACGCTGTGGCTGGACACCGCCGGCGCCGCCGCGCTGGCGCCGCCGCTGCGGATCCGTTTCCTGCCGGTCGCCGATGCCGAAGCGCTGTACCGCAGCCTGTCGGCGGCCCTGGCCCGGCGCAAGCTGAGCTGGTGATGCGGCCGTAGGTGCGGTGGCAACCGCGCCATTGCGGGCGCTCGGCGCGACGATGGACGATGCGGTTCGCCTGCGACTCACCGCATCCTACGTAGGCCGAGGTCGACGCGGCCTCTGCCTTCTGTGGGGGCCAGGAAGCCGAAGCTGCGCGCCGCGTTCAGCCGCGGCCCCAGTAGCCTAGTTCGCGCCGGATCTGCAGCGCGCGCAGGCGCGCCGAGAACGGCTTGGCGCCGAGTTGGCCCAGACGCCCTTCGATCAGGTCTTCGGTCGCGGCGATCACGCGCTCGGACGAGCGACCGTCGCGATAGGGATGGATCGCGTCGGCGTAGGCGTCCAGCGAGGCCTGCAGCTCCGGGCTCGGGGTGAAGGCGTTTTCCAGCATTACCGGCAGCTCGTGCGGCTCGTGGAAATCGATCATGTGGGCCTTCGGCGCGCGGTTGCGGAAGGTCACCACCGGCTTGCGTTGGACCACGAACTCCGAGACCACCGAAGTGGTGTCGGCGACCAGCACATCGGCCGCGCGCTGGGCCGCGATCAACTGCTCGGTCTCGACGAAGTCGGCGTTGGGCCCGGCCAGCTTGCGGTAACGCTCGAACAGCTCCGGCGGGCACTTGGGGTGCAGGGTCAGCAGCCAGTAGCGGTCGCCGCGGCGGACCTCGTCGGCGATCGCGTCGTACAGGTGCGGCGCGGCGCTCAGACGCTCGGTGAAGGTCGAGGCGAACAGCACCACCGGACGCCGCCCGGCGCGCCGGCGCAGGCGCGCGGCGCTGCCGTCGTCGTCGCGGAACAGCGGGTCGAGCTTGGGCCAGCCGGTTTCGACCACGGCGAAATGCCCGGCCTGCGCAGCCAGCGAACGGAACGGCGCGGTGGTCGCCGGCCCCTGGGTGCAGTACAGGTCGAACAGCCCGCGCACCCGGAAATGGCCGCGCGCGTCCTCGCGTTTTTCGACATTGAAGCCGTGGAACAGCTGCACCTTGGCCCCGGCCACGAACGGCGGCACCCAGTTGGCGGCGCTGAACACCGCACGCGGTTTCAGCGCCACGGCCTCGTGCAGGCCGATGCTGCGCACCGGCGCCGGCAGCTTGGCGCCGGCGGCGCCGTCGACGAACCAGGCATGCACCGCATGCCCCTGCGCTTGCAGCGCATCGGCCACCGGTTGCAGGATGGGCAGCGCATAACGCTCGCTTGCGAACAACAGGTAATCCGCCATCAACGCATCCCGGACTGAATCGAACGTGGCCGCCGCGGGCACGCAGGCGCGCGCGGCGCAGGCATCTTGCCAGCTTTCGGCCTGCATCATCGCGTTCAACGAAGCCGATCGCATCGGCGACTGCCTGGCCTCGCTGGCGTTCTGCGACGAGGTGGTGGTGGTCGACTCGTTTTCGACCGACGCCACCGTCGAGATCGCGCGCGCGGCCGGCGCGCGCGTGCTGCAGCGGCCGTTCGACGGTTTCCGCAGCCAGAAGCAGTTCGCGATCGAGCAGGCCGCGCACGACTGGGTGCTGTGCCTGGACGCCGACGAGCGCGTCGACGAGCGCCTGCGCGAGGCGATCGAAGCCGAGCGCGCGGCCGGTTTCGCGGCCGCCGCCGGCTACCGCTTCGCGCGCCTGTCGGAGTATTTCGGCAAGTTCCTGCGCCACGGCAATGCCTATCCCGACCGCGTGCTGCGCCTGTTCGACCGCCGCCGCGGCGGTTGGCGCGGCAAGCGCGAGGTCCACGAGGCCGCCAGCGTCGACGGCGCGGTGCTCACCCTGCCCGGCGACCTGATCCACTACCCCTACCGCTCGCTGGAACAGCAGTTGGCCAAGACCCAGCGCTACGCGCGGATGATGGCCGAGCACGACTACGCGCGCGGCAAGCGCGCGACCCTGGGCAAACTGGTGCTGGCGCCGGCCTGGCGCTTCTGGCGCGGCTACGTGTTGAGGCTGGGTTTCCTCGACGGCTGGCACGGGCTGGTCTACGCCTACGTGCGCGCCAACTACGTGCGCCAGAAAACCATCATGCTGTGGATGTTGCAGAACGGCCAGCCCGTCACCACGTCCGAACCATGAACGCAGCCACCGCCCCGCGCGCGAGCGTGGTCATCACCACCTACAACTGGCCCGAGGCGCTGCGCCTGGCCCTGGGCGCGCTCGCGCACCAGCGCACGCTGCCGCACGAGGTCGTGGTCGCCGACGACGGCTCGCGCGAGGACACCCGCGAACTGATCGAGCGCACCGCGCGCGATTACCCGGTGCCGCTGCGCCACAGCTGGCTGGAAGACCGCGGATTCCGCGTCGCCCTGGCGCGCAACCGCGCGATCGCCGCCACTTCCGGCGACTACGTGCTGCTGCTGGACGGCGACATGGTCGCGCACCCGCTGTTCGTCGCCGACCACCTGCGCGCGGCGCAGCCGGGCAGCTTCGTCCAGGGCCAGCGCGTGCTCACCGACGAGGTCGGCCGCGACCGCTTGCTGTCCGGCGAGACCCAGGCCCTGGGCTTCTTCGACCGCGGCCTGACCCGGCGCCGCCACACCCTGCGCGTGCCGGCGCTGGCCGCGCTGTCGCTGCGCAGCACGCGCGGCCAGAGCACCGCCGCGATCAAGACCTGCAACCAGGGCTGGTGGCGCGAGGATCTGGTCGCGCTCAACGGCTTCGACGAGCGTTACGAAGGCTGGGGCCGCGAGGACAAGGATCTGGCCGTGCGCGCGTTCCATGCCGGGCTGGAGCGGCGCTCGCTGCGTTTCGCCGGCCTGGCCACGCACCTGTACCACCGCGAACGCCACGACGACGGCGAAAGCCCCAACGACGCGCTGCTGGCCGAGGCCAAGGCGAGCAAGCGCGTGCGCGCGCCGGTCGGATTGGATCGGCATCTGGCCGAGTTCGCGGTGAGCCCGCTGCCGGATTTGAGAGGCGCGCGCTGAGCCCGCAATGACGCATCGTGGGCCTTGGGCGCTACGCCCCAGGCGAGCAACCGTCCCTGTGGGAGCGTGAGCCGCGATGCCGCCGCAAGCGGCGCCTGGAGCGGAATCACCAGCGGATCATCAAAAGCGAACTGCGCAGAAAGCCGCCTTACGAACCGTAGTCGGAATTTGCGTCGTTGTCGCAGCGCATCGCGGCTTGCGCCGCTCCTACAGGGCCAGGAGCGCGGCGCTGGGGCGCGATCCGTTTCCTCTCGCTGCCTACTTGGGAGCGCAGCCTTGAATGGCTGCGCCCGGCACCAGGGTCCAACCGCGCCGATTGGCGCTGCCCATGTGCGTGCTCAGCGTGGCGTCCACGCATTCGGCCAGGGCCACGTCCTGCACCAGCAGCCAGCGTGTATCGGGTCGCTGCGCCTGCCAGGCCAGACCGCGGCGCATCTGTTCCTTGAAGTCGACCTTGAAGCCGAAGGTCGCCGCCGGACGGTCGGCCATCAGCAGGTTCTGTTCGCGCCAGGCGACCAGGCCCAGCTCCGCCTTCGGTCCGATTTCCTGGCCGACCTGGGCCATCAGCCCGCGCGCCGACGAGGAATCGTTGAGCAGCGGCGCCATCAGCAGGCCGAAGCCGACCCACAAGCCGGTCAGCAGCGAAGCCATCGACGCCAGCGGGCGCCGCGGCCCGAACCACAGCAGGCTCGCTAGGCCCCAGCCGCCGACCGCCATCAGGCTGGCGGCCATCGCGCGCGCGCCCTCGGCGATGCCGCGCTCGGCGACCAGCTTGCGTTCGAAGCCGGGTTCGCCGAACCACATCGCCGCGCCCAGGCCGAGCAGGCCCAGCGCGAACAGCCAGGTGAAACCGGCGGCGATGCGGCGCGGCCACAGTTTGCGCACGATGCCCGGCAGCAGCGGCGCCAGCGCCAGGCACACCATCGGCAGCGCCGGCAGGATGTACATGTCGCGCTTGCCGTTGGGCAGGGTGAAGAACACCAGCACCAGCAGCCACCACGCCAGCGGCAGCAGGTAGCGCGGATCGCGCCGGCGCAGGCGCCGGCGCCAGGCCGGAATCGCCCACGGCAACGCCAGCATGGTCGGCAGCCACATCGTCAGCACGACCTGGACGAAGTACCACGGCGGCTGGCCGTGGTCCCAGGACGCGCTGTAACGCTTGGCGGTCTGGCGCAGCAGGATGTCGTCCATGTAGCCGCGGTATTCCGGCGAGCCGTGGCCGGTCGCGGCGATCACCATCGGCACCACCCACACGCAGGCCGCGGCCACGAACGCCAGCGGCCCGAGCCAGAACTTCGGATCGCGCACCTGCACCCGCAGCGGCCAGCCGCGCAGCGAGGCGATGCCGGCCGGTATCAGCATCAGCAGCGCGATCGCGCCGACGCCCTTGGTGATGGTGCCCAGGCCCGCGGCGGCCCAGGCCAGGGCCCACATCCGCCAGTCGCCGCGGCCGTCCCGGCGCCACTGCAGCAGGTGCCGCAGCAGGCCGTAGTTGGCCAGGGTGATCCAGAACACCACCAGCGGATCGATCTGCGCCTTCTTCGACTGCCAGGTGAACTGCAGCGCGAACAGCAGCGCCCAGCCCGCGTACACCCCGACCTTGCGCGTCCACAGCCGGCGGCCCAGATCGACCACGCACCACAGCGTGCCCAGCGAAGCCAGCAGCGACGGCAGCAGGAACGCCACGCGCCAGTCGCGGAACACGGTGTAGGCGGCGGCCTGCAGCCACATGAACAACGGCGGCTTGTCCGAGTAGAGCTCGGTCCCGCGGTGCGGAAACAGCCAGTCCCCGCTCTCGACCATCTGCCGCGCCACCAGCGCGAAACGCGGCTCGTCGGCAGGCCAGGGGTCGCGCATGCCCAAGCCGGCGCCGAGCACCAGCAGGGCGATGATCCAGAACAACCAAGTGTCGCGGGAGCGGGTCGAGTTCAGCATGCGCGGGATGATAGCCGCGATGCTCGACGGGGATGTCGGGGAAATGTTCAGGCGAATGTGCGCGGCGCGTCGGATGCATTAGCGCGACCTGGGGCAGGCGCGAGGGGAAAAGCGGCACGCAGGGAAGCCGCCCGTTCCACGCCCCGATCAAGGCACCGCCGCGCTTGCCGTTGCCGTTGCCGTTGCCGTTGCCGTTGCCGTTGCCGTTGCCGTTGCCGTTGCCGCGGCATTGAAATCCATAGCACCGCACTACGACGAGCAACCGTAGCCCCGAAGGGCGGCGCGCAGGATGCGCGCCGTTTTTCGAAGGGACAGGGATGTCCCGTCGAAAAATCCCCGCGCACGCCCCGCACTCGCACGGGAGGGTTGTCTAGGCAAGCCCTTCTCTTTGGTTACTTTTGACCGAAGGGAATCCAGGCGGACTCTTGGGCCAGCAAGAGAAAGTGACCCGCCCGCGCAGCGGGCGGAAGCCTTTGATCTAAAGAACCGAAGCCATCGCAGAGCCCCGGAGTTCGCGGTCGCGGCTTACGCCGCTCCTACCCCAAAGCGAGAACGGGGCGGCCGAGTGTGGCTGTGGCTGTGGCTGTGGCTGTGGGCTACGGCTACGAAAGAGCCTTCCTCAAGCGCGAATAGAAGAAACCGTCGTACCCGAGCTCCCCAGGCAGCCGCTGCCGACCCACTTCGCGATCGCGTCCGTACCGCGCGTCCAGGGCCTCGACCTGCGCATCGCCCGTGCGCGCCAGAAACGCGCGCACTTGGCCCTCGTTCTCTTCCTTCAGGATCGAGCAGGTCGCGTAGACCAGCACACCACCCGGGGCCACGGTCCGCCACAGCACGTCGAGCAGCCGCGCCTGCAGCGCAGCCACCACCGCGATGTCGGATTCGCGCCGGTGCATCAGCACGTCGGGCTGACGGCGGATGATGCCGGTGGCCGAACACGGCGCGTCCAGCAGCACCGCGTCGAACGGCGTGCCATCCCACCAGGCGGCGAGGTCGGACGCGTCGGCCGCGAGCAGCTGCGCTTGCGCGCCCAGGCGCAGGCGCGCCAGGCCGCTGCGCACCATGTCCAGGCGCGAGGTATCGACGTCGAGCGCGGTCAGCCGCAAGCTGGGGTCGCGTTCGAGCAGATGCGCGGTCTTGCCTCCGGGCGCGGCGCAGGCGTCGAGCACGCGCGCGCCGGACGGCGGCGACAGCGCATCGGCGACCAGCTGCGCGGCGCCGTCCTGCACCGAGACCGCACCGTCGGCGAAGCCCGGCAGGGCCGCGATCGCGATCGGCTCGTCCAGGCGCAGCGCATCGGGCAGGGCTGCGTCGACCGACGCCGCGATACCGGCTTCGTCCAGACGCGCGCGATAGGCCTCGCGCTCGCCCTGGCCGCGATTGACGCGCAGCCACAGCGGCGGCGCGGTGACGCTGGCTTCGAGGATCGAGAGCTCGTCCGCGGGCCAGTCGCGCTGCACGCGGGCACGCAGCCAAGCCGGCCAATGCGCATGCGCCTCGACCGTGGGAAAACCGTCGCGCTGGGCGCGCCGCAGCAATGCGTTGACCATGCCGGCCTGATGGCTGCGGCCGATCGTGCGCGCGGCGTCGACCGTCGCCGCGACCGCCGCATGCGCGGGCAAGGCCAGGTCGAGCTGGGCGAAGCCGACGTACAGCAGCGCGCGCAGGTCGCTGTCGCGCTTGCCCAGCGGGCGCGGCATCCAGTCCTTGAGCGCGGCTTCGTAGCGCGCGGAGCGACGCAGCACGGCGAAGCAGATCGCCTCGACCAGGGCGCGGTCGCGCGGATCTTTCAGGGTCGGCAGCGCGGTGGCGAGTTCGGGCTTGAGCGAGCGGCCGCGGTGCAGCACCGCGTCGAGCACGCGCGCGGCGACGGCGCGGCTTTCGGCGCCGCTGGACGCGTTCACGCGCCGACCGCCAGGTCGCGGCGACCGTTGAGGTAGTCGGCGGCAGTAATGGCCTTGCCGCCGTCGCGCTGCAATACGCGGACGCGCAGCACGCCTTCGCCGCAGGCGATGTCGATGCCTTCGCGTCCGGCCTGCAGCAGGGTGCCGGGCGCCGCGCCGTGGGCCAGCGGCAACGCGACCGCGCCGTGCAGACGCACGCGTTCGCCGGCGACCACGGCCTCGGCCATCGGCCAGGGATTGAAGGCGCGTACCTTGGCCGCCAGCGCGACCGCGGGCTGGTTCCAGTCCAGCCGCGCTTCGGCCTTGTCGAGCTTGTGCGCGTAGGTCACGCCTTCCTCGGGCTGGACCCAGGGTTGCGGGCGCAGCTCGGCGCGCAGCAGGCCCAGGCCGTCGCTGAGCACGCTCGCGCCGATCTCGGCCAGGCGGTCGTGCAACTGGCCGCCGGTTTCGGTCTCGCCGATCTCGGTGGTCTGGGCCAACAGCACCGGACCGGTGTCCAGGCCTTTTTCCATCTGCATCAGGCACACGCCGGTTTCGCGGTCGCCGGCTTCGATCGCGCGCTGGATCGGCGCGGCGCCGCGCCAGCGCGGCAGCAGCGAGGCGTGCACGTTCCAGCAGCCGTGGGTCGGAATGTCGAGCACCGACTGCGGCAGGATCAGGCCGTAGGCGACCACGATCATCAGGTCGGGCTGCAGCGCGCGCAGCGCCTTGCGCGAGATCGCGGCCTTGAAGTTTTCCGGCTGCAGCACCGGGATGCCGCGCAGCAGCGCCTCGCGCTTGACCGGCGACGGAGTGAGTTCGCGGCCGCGGCCGGCCGGACGGTCGGGCTGGGTGTAGACGGCGACGACTTCGTTGTACCGCGCGGCGGCGCGCAGGCTGGGCACGGCGAAATCGGGCGTACCGGCGAAGACGATCCTCAGGGACATGCGAAAAACTCCGGAAGCGGGGGAGCGGAAGCGCTCGGATCGAGGCCGGATGGCGGCGCACGTCCGGGGACCAGCATGCCGCCTGCGACGGCGGCCGTGTGCGCTGCGTGCGGCGGATACGAGGAGAATGGGCCGACGCGGCGCGACGGCCGCCGCATCGTGCAGGCATCGCGGCGATCGGTACCGGGGCGATGCGGGTGGCTGCGCGGTCGCGGCGACGCCGGCCGCGCCCGCGACCTCAGGCCGCGTCGCCGGCGAGCTTGCGCTGCTTGGCCAGCTTCTTGCGCACCATCTCGCGCTTGAGCGGCGAGAGGTAGTCGACGAACAGCTTGCCGTCCAGGTGGTCCATTTCGTGCTGGATGCAGACCGCGAGCAGGCCGTCGATCTGCAGCTCGAACGGCTGGCCGTCGCGGCCGACCGCACGCACCGTGATCTCGTTGGCGCGGGTCACGTCGGCGAAAATGCCGGGGACCGACAGGCAGCCCTCCTGGTAGACCTGCTCGCCGGCCTTGGCCAGGATCTCCGGGTTGATGAACACCAACGGCCGGTCGTGCTCCTCGGACACGTCTATCACCATGAAGCGCTGGTGGACGTCGACCTGGCTTGCGGCCAGACCGATGCCCGGGGCCTCGTACATGGTTTCGAACATGTCGTCGAGCAGCTTCTGGAACGCAGGCTCGGTGACTCGGGCAGGGTCGACCGGCACGGCTTTGGTGCGCAGCCGGGGGTCGGGAAATTCGAGGATCGGCAACAGAGACATGGCGTCGAAAAAAATGGGGGCGTCGGTCACATACACAAGCAAGAAGAGGATTGTAACCCCGTTTTGGGCCTCGAAAGCTTGCAAGCACGGGGTTCTTCTGGGCTATAGTTCCGAGGCCCGCAAAGGGCAAACCTGCAAGGGGAATCAGGTAGATGGCCGCCATGTTTAAACCATTCCGCGCGGTTGCAACCGCCGCGTTGCTGACGATCGCCACCTACGCCCTCGCGGCGGAGATGCAAGGCGGTCACCCCGACACCTACGTGGTCAAGCGGGGCGACACCCTGTGGGACATCGCCGGGCGTTTCCTTAAGCGCCCGTGGCTGTGGCCGGAAATCTGGCAGGCCAACCCGCAGATCAAGAATCCGCACCTGATCTACCCGGGCGACGTGATCTCGCTGGCCTACCTCGACCGCCTGGGCGTCCAGCCCGGTCCGCGCGAGGAAGCTCCGATCACCGGCATCCCGCTGAGCCAGGTCGAGCCGTTCCTGAAGAATCTGCGCGTGGTCGACAGCTTCGAGCAGCTGCCCTACGTGGTCAGCCTGGAAGAGGACCGCCTGCGCGGCTCTCAGGGCCAGGTCGCCTACATCAAGGGCCTGAGCGGCGCCGAGGCCGGCCAGCGCTACGCCGTGGTCCGCCCGACCCAGCGCTACAGCCGCCTGACCAGCGACAAGTGCTGCAGCGTCACCGGCCGCATCACCACCCTGCGCAGCCACGAGCTCGACTTCAACGGCCGCAATCCGCCTGGCTTCCAGGCCCTGTGGACCGATTCGACGCTGCCCCAGGGCCGCGGCGATCTGCTCGGCTACGAGCTGATGCAGCTGACCACGGGCACCGTGAGCCGCGGCGAAGTCGGTGGGGTCGGCGCCAGCACGCTGGTGATCGACGACGCCGGCCGCGAAGTCCGGGTCGGCGACCGCCTGATCCCGGTCGAAGCCCAGCCCTACGACCTGCAGTTCTTCCCGCATCCGCCGAAGCAAGAGTTCCAGTACGGTCACGCCCGCGTCCTGGCCGTGGCCGACCAGCTGACCAGCGGCGGCGCGCGCGACGTGGTCGCCCTGTCGGTGGGCCGTCTGGACGGCATCGACAACGGCACCGTGCTTTCGACCTGGCGGGTCGGTCGCAACGTCGTCGACCGGGTCAAGGTCGGCGCCGAGCGCAGCGAAGACACCGTCGGCCGGGCCGACAAGGTCCGCGTGCCCGACGAATACGCCGGTCACGTGATGATCTTCCGCACCTTCGACAAGGTCAGCTACGGCCTGGTGATGGAGGGTGTGCGCCCGACCCGGATCGGCTACGAGCTCAAGCATCCGGACGCCCCGTACTGATCGGGGCGCCCCGCAGGCCGGGGTGTTTTCCTACGCAACGAAGCGACGGCGCCCTAGGGCGCCGTCGTCGTTTCCCGGGGCAGGCTGGTCGCATGTCCGAGACCGCCGACCATCACGCCCTAATCGCTTTAGTCGCCGCCGACGGCGCCAGCGCCCCGCGCCGGGCCCTGCTGGAACGCCACGGCAGCGCTGCCGCCGTGCTTGCGGCCGGGCCCGCGGCCTGGCGCGAGGCCAAGCTGGGCGAAGCCCAGGCGGCGGCGCTGCGGGCACCGGATGGGGCCGAACTGGAACGCGCCCAGGCCTGGCTGGCCGCGCCCGGGCACCACCTGATCGGCTGGCACGACCCCGACTACCCACCGCTGCTGCGGCGCAGCCCCAACCCGCCGCTGGCCCTGTTCGTGGCCGGCGATCCGAACCGGCTGTGGCACCCGGCGGTGGCCGTGGTCGGCAGCCGCGCGCCCACACCCGGCGGACGCGACAACGCCGCCGATTTCGCCCGCGCCCTGGCCGCTTCCGGCTTGGCCGTGACCAGCGGGCTCGCCGCCGGCATCGACACCGCCGCCCATCAGGCCGTGCTGGCTAGCGGCGGCGCGACCGTGGCGGTGCTCGGCACCGGACCGGACGTGCCCTATCCGCGCGCCAACGCCACGCTGCACGCGCGCATCGCCGAGACCGGCGCAGTGGTCAGCGAGCACCTGCCCGGCACCGGCGCGCGGCCGGCGCACTTTCCCTCGCGCAACCGCATCATCGCCGGCCTGAGTCTGGGTACCGTGGTGATCGAGGCGGCCGAACGCTCCGGCGCCCTGATCACCGCGCGCCTGGCCGCGGAGGCCGGCCGCGAGGTGTTCGCCCTGCCCGGCTCGATCCACAACCCGCTCGCACGCGGCTGCCACCGCCTGATCCGCGACGGCGCCGCCCTGGTCGAAAGCCCGGACGAGCTGACCGCGGCCCTGGCACCGCTGGCGCAGGAGCTCGCGGCCGACTTGCGCCTGCGTCTGAACGCCCCCATACAGTGCGGCCACACGCCGGTCACGAGGCCCGTTCAGGATGAACGCCTCGACGATCGCAACTACCAGTCCTTGTGGCACGCGCTCGGCCATGACCCCACCGGTATGGATCACCTGGTCGAGCGGACCGGATTGACGCCTGCCGTACTGTCCTCCATGCTGCTGATCATGGAGCTTGAGGGTCGCGTAGCGGCGCAACACGGCCGTTACTTCCGCAACCGCTGAGCCACTCCCCGTGCAGGGGCCTAGCGGTCGTCAGCCACTCCAGACCCACCGCGCCGCATGCGGCGCAGGCCGAGGGAAATGAAAGAGAGCATTCTGGACGTCCTGCTGTACCTGTTCGAGCATTACTTCACCGACGATGCGGACCTCGTCCGCGACCGCGATTCGCTCCGCAGCGGCCCCCTGTTCGACGAATTGGGCCAGGCCGGTTTCAGCCCCGCCGAAATCAACAAAGCCTTCGAGTGGCTCGATGCGCTGGCCCTGCAGCGGCCCGACGCCAGCCCGCCGCGCGCGAACGGCCCGACCCGCGTCTACTTCGGCCCCGAGCTGGACAAGCTCGACGTCGAATGCCGCGGTTTCCTGATGTTCCTGGAGCAGCACGGCATCCTCGACGCCGGCCAGCGCGAGCTGGTGCTGGACCGCGCCATGGCGCTGGACCAGGACGAGCTCGATCTCGACGACCTCAAGTGGGTCGTGCTGATGGTGCTGTTCAACCAGCCGGGGTCCGAAGCGGCCTACGCCTGGATGGAAAC
>CAMLID010000040.1 GCA_946480055.1 uncultured Lysobacter sp. | reverse complement strand
ATGGTCGCGCAGACCGAATCCGGCGCCACCGTCGGCTCGCTGGCCTACAACGAGGTCTCGCTGCTGCGTCAGACCCGCCAGGCCGCGCACCTGCGCATCGACCTCAACGGCCAGACCCGCCTGGACGAGCTGATCTGCGACGGCGTGCTGGTGGCGACGCCGGCCGGCAGCACCGCCTATAACTTCTCCGCACACGGCCCGATCCTGCCGTTGGGTTCGAGCGTGATCGCGCTGACCCCGATCGCCGCGTTCCGGCCGCGACGCTGGCGCGGCGCCTTGCTCAAGGCAGACACCGAAGTGCGCTTCCAGGTGCTCGACCCGTACAAGCGCCCGGTCAGCGCGACCGCCGATTCGCACGAAGTGCGCGACATCGTCGAGGTCATGATCCGCGAATCGCGCGATCGCACCGTGACCCTGCTGTTCGATCCCGAGCACAACCTCGAAGAGCGCATGCTGATCGAGCAGTTCACCAGCGGCTGAGACCGACACACGCCGCTCCTACCCCAGGGCGTCGCAAATCCTAGGCGTCGCAAGCGCTGAGACGCCGCACGAGGCACAATAGCCGCATGCCCGACCGCGATGCCGACCCTCTGATCGTAGCGATCTCCTCGCGAACCCTGTTCGACATGGAGGAGAGTCACCTGCTGTTCGAACGCGAAGGCCTGGACGCCTACGCCAGCTTCCAGCGCGAGCACGAGGACGATCTGCTCACGCCCGGCATCGCTTTCCCGCTGGTGCGCAAGCTGCTCGCGCTCAACGAGGGCGCGCCGCCGGACGCGCCGCGGGTCGAGGTGATCCTGATCTCGCGCAACTCCGCCGACAGCGGCCTGCGCATCTTCAATTCGATCGCCCACCATGGTCTGTCGATCAAGCGCGCCGCGTTCAGCAACGGCGCGCCGCCGTTCCCCTACATCAAGCCGTTCGGCGCCGACCTGTTCCTGTCGGCCCACGCCGAGGACGTGCGCAGCGCGCTCATCGCGGGCGTCGCTGCGGCCACCTTGCTGCCGGCGAAAGCGCCGCAGCAGCGTCACGACCAGTTGCGCATCGCCTTCGACGGCGACGCGGTGATCTTCGACGACGAGGGCGAGCGGGTGTCGCGCGAGGGCGGCCTGGCCGCGTTCGCCCAGCACGAGCGCGACCACGCCGGCGATCCGCTCTCGGGCGGCCCGTTCCGCGGTTTCCTGGACGCGCTGCATCGGCTACAGGCCGCGTTTCCGATCGGGCCGGACGCGCCGATCCGCACCGCTCTGGTCACCGCGCGTTCGGTGCCCGCGCACGAGCGCGTGATTCGTACGCTGCGCGAATGGGGCATCCGTCTGGACGAAGCCTTGTTCCTCGGCGGCCGCGCCAAGGGGCCGTTCCTGGAGGCCTTCGGCGCCGACATCTTTTTCGACGATTCCGAGCACAACATCGTCTCGGCGCGCGACCACGTCGCCGCCGGCCACGTGCCGCACGGCGTCGCCAACCGCTGAGGCGAGCCTCAGCGCGGCGACGACGGCTCGCCGATCGGCAGGCGGATGTCGCTGAGCTTCCAGCTCAATCCCGAACGCGTCAGCACGAACACCACCGGCTCGCCGTCGGCATTGGCGACCGTGGCGGTGAAGCGCGACGGCGATTCGAAGCCGTACTTGGCGTCCTTGAGCGGGTCGTTGGGCACATTGGGCGCGTAGACGTCCTGGCCGCGACCGCTGCCGCCGAGGCGATTGAACAGATTGCGGCCCTCGAGCACCGCGCCGATCCCGATCGGCGTGGCCAGCGCATCGACCGCGCTGCCGGCGGCGACGCCGGCGATGCGCACCGCGATCGCACCGAAGGGATTGGACTGCATGTCCTCGCCGGCCTGACGCACCAGGTAGTCTTCGAGCTGCGCCTTCAGGCTCAGCCGCAACGCCGGAAAGTCGACGTGCTCGGACAGCGCGGCGGTGTCCTGCTCCTGCACCGCTTTGCGGATCGCGTTGACGGTCAGATAAGGCCCGGCGGCGACGTAGCCGGCCAGCAGCGCCAGGACGAGGACGATCAGGGCGATCCACTTCTTCATGCAGGTTCACCGCGCGTGAGATGGACCCAGCTTAGCGCCGTAGGGCCCGGGCTTGCTTGAACGCTCGCTGTGCGCGGCCGCCGCTTCCGCATGAGCGACTCGGGAAACGATGGGCCGCCTGCGGATCAGAACTCCAGGTCCAGCGCCGCGCACAGATAGTCGGTGAAGGGCGCCAGGCCGTTCAGATCGGTTTCCAGCGTCTTCAGCAGGCGCGGGCCGGTCATCACCTCGTCGTCGATCGCGCGCAAGGCCACGAAGTTCTTGCGCCGCAGGTCCTGGGCGAACTCGAAATCGTCGGGAAAGCCGCGCGGCATGCGCGTCAGCATCTCGTCCTCGTCCAGATCGAAACGGCGCCGGAACTTGGGCTCGTGCGCGGCGGCCTTCCAACTACCCGGGTTGTCGAGGATGAAGTGGCGGATGCGCCGCAGAGTGTCCGACTCGGGATGCCACAAGCCGGAGGCGATGAAGCAGTTGCCCGGCTGCAGGTGCAGATAGAACGACGGCGCTTCGATCTGGCGCCCGCGCTCGTGGAACAGGCGCGCACCCTGCCAGGTCTTGTACGGGGTCTTGTCGTTGGCGAAGCGGGTGTCGCGCTGGATCCGGAACAGCGAACCGCCGACGGTCTTGGGCTCGGCCCGGTAGTGCTCGCTGACCCCTGCCAGCACCGGCTGCAGATCGGTGAGCAGGCGCTGGAACGGGCCGCGCACGTTCTCGTCGTAATCGGCCTTATGCGACTGGAACCATTCGCGTTCGTTGTGACGCGCCAGACCGCGCAGGAACTTGAAGCTGGCGTCGGAAAAATAGCGGCTCATACGGATCGGATTCGTCGGGATGGCTGAAGGTTCGCCGGCCTCAGCTCAAGCCGGCGTCGATATCGCGGCCCCAGGCCTCGAGGCGGTCGAGCAGGGCCAGGCGTCTGCCGTCGTCGGCGTGCGCCTGGCGCAGGGTGGCCAACTCGGTGTGGAAGCGTTCGAAGTTGTATTCGCCCAGGCCGGCGTCCTGGTACAGGCGCCGACGGCGGTAGTCGTCCCAGCGTTCGCGCTCTTCGATCGACAGGGTCTGCGGCCAGTTGCGCGCGCGATAGCGGAACAGCAGCTCGGGCAGGCGCGCGTCGCGGAAGGCGAACACCGTGCTGCCCAGCGCCGGCGGCGCGGTGGTGCGCACCTGCGCGAACAGGCGTTTGTCGCCGTCGCCGATGAAGCCGTCGTAGAGCGAGGCGTCGGCGTCGGAGGGCGAGCGTTCGCGCTCGTTGCCGTAGACCCGGCGCACCTTGTCGGCTAGCGCCGGACCGACCGCGCGCAGCACCGCGGCACGACGTTCTATCACCGCCGGGTCGATCTTGAGACGCTCGAAGTCCAGCTCGCGCAGGTGGTCCCAGGCGATCAGCGCCGGGCAGCGGTTGAGGTGCACTTCCTTCAGCGCGATCCGCGACTCGCCCTCAGGCAGGTCGGCGGTAGGCGTGTACAGGCGGTCGGCGATGCCGTCGGCGTCCAGGCGCAGCAGCGCGTCGGGGTCCTGGTCCAGATCGAACACGATGATGCGGCTGTCGATGCGCGGATGGCGCGCGATCGGCAGCACCGCGGCCGAGCACAGCCGACTGGCCGGGAACCGTTGCGACACGTGCAGCACCGGCTTCATCCCGACCACGTCGACCAGGCTGCCGGCGTAGCGCTTGTCGCGCAAGCGCAGGGCGTAGTCCCACAGCTTGGGCTGCGCGGCCTTGAGCTTGCGTGCCAGGCCGATCAGGGCACGCACGTCCGACAGCGCCTCATGGGCGTCGCCTACGCGCACGTCGTTGGCGAGCGCCAGATGCTCGAGCCTGAACGAGGTCACGCCGTCCTCGCGCTGCGGCCAGACCAGGCCTTCGGGACGCAGCGCATGCGCCAGGCGCAACACGTCGAGCAGGTCCCAGCGCGAATTGCCGCCGCGCCACTCGCGTTCGTAGGCGTCGTAGAAATTGCGGAACAGACCGTAACGCACGAACTCATCGTCGAAGCGCAGCGAGTTGTAGCCCAGGCTGCAGGTTTCCGGGCGCGCCATCTCGTCGAAGATCAAGGCGAAGGCCTCGGCTTCGTTCATGCCGTCGCGCAGCGCGTCCTGCGGCGCGATCCCGGTGATCAGAGTCGCGGTCGGCGAGGGTAGCAGGTCGTCGGCGGGACGGACGAAGATGCTGATCGGCTCTTCGATCTCGTTGAGGTCGGAGTCGGTGCGGATCGCCGCGAACTGGGCGATGCGGGTCGTGCGCGGGTCGGCGCCGTAGGTTTCCAGGTCGTAGAACAGGAAGCTCGCGGGCATGCGCGTCAGTCGTCCGCAGGCAGGAGCGAGAGGCGTTCGCGCACCACCGCATCGACCGCGTCCCAGTCCAGCGAATCCAGGCTGTCGTGGCCGCGGGTCAGTTCGACCAGCAGTTCGCGCTGCAGGTTGCCGCGTTCGAACGCGACCGCGTAGGGCATGCGGTGGAAGGTGACCATGGCGTAGCGCGGCATGAAGCGATCAGGATGACGCTCGGCGAGCTTGCGCTCCAGGGCGCGCTGCAACAGGTAATCGTCGTCGTCGACGCGGTCGCGCATCTCCAGGTAGTTCTCCAGCGCCATGGCCTGGATCGCACGCGCGTTCGGCAGGCGCTGGGCCTGGAACGCGGCGAACGCGGCGGCGCGGTCGGCGCCGTCCTCCAGATGTCGGGCGAGGGCCACACAGTCCTCGAAGGCGCAGTTCATGCCCTGGCCGTGGAACGGCACCATCGCATGCGCGGCATCACCGAGCAGCACCGCGCGCTCGTCCAGGTGCCAGCGGTCGAGGTAGAGCGTGGCGAGCAGGCCGGCCGGGTTGCGTTCGAAATCCTGATCCAGGTTCGGGATCAGCGGCAGAGCATCGGCGAAGTCGCGTTCGAACAGGGCGCGCGCGTCGGCGCCGTTGCGGATGGTGGCGAAGCTGGGCTCGCCTTCATTGGGAAGGAACAAGGTAACGGTGAAAGTGCGCTCGTCGTTGGGCAGCGCGATGCACATGTAGCGTCCGCGCGGCCAGATGTGCAGCGCATTGGGTTCGATGCTGAAACTGCCGTCCGGTGCGGGCGGAATCTCCAGCTCCTTGTAGGAATGGCCGAGGAATTCGGTGCGCTCGCCCAGATCGGTGGCGCGGTTCATCGACGCGCGCAAGGCCGAGCCGGCGCCGTCGGCGCCGACCAGGCTGCCGAAGCCCGCATCGTGCACACTGCCGTCGCGCTCGTCGAGGAACTGGGCGACACGGGCGTCGAAGTCCACCGACTGCAGGCCGCGATGGAAGTGCAGGCGCGCGCCGGCGTCTTCGGCGATCTGCAGCAGGATCAGGTTGAGCTCGCCGCGGTGCACCGACCAGATCACCTCGCTGTCGTCGCGGCCATAGCGTTGCAGGTCGGTGCGACCGTCGAGGAAGTGGACCATGCGTCCGCGCATCATCACCGCTTGCGCCATGACCGCCTGGTCGGCGCCGGCCAGGCGCAGCGCGTGCAGTCCGCGTTCGGCCAGGGCCAGATTGATCGAGCGTCCGCCCTGGTAGCCCTTCAGGCGCGGATCGCCGCGTTTCTCGTACACATCGACGTCCCAGCCGCGGCGGGCGAGCAGGGTGGCCAGCAGCGCTCCGGCCAGGCCGGCGCCGATGATGGTGAGGTGCTTGTCCGTTTCTGGCTTCAAGGCGGTCCGCTCTGAGGGTCGGCTGGCTGGGACGATGCGGCGGGTGCGGCCTAGGCCGTCGCCCAGCGCTCCACGGTCTGCGCGAATCGCAGCACGTCGGCGTGCGTGTTGTACAAAGGCGCGGGCGAGATCCGGATCACGTCGGGTTCGCGCCAGTCGCCGAGCACGCCGTTCGCGGCCAGATGGTCGAACAGGGCGCGTCCACGCTCGCGGCCGCCGACCACGCGCAGCGACAGCTGGCAGCCGCGCTGGGCCGGATCGTCGGGCGTCGCGATCTGCAAAGTCTCGGACAGGCGGCCGCGGATCAGCGCTTCCAGGTAACCGGTCAGGCGCAGCGATTTGGCCCGCAGCGCCGGCATGCCGACCCGGTCGAACAGGTCCAGCGAGGCGCGTAGCGGCGCCAGACCGAGGATCGGCGGATTGCTCAGCTGCCAGCCTTCGGCGCCCGGTGTGGGCGCGAACTGCGGGCCCATGCGGAAGCGCGTCGCCGCTTCGTGGCCCCACCAGCCGGCGAAGCGCGGGCGCTCGCTGCGGGCGTGACGCTCGTGCACGAAACAGCCCGCGACCGCGCCCGGTCCGGCGTTCAAATACTTGTAGTGGCACCACACCGCGAAGTCGACGCCGCTGTCGTGCAGAGCGAGTTCGATGTTGCCGACCGCATGGGCCAGATCGAAACCGCAGACCGCGCCCTGCGCCTGGGCCAGACGCGCGATCGCGCGCAAGTCGAAGGCTTGGCCGCTGCGGTATTGGATGCCCGGCCACAGCACCAGCGCCAGGCGATGGCCGTGTTCGGCGATCGCGGCGTCGATCGCGGCCATGGAATAGGTGCCGCCGGGCAGGTCGGGTTCCAGCTCGATCAGATCGGTGGCCGGATCGAAACCGTGGAAGCCGATCTGCGAGGCGACCGCGTGCCGGTCGGAGGGAAACGCGCCGGCCTCGATCAGGATCGCCGGGCGCTCGCGCGTGGGCCGGTAGAAGCTGACCATCATCAGGTGCAGGTTGGCGGTCAGCGAGTTCATCGCCACCACTTCCGAGGGCTGCGCGCCGACCAACCGCGCCAGCGGTTCGCGCACCAACTGGTGATAGGGCATCCACTGGGCCTGGCCGGTGAAGTGGCCTTCGACCGCTTCGTGCGCCCATTTGTCCAGCACTTCCTCGACGTGCGCGCGCGCACCGCGCGGCTGCAGGCCCAGCGAATTGCCGCAGAAATAGGCCTGCTCGGCGCCGCCGCGGCGCGGCAGCAGGAACTCGTCGCGCAAGGTCGGCAGCGGGTCGGCGGCGTCCAGCGCCAGCGCGTGGTGTTCGGAATACAGGTCGGTCATGGACTCAGGGCAGGTTCGCGTCTAGGACGATCTTGGCGTAGGCGGGCGCGTACAGCTCGTCGACTTCGACGCATAACTGCACGGACGGATGGTGTGGCGGCATCGCGCTGCGCAGGGCGTCGAGCACGATCGCGGACAAAGCGCGCCGCACCGCTTCGTTGCGGCCCGGCAGGATCTTCAGCTGTGCGTGCACGAAGGCGCGGCCCTCGTCGGCGTTACCGACGCGATAATGGGTCAACGTCAGGGCCCGGCTCTTGACCGCGAGTTCGTCGAAATGGCCGCTGCCGGCGAGCGCGCGGTTGAGCTTGTCCAGCGCGGCGTCGGCGTCGAAATCGACGAGGTTGGCGGTGTAGTGCAGGGTCAGGTGCGGCATCGCGCGGGCTCAGACGGGCGCGACTACGAGAAGCGCGACAACGGCAGGCCCAGCCATTCCAGGGCGGTGCCGTGGTAGAGCCGGGCCTGGTCGGGTTCGGGCAGCTTCAGCGAGGCGATGCCGGCGCCGGGTTCCTGTTCACCGAGCGGGAACGGGTAGTCGGTGCCCAGCATCACCCGCGACACGCCGCAGGTGTCGAGCAGGTACTGCAGGGCGCGCGGATCGGCGACCCAGGAGTCGAAGTACATGCGGCCCAGGTACTCGCGCGGATTGCGCGGGTTGTCGGTGGCGACTAGGTCCGGGCGCATGTTGAAGCCGTGTTCGATGCGGCCGATGGTGTAGGGGAAGCTGCCGCCGCCGTGGGCCATGCAGATCTTCAGCTTGGGCAGGCGTTCGAGCACGCCGCCGAACACCAGGCAGCAGGCGGCACGCGATTGCTCGGCCGGCATGCCGACCAGCCAGGGCAGCCAGTACTTGGGCATCGCGGCGGCGCCCATCATGTCCCAGGGGTGCACCAGCACCGCCGCGCCAAGGTCGCTGGCGGCCTGGAAGAACTCGAACAGCTCCGGCGCGTCCAGGTTCCAGTCGTTGACGTGGCTGCCGATCTGCACGCCCTGCAGGCCGAGCTGGTCCATGCAGCGTTCCAGCTCCTGCACCGCCAGACGCGGCGATTGCAGGGGCACAGTGCCGATGCCGGCGTAGTGGCGCGGATAGGCGCGGCAGGCCTCGGCCATGTGGTCGTTGAGGGCCTGATGCAGTTCCAGCGCGTGGTGCGGCTTGGCCCAATAGCTGAACATCACCGGCACGGTGCTGATCACCTGCACCTGCACGCCGAAACGCGCGTAGTCGTCGATTCGCTCCTGCGGGTCCCAGGTCTTGGACCAGATCTCGCGGAAGAACTTGCCGTCCTTGTAGATGCGGTGGCGGCCGTCGTCGGTATGGTGGATCACCGGGAAGCGCTCGTCGCCGAACTTGCGCGCCAGGTCGGGCCAGTCGCGCGGCAGGTAATGGGCGTGGGTGTCGATCTTGAGCATGGGTCGAGTCTAATGGCCGGCTAGGGTGCTGGCGATCCCGCAGCGGCTTCGACGCAGTCGCCCAGGCAGATCAGCCGCCCCTGCCGCATCACCATGCGCATGCGCAGCAGCTGCGAGGCGTCGCGCTGCGGGTCGCCGTCGACCGCGATCAGGTCGGCGCGGTAGCCCAGGCGCAGCCGCCCCAGTTCCGCGCCCAGGCCCAGGGCGTCGGCATTGCCCGAGGTCGCGGCGCGGACGGCTTCGGGCAGGGGCACCCCGGAATCGACGTAATACTGGACCTCCAGCGCGGTCGCGGTCGGCGCGAAGCTGGGGCCGCCGTCGGTGCCCAGCGCCAGCGGCACTCCCGCGCGCCAGGCGCGCCCCGGCCCGGCCTTGGCCGCCTGGGTCCAGGCGCGCAAGTCGTCGACGGACTGGCCGTCGCGACCGCCCGCGAACGTGCCCAGCTTGGACTCCACGTAACGGGCGACGAAAGTGGCGGGCACCAGGTAGGCGTGCCTGCGCTTGAACAGCGCCACCGATTCCTGGTCGAAGTAGGTGCCGTGCTCGACGGTGCGCACGCCCGAGCGCAGGGCGAGGTTGATCGCGGCGGTGCTGTGCGCGTGCGCGGCGACCTGACGATCGGCCTGGCGTGCGGCCGACACCGCGCTGACGACTTCGTCCTCGAACAGGATCGGCGCGGCCTCCGGGCGACCGCCGGATTCGCGGCCCGAGCCGGACACGGTGATCTTGATCCAGTCCGCGCCGTCCTCGATGTTCTGGCGCACCGCGCGCCGGCACGATTCCGGGCCGTCGCAGGCTGCGGGCGGATAAGGGATCTGGTCGGGCTCGGCGCGCTTGGCGCCGTGTCCGCCGGTGCGCGAGATGATGCGACCGGTGGCCAGGATGCGCGGGCCTTCCAATAGGCCGCTGTCGATGGCGTCGCGCACCGCGTAGGTCACGCCGCTGTTGTCGCCGGTGTCGCGCACCGTGGTCACGCCGGCGCGCAGCAGGCGCCGCGCGTAGGACGCGGTGGTCAGCGCGAGCCGCGGTTCCGATGCGTTGGTCGCGTTGTCCGCGTTGGAGTCGATGGCCAGGTGCAGGTGCAGGTCGATCAGGCCGGGTAGCACCGTGGCCTGGGACAGGTCGACCACGCGCGCGCCCGGTTCGATGCCGGCATCGAGTCCCGACTCGATCCTGCTCAGGCGATCGTCGCGTATCACCAGCGTATGCGGCCCCATGCTCGGTTCGCCGGGCTCGGCGATCAGGCGTCCGGCCAGCACCACGGTCGGCTGCGATTCGGCTGCTACGGGCGCGGCGAGGGCGCCCGCCGGCAGCGCCATAGCGAGCAGCACAGACAGGTTGGGCAGCAGCGGGGACATGAGCGCCTGCACCGGGCCGCGCGTCAGGTGTCCGGCATCGTGTAGCGCGCGGGCGCGGGATTGAGATGCCCGCACTGTGTGCAGCTGCGATGTTCGGTCGATGCGTAGAAGCGGTCGAACACCGGCGGGAAGTCGGTCTCGATGTTGTGCAGGTGGAAGTACTCTTCGTACAACTTGTGGTTGCAGCGTTCGCAGAACCACATCAGCCCGTCGTCCTCGTCCGGGCGGCGCCGGCGCTCGATCACCAGGCCGATCGAGTCGGGCATGCGCTGCGGCGAATGCGGCACCCGCGGCGGCAGCAGGAAGGTCTCGCCGGCACGGATCGGGATGTCGCGCACGGCGCCGTCTTCCTGGATCCGCAGCACCATCTCGCCTTCGAGCTGGTAGAACCACTCCGCGCCTTCGTCCCAGTGGTAGTCGGTGCGCTGGTTGGGGCCGCCGACGACCATGACGATGAAGTCGCCGACATATACCACCTTGTTGCCGACCGGCGGCTTGAGCAGGTGGCGGTGTTCTTCGATCCAGGCTTGCAGGTTGATCGGTCCAGGCAGCATGGTCCTACTCCGCGGCGCGCGGCAGGCGCGCGATGCATTTGAGTTCGATCGCGATCGGGGTCGGCAGCGCGGTGATGCCCAGGGTGGTGCGGCAGGGCGCGCGGTCGATGTCGGGGAAGACCTCGGCCCAGGCCGCGTTGTAGGCGGCGAAGTCGCGGGCCATGTCGGTCAGATAAACGGTGACGTCGACCAGGTCGTCCCAGCCCGCGCCGCTGGCTTCGAGCACCGCGCGCACATTGGCGAACACGGCCCGGCACTGCAGCTCGATGTCGTAGGACACCAGGCGCCCGTCGGCGTCGTGGACGTTGCCGGGGATGCCGTTGCTGGCCGGGTCGCGCGGGCCGATGCCGGACAGGAACAGCAGCTCGCCGACCTGGCGCGCATGCGGATACAGACCGACAGGCCGCGGCGCGGCGTCGGTACGCACGCTACGGTCTGACGCGCTCATCGCGGCGAACCGCCGTGGGTGGAATGCACGCGCGCCACCGCCGAGTCGTAGGCCGACAACAGCTCCTCGTGCGACTCGATGTCCATGCCCAGGTCGTGGACGCGGCCGTTGCGCAGACTGTAGACCCAGCCGTGCACGGTCAGCGGCTGGCCGCGCGACCAGGCGTCGCGCACGATCGTGGTCAGGCAGACGTTCTGCACCTGTTCGATCACGTTGAGCTCGCACAGGCGGTCGTGGCGTTCATCCTGATGAGCGTGGGCGATGCAGGACACGTGCTTGTCGGCGACGTCGGTGACGTGGCGCAGCCAGTTGTCGACCAGGCCGTAGCGATGGCCGTGCAGGGCCGCATGCACGCCGCCGCAGCCGTAATGGCCGACCACCAGGATGTGCTTGACCTTGAGCACGTCGACCGCGAACTGGATCACCGAAAGACAGTTGAGATCGGTGTGCACGACCACGTTGGCGATGTTGCGATGGACGAAGACCTCGCCGGGGGCCAGGTCGATGATCTGGTTGGCCGGCACGCGCGAATCGGAGCAACCGATCCACAGGTATTCGGGCGCTTGCTGGCGCGACAGCTTGGCGAAGAACTCGGGGTCCTCGGCGCTGATCCGTTGCGACCATTCGCGGTTGTTCTTCAGCAGGTCGTCGAGTTGGCTCATTGCTTATCCCAGATGTAGGCCGACGTTCTTGGCGTCGGTGAAGAAACGCATGGCCTCGATACCGCCCTCGCGGCCGAGACCGGACGCACCGACGCCGCCGAACGGCGTGCGCAGGTCGCGTTGCAGCCAGGTGTTGATCCAGACCATGCCCACGCGCAGCTGCGCGGCCAGACGATGGGCGCGGTTGAGGTCGCGGGTCCAGATCGAGGCCGACAGGCCGTAGTCGCCGGCATTGGCCAGGGCCAGGGCATGGCTGTCGTCGTCGAAGGGCTGAAGGGTCAGCACCGGGCCGAAGATCTCTTCGCGGTTGCTGATGGCGTCCGGGCCCAGGCCTTCGATCACGGTCGCGGCGACGTACCAGCCCGCGCGCTCCAGTGCGCCGCCGCCGCACAGCACCTGGCCGCCTTCCTCGCGCGCCCGATCGAGCGCACGCAGGACCTTGTCGTAATGCGCTTGCGAGACCAGCGGCCCGAGCGTGGTGGTGTCCTGGCCGGGATCGCCGGCGCGCAGGGCCTGGGCGCGCTCGACCATGGCCGCGCGGACTTCGGCGTAGATCGATCGTTCCACCAGCATGCGCGAGCCGCACAGGCAGATCTGGCCGGAATTCTGGAACGCCGAGCGCACCAGGGTGTCGAGCTGGGCGCGCCAGTCGCTGTCGGCGAACACCAGGGTCGGGTTCTTGCCGCCCAGTTCCAGCGAGACCTTCTTTAGTCGCGGTGCGGCCAGCGCGGCGATGCGTTGGCCGACCGCGGTGCTGCCGGTGAACGAGATCGCGCGCACCGCATCGTGGTTCAGCAGCGGCTCGCCGACCTGCGGCCCGAGACCGTGGACGATGTTGAGCACGCCGCGCGGAAAACCAATTTCGGCCGCGAGTTCGCCGAGCATGGTCGCCGTGGCCGGCGTCACTTCCGAGGGCTTGGCGACCACGGTATTGCCCGCGGCCAGGGCCGGGGCGATCTTCCAGGTGAACAGGTACAGCGGCAGGTTCCAGGGCGAGATCGTCGCGACCACGCCCAGCGGCGAGCGCAGGGTGTAGTTGAGCCCGGCCTGGCCGTGGTGGGATTCGCTGGCGAACTGGGTCGCGGCGTGGGCGAAGAAGCGCAGGTTCGACACGGCACGCGGGATCTCGACCTCGCGTGCGAGCCGGATCGGCTTGCCGGCGTCCTTGGACTCGGCCTGCGCGAACGCCTCCAGCCGCGACTCCAGCGCATCGGCCAGTTTCTCCAGCCAGCGCGCACGTTCGCTGTGGGGCAGGGCGGCCCAGGCCGGGAACGCGGTCTGCGCGGCGGCGACCGCGGCCTCGACATCGGCCGCATCGCCGGCGGCGACCTGTGCATACGCCTGCGCATTGGCAGGATCGTAAACCTCCAGCCAACCGCCGCTGGCCGGGTCGCGGGACTGTCCGTCGATGCAGTGCCGGAAATAGCGCATCCGGCTAGCTTAACGCGTGGGCCGTCCAGCGCCCATCGCAACCGCGTCGATCCGTGCGATGCAGTGGGGCCGCCGCGACGGTCCGCGTCGGAGCCGCATCCTCTGCACAAGATGGTGCGTGCCGCAGTGCGTCACGCTGTGGCCAAGCTATGCAAAGCCCAGCGGCATCCAGGTCCCAGCTTCGTCATCGTCGGGCGTGACCCGGGTCGGACGGCACTTGACGCACGCGTTGGCGGCTCTGCACATTCCAGCGGACCCTTCTCATCCATGCCCGGTGGCGGACGGCAACGTCGACATGCGGGCCTCAACGGCGGAAGAACCAACGTGGACAGACGCGATTTTCTGACGATGTCAGGCCTGGGCTTGGCCGGGCTGATGGTCCCTTACGGCAACCTCATCGCCGCCGAGGCCCTGCTCGCGCCGATGGACGTGGCGAAGAAGAAGGCGCTGGCCGACGCCGCGCTGGCCGCGGCCACCCAGGCCGGCGCCTCGTACTGCGACGTGCGCATCGGCCGCTACCTGCGCCAGTTCGTGATCACGCGCGAGGACAAGGTCCAGAACGTGGTCAACACCGAGTCCACCGGTATCGGCATCCGCGTGCTGGTCAACGGCGCCTGGGGCTTCGCCGCGACCAACCGCCTCAATAACGACGGCGTGGCCAAGGCCGCGCAGCAGGCCGCCGCGATCGCGCGCGCCAACGCCAAGAGCCAGACCGCGCCGGTGCAACTGGCCAAGGCCGCGGGCGTGGGCGAGGTGTCGTGGAAGACGCCGATCAAGAAGAACTCGATGGAAGTCCCGCTCAAGGACAAGGTCGACCTGCTGCTGGGCGTCAACGCCGCGGCGATCAAGGCCGGCGCCGACTTCGTCAACTCGATGCTGTTCCTGGTCAACGAACAGAAGTACTTCGCCTCCACCGACGGTTCCTACATCGACCAGGACGTGCACCGGATCTGGGCGCCGATGACGATTACCGCGATCGACAAGGCCAGCGGCAAGTTCCGCACCCGCGAGGGCCTGTCCTCGCCGATGGGCATGGGCTTCGAGTACCTCGACGGCGCCGCCTCGGGCAAGGTCGTCTCGCCCAACGGCGTGGTCAACTACAGCGACTCCTACGACATGCTCGAGGACGCGGTCGCCTCGGCGAAGCAGGCGCGCCAGAAGCTCACCGCGCCGTCGGTGAAGCCGGGCAAGTACGACCTGGTGCTGGACCCCTCGCACACCTGGCTGACCATCCACGAATCGGTCGGCCACCCGCTGGAACTGGACCGCGTGCTCGGCTACGAAGCCAACTACGCCGGCACCAGCTTCGCCACCCTGGACAAGCTCAAGGACAAGTTCCGCTACGGCAGCGACAACGTCACCATCTTCGCCGACAAGACCCAAGTGGGCAGCCTCGGCGCGGTGGGCTTTGATGACGAAGGCGTCAAGACCAAGCGCTGGAACCTGATCAAGGACGGCACCCTGGTCGACTACCAGACCATCCGCGACCAAGCCCACATCCTGGGCAAGACCGAGTCCGACGGTTGCTGCTACGCCGACAGCTGGTCCAGCGTCCAGTTCCAGCGCATGGCCAACGTTTCGCTGGCGCCGGGCAAGAACAAGCTCAGCGTCGCCGACATGATCAAGGACGTCGAGAACGGCATCTACATCATCGGCGACGGCTCGTTCTCGATCGACCAGCAGCGCTACAACGCCCAGTTCGGCGGCCAGCTGTTCTACGAAATCAAGAACGGCAAGATCACCGGCATGCTCGAGGACGTGGCCTACCAGATCCGCACGCCGGAGTTCTGGAACGCCTGTACCGCCGTCTGCGACGACGGCGACTACCGCCTCGGCGGTTCGTTCTTCGACGGCAAAGGCCAGCCGGGCCAGGTGTCGGCGGTCTCGCACGGTTCGAGCACGGCGCGCTTCAACGGCATCAACGTCATCAACACCGCCCGCAAGCTCGGCTAAGCGACGCCAGGAGAATCCACGATGAGTATCTTTACCGAAGCCGAAGCCCGGACCATCCTCGAGAAGGTCGTCAAGCTGTCCAAGGCCGACGAGTGCACCGCCACCCTGAGCGGCTCGATCAACGGCAACATCCGTTTCGCGCTCAACAACGTCTCCACCAGCGGCATCGTCGACGACGCCGACCTCGCGGTCCAGGTCGCGTTCGGCAGCCGCGTCGGCGTGGCCACGATCAACGAGTTCGACGACGCTGCGCTGGAGCGCGTGGTGCGTCGCGCCGAAGACCTGGCGCGACTGGCGCCGGAAAACCCCGAGTTCATGCCGGCGATCGAGAAGCAGAGCTACAAGCCCAGCAACACCTTCAGCGAAGCCACCGCGGGCATCACGCCCGAGTATCGGGCCAAGGTCGCGTCCGACTCGATCGCACCCTGCCGCGCCGGCAAGCTGACCGCGGCCGGCTTCCTCGAGGACGGCCAGAGTTTCGTCGCCTTCGCCAACAGCAAGGGCAACTTCGGCTACCAGCGCGCCACCAACTTCGACTACACCTGCACCGTGCGCACCGACGACGGCCGCGGTTCGGGCTGGGTCGGCCGCAACCTCAAGAACGCCGACGAGTTCAAGGTCGACAGCGACGTGCGCACCGCGATGCGCAAGGCCACCGAATCGGCCGAGGCCAAGGCGCTGGAGCCGGGCAAGTACACCGTGATCCTGGAACCGGCCGCGGCCGCGGGCCTGATCTCGTTCATGATGAACTTCTTCGACGCCCGCCAGGCCGACGAAGGCCGCAGTTTCCTGTCCAAGAAGGGCGGCGGCAACAAGCTCGGCGAACAGGTCTACGACCCGCGCGTGAACATCGTCGCCGATCCCTGGGACGAGCGCGCCGCGGTCATGCCCTGGGACGGCGAGGGCCTGCCGCGCGAGAAGATGGCGGTGGTCGAGAACGGCAAGGTCGCGGCGCTGCGCTATTCGCGCTACTGGGCCAAGAAGCAGGGCAAGCGCGCCGTCGGCACGCCGGGCAACCTGCTGATGGCGGGCGGCGACAAGTCGACCGCGGAGCTGATCAAGGGCACCCAGAAGGGCATCCTGGTCACCCGCACCTGGTACATCCGCCTGGTCGACCCGCAGACCGTGCTGCTGACCGGCCTGACCCGCGACGGCACCTTCTACATCGAGAACGGCGTGATCAAGCACCCGGTGAAGAATTTCCGCTTCAACGAATCGCCGGTGATCATGCTCAACAACATCGAAGAACTCGGCAAGCCGGTGCGCGTGGCCGGCGACGAGTCCTCGTTCGTGATGATGATCCCGCCGATGAAGCTGCGCGACTTCACCTTCACCTCGCTGTCGGACGCGGTCTGACGCCCACCGGCGCGGGCGGCGCGACCGGACTCCGGTGCGCTGCCCGTCGCCGACGCGCCCTGTGCGCGTTCCATCGATTCCGCCGAGCCGAACACGCCTGTGCAACGACGCGACTTCCTGAGTTTCACCGGCCTGGGTCTGGCCGGCCTCATGCTTCCCTACGGCCGCAGCATCGCCGCCGAAGCCCTGCTCGAACCGGTCGACACCGCGCGCCGCCGCGCCCTGGCCGATACCGCGCTGAGCGCCGCCCGCGATGGCGGCGCCTCCTATTGCGACGTGCGCATCGGCCGCTATCTGCGCCAGTCGGTGATCACCCGCGAGGCGCAGGTCCGCAACATCGTCAACAGCGAATCGGCCGGTGTCGGCATCCGCGTGCTGTGCGAAGGCGCCTGGGGTTTCGCGGCCACCGCGCGCTCGACTCCTGAAGCGGTGGCCAATGCGGCACGTCAGGCCCTGGCCATCGCCCGCGCCAACGCCAAGGCCCAGACCCGTAAGGTCGAGCTGGCGCCGGTCAACGGCGTGGGCGAAGTGCGCTGGGCGACGCCGGTGCGCAAGAACGCGATGGCGGTGCCGATCAAGGACAAGGTCGACCTGCTGCTCGCGGTCAACGCCGCCGCGCTCAAGGCCGGCGCCGACTTCGTCAACTCGACCCTGTTCGTGATCAACGAACAAAAGTACTTCGCCTCCACCGACGGCAGCTACATCGACCAGGACGTGCACCGGATCTGGCTGCCGCTGACCGCGACCGCGATCGACAAGGCCAGCGGCAAGTTCCGCACCCGCGACGGCCTGTCGGCGCCGATGGGCATCGGCTACGAATACCTGGACGCGGACCCCACGCAGAAGCACGCGCTGCCCGGCGGCATGACCGGCTACGGCCATTCCTACGACGTGATGGAGGACGCCGTCGCTGCCGCCAAGCACGCGCGCGCCAAGCTCAAGGCGCCGTCGGTCAAGCCCGGCAAGTACGACCTGGTGCTCGACCCCTCCAACATGTTCCTGACCATCCACGAGAACGTCGGCCACCCGCTGGAGCTGGACCGCGTGCTCGGCTACGAGGCCAACTACGCCGGCACCAGCTTCGCCACGCTCGACAAGCGCGAGCAGGGCTACCGCTACGGCAGCGAGGTGGTCAATTTCGTCGCCGACAAAACGCGTCCCGGCAGCCTGGGCGCGGTCGGTTACGACGACGAGGGTGTGAAGACACGCCAGTGGGATCTGGTCCGCGACGGCATCCTGGTCGACTACCAGGCCACCCGCGACGAGGCCCACATCCTCGGCCACAAGGAGTCGCACGGCTGCAGCTATGCCGACTCCTGGTCCAGCGTGCAGTTCCAGCGCATGGCCAATGTCTCGCTGATGCCGGGCAAGAAGCCCTTGAGCGTCGCCGAGATGGTCAAGGGCGTCGAACGCGGCCTGTACGTGCACGGTCGCGGCTCGTACTCGATCGACCAGCAGCGCTACAACGCCCAGTTCGGCGGCCAGCTGTTCTTCGAGATCAAGAACGGCCAGGTCACCGGCCTGGTCGAGGACGCGGCCTACCAGATCCGCACGCCTGAGTTCTGGAACGCCTGCGTGGCGGTGTGCGACGAGCGCGATTTCCGCCTGGGTGGTTCGTTCTTCGACGGCAAGGGCCAGCCCAGCCAGGTCTCAGCGGTGTCGCACGGTTCGAGCACGGCGCGCTTCAACGGCGTCAACGTCATCAATACCGCGCGGGCGCTGTAGGCAGGGCCGTCGATGCGTTACGTCGCCGCTCCCATCGCCACGACGCCGACCGGCGCGGCGCCGTGAACCGCGCGCAGTTCCTGCGCCTGATGCTCGGCGGCCTGGCCGGCGCGGCCCTGGCGCGCCCGTGGCAGGCCGCGTTCGCCGCGGCCGAGTACGACTTCTGGTTCACCCGCCTCAAGTACGACTCCGGCGACTGGGACGTGGACCAGCGCATGCCGGCCAACCTGATCACCTCGCTGATCGACTACACCAACCTGCGCGTGGACCCCAAGGAACACGTGCTGGCCCTGGCCGATCCGAAGATGATGACCGCGCCGTTCTGCTACCTGGCCGGGCACAAGCTGGTCGAGTTCAACCCCGACGAGCGGCGCAACTTCGAGCGTTACGTGCGCAACGGCGGCTTCGTCTTCGTCGACGACTGCAACCACGACATCGACGGCCTGTTCGCGCGCTCGTTCGAGGCGCAGATGGCGACGATCTTCGGCCGCAAGGCGATGAAGAAGCTGCCCAAGAACCATCCGATCTACCGCAGCTTCTTCGTCTTCGACGGCCCGCCCGCGACCGGGTTCGAACTCAACGGCTGGGGCGACGACCTGGTCCACGACTACCTGCAGGGCATCGAGATCGACGGCCGCCTGGGCGTGCTCTACAGCAACAAGGATTACGGCTGCGAATGGGACTACGACTGGCGCAACAAGCGCTTCCTGGCCGAGGACAACACCAAGTTCGCGGTCAATATCGTCATGTACGCGCTGACCGCGTGAACGAACCAGCAAGGGAACACCGATGAGCCAGACCCTCAGCGAATCCGATATCCAGGCCGAACTCGCGCAACTGAGCACGCTGCGCGGCGCGATCGCCCAGGCCATCGTCGGCCAGGACGACGTGGTCGAACAACTGCTGATCGGCCTGCTCGCCGGCGGCCACTGCCTGCTCGAAGGTGTGCCGGGTCTGGGCAAGACCCTGCTGGTGCGCTCGCTGGGCCAGGCGCTGGAGCTGCAGTTCCGGCGCGTGCAGTTCACGCCCGACCTGATGCCCAGCGACATCCTCGGCACCGAGTTGCTGGAAGAGGATCACGGCACCGGCCATCGTCATTTCCGTTTCCAGCCCGGTCCGATCTTCACCAACCTGCTGCTCGCCGACGAGCTCAACCGGACGCCGCCCAAGACCCAGGCCGCGTTGCTGGAAGCGATGCAGGAGCGCACGGTCAGCTATGCGGGCGTGACCCACGCGCTGCCGGCGCCGTTCTTCGTGCTGGCCACTCAGAACCCGTTGGAGCAGGCCGGCACCTATCCCTTGCCGGAAGCGCAGTTGGACCGGTTCCTGCTGCATATCCGCGTCGATTACCCCAGCGAGCGCGAAGAGCACGACATCCTGCAGCAGACCACCGGCGCCCACAGCGCCCGGGTGCCACGGGTGATGCACGGCGAGCAGGTGCTGGCGTTGCAGGCGCGGGTGCGCGAGGTCCATCTGGGCGAGGATCTGCTGCTGTGGATCACCCGCCTGGTGCGCGCCAGCCGTCCTGGCGACAGCGCCCTGGCCGAAGTGCGGCAATGGGTGAAGTGGGGCGCAGGCCCGCGCGCGGGCCAGTCGCTGGTGCTGGCGGCCAAGGCGCGCGCCTTGCTGCACGGCCGCCTGGCGGCCACTCGCGACGACGTCCTCGCTCTGGCGGCGCCGGTGATGCGGCACCGCCTGCTGCTGTCGTTCGCGGCCGAGGCCGAGCAGAAGAGCGCCGACGACGTGATCGCGGCGCTGCTGCGCGGCGTGCCGTTCGCCGGCGCCTGAGCGTCGCGGCAGGACGGGTAGGGACATGAGCGGCGATCTGATCCCGGCGGCGGTGCGGGCGCGCTTGCGCAATCTGCGCCTGACCTCGCGGCGCGCGGTCGGTGCGCACGGGCTGGGCCTGCATCGCAGCCGCAGCCGCGGCGCCGGACTCGAATTCGCCCAGTACCGCGCCTACGAGCCCGGCGACGAACTGCGCCAGATCGACTGGAAACTGTACGCGCGCTCGGATCGCTTCTTCGTGCGCGAAGCCGAACGCGAAAGTCCGCTCGCGGTGTGGCTGCTGATCGACGCCAGCGCGTCGATGAGCCAGACCGACGCCGCGCGCCCGGGCTGGACCCGACTGGACGCGGCCAAGGCCCTGGCCGCCTGCGTGGCCGAACTGGCGCTGCGCCAGGGCGATCGCTTCGGCCTGATCGCCTTGCGCGGCGACGGCCTGCGCCTGCTCGCGCCGGCCACCGGCCCGCGTCAACGCGATCGCCTGCTGTTGGAGCTGCAGGCTCTGTCGGCACACGGCAGCTGGCCCGCGGCCGACAAGCTGCGGCCGCTGTGGGAACGCATCGCCGCCGACGACCTGGTGCTGATGCTGGGCGATGGTTTCGACGAGAGCGGCATCGCCGTGGCCGAACGTCTGGCCGCGGCGCGGCGCGAAGTGCTGAGCCTGCGCATCCTCACCGCCGAGGAGCGCGACTTCCCCTACCAGGGCGGCCACCGTTTCCGCGATCCGGAAACCGGCGAGGAACTGCTCGGCGACGGCGCCGCGCTGCGCGCCGAATTCCTGGCCCGTTTCGGCGCGGCGCGTACCGAGATCGATGCGCGGCTGGACGCCTGTGGCATTCGCCACGCCGAATACGTGCTGGACCAGGAACTCGACCTGCCGTTGCACCGCTTGTTCGGCGCCCGCGACGCCGCGGAGTACGCGTGAACTTCGCCCTGTTGCTGCCCGCCGCGCTGGCCGCGCTCGCGGCCCTGATCCTGCCGATGCTGATCCATCTGGCGCGGCGCAGCGAGCAGCGGCCGACCGACTTCGCCGCGCTGCGCTGGCTGCGCCAGAAGCCGCGCCCGCGCCACCGCATCCGCTTCGACGAACGCTTGCTGCTGTTGCTGCGTTTGCTGTTGCTGGCGCTGCTCGCGTTGTGGCTGGCGCGGCCGGTGTCGTACGGCGCGGTAAACCACCAGCCCTGGATCGTGGTCGCGCCCGGCGTCGATCCGCGGGCCGTGCCGGCGGGCGAGGGTGCGCGCGTACGCTGGCTGGCGCCGGGCTTTCCCGCCATCGATACGGCGCCGCCAGCGCAGCCGGTCGCACTGGCGAGCCTGTTGCGCGAGCTCGATGCGACGCTGCCGGCGCAGGTGCCGCTGCGCGTGCTGGTGCCTGCGCAACTGAGCGGCGCCGATGGGCAGCGGCCGGTATTGTCGCGAGCGCTGCAGTGGCAGGTGGTCGCCGGCACGACGGACGCAGCGCCCGCGGCCGCCGTCGCGCCGCCGAAGGTCGCGATCCGCTACGCGGCCGAACGCGCGGCGTCGCTGCCGTACCTGCGCGCCGCGGTTTCGGCCTGGTCGCCACAGAGCGTCTCCGCCGACAGCGATGTCGCCAGCGCCGCGGTGCCCACCGACCCCAAGACCCAGGTACTGGTGTGGCTGGCGCCGGGCGCCTTGCCGGTAGTCGTGCTGGACTGGATCGGCGCCGGCGGCACCGCCGTGCTCGATGCCGACGCGCAATGGCCGCAGACCGCATCGCGTGCGCCGCTGTGGCGCGATGCGGACGGTACTGTGCTGGTCGAGGGCTCCAGCTACCGCAACGGTCGTGTGCTGCGCTTCACCCGCGCACTGACGCCGCAGACCATGCCGGCACTGCTGGAGCCGCAGCTCCCGCGCCGCCTGCGTGAACTGCTGAGCGCTCCCATCGCCGCGCCCGGCCGCGCGGTCGCCAGCGACTACGCGCCGCGCACCGGTGGCCCGAGCTTCGACGCGCCCGCACGCGATCTCAAACCCTGGCTGGCCTTGCTGATCGCCGCGCTGTTCGCGCTGGAGCGCTGGTTCGCCACGCGTCCGCGCCGGGGCGTCACGCCATGAGCACCGCCAATCAGTTGCAGAAACTGCTGCGGGTCGCGCGACTGCGACGTGGCCTCGACGCGTTGCTGGTCGCCGCGCCCTGGCTGGCGGTCGCAGCGACGCTGGCGGGGCGGTGGAGCGGGGCGGTCGCAGCGGTGCCGGCTGCGCTTGCGGGCGCGGCCGTCATCGCCTTGGCCTGCTGGCGCTACGCCGCGCAACTGGACACGCAATGGCTGGCGCGCAGGCTCAACGCACGACGCGCCGACATGGACGACAGCGCCGACCTGCTGTTCGCCGAGTCCTCGCAACTGGGCGCGTTGCAGAACCTGCAACGCTCGCGCCTGCAACGACGCATCGAGACCGGCACGACGCCCGACCTGCGCCCGGGCTGGTCGCTGCGCCGGCTGCTGCTGTCGGCCGCACTGGCCGTGTTCGCATTGCTCGCGATCCTGCTGTGGCCGCGGCCGAACGATGCGCCGCTGGGCGAACGCCTGGCCGATGCGGTCGGCCTGGCGCCGGCGCCCACACAGACACGGCTCACGCAGACTCGGCTCGCGCTCGCGCCGCCCGCGTACACGCGCCTGCCTGCACGCGAGGACAGCCAACTCGAAGCCAAGACGGTACAGGGTGCGCAGCTGCGCTGGCGCCTGCGCTTCCAGCCGCAACCGCGTTCGGCCGAACTGCTCTTCCACGACGGCCGCCGTCTGCTTCTGCAGCGTCAGGGCGAGGACTGGTCGGCGAGCCTGACCCTGGACAAATCGACTCTGTACCGCATCGTGCTCGATCCGCAGGCGCTGCCGCTGCAGAACCGGCGCCTGTATCGCCTCGATGTCGTGCCCGACCGTGCGCCGCAGCTGCGCGTGGTCGAACCCGACCGCGGTCTGACTCTGCTCGCGACAGGGCAGCGTGTGTGGCCGCTGGTGTTCGACGCCAGCGACGACTACGGCCTGGCCGCGAACGCGACGCTGCGCATCACTCTGGCGCAGGGCTCGGGCGAGAACATCACCTTCCGCGAGCAGCAGCTGAGCCTGCGCGGCAACGGCAGTGCGACCGCGAAACGCTACGCGCACCGCCTCGATCTGGCTGCGCTGGGTTTCGTCGTCGGCGACGACCTGATCGTGCAGTTGAGCGTCGACGACAACCGCAGGCCGCAGCCGCAGAGCGCACGCAGTCCCAGTCTGATCCTGCGTTGGCCGGCGGACCTGGGCCAGGAAGCGACCGGCATCGAGGGCCTGGTCAAGACCACGCTGCCGGCCTACTTCCGCAGCCAGCGCCAGATCATCATCGATGCCGAGGCGCTGTACGCGCAGCGGCGCAAGCTCGAAGCCGGCCTGTACGTGAAGCGCTCGGACGAGATCGGCGTCGACCAGCGCATCCTGCGTCTGCGCTACGGCCAGTTCCTGGGCGAGGAGGCCGAAGGAGAACCGAAGCCGCCGACCAACGATGCCGAGGACGTCGCCAACGAGGCCGGCGAACACGACGAACACGCTGCGGGCGCCGAGGCCCACGACGATCACGAGCACGCGCCGTCGCAGGCTCCATCCCGGTTCGGCGATGCCGGCTCGGTGCTGGAGGAATACGGCCACACCCACGATCACGCCGAGGCCGCGACCCTGCTGGATCCGGAAACCCGCAAGCTGTTGAAGGCCGCGCTGGATGAGATGTGGCAGTCCGAACTGCATCTGCGCCAGGGCCATCCTGAGCAGGCCTTGCCTTATGCCTATCGCGCCCTGCGATACATCAAGCAGGTGCAGCAGGCCAGCCGTATCTACCTGGCGCGGGTCGGCCCGGAACTGCCGCCGATCGACGAGACCCGGCGCATGAGCGGCGAGCGCAAAGGCTTGGCGCGACGCGGCGATGCCTTGAGCGCGGCGACTGCGTCCGATCCAGCGCTTGAATCGCTGTGGCGTGCGCTCGAAGCGCCGCCGGCGCGGCAGGGATCGGCGATCGACACCGCCGCGCTGGAGCGCTGGCTGCGCGAACACGAGGCGCGGGTGCCGGACCCGCTCGCGTTCGTGGCAGCGATCGACGCGCTGCGCGAACGTCCCGATTGCGTCCCGTGCCGTGCTCGCCTGCGCGGCCTGCTATGGCCCTTGCTGACGCGACCGCCGGCCGCGCTGCCGCGGCGCGAGGACGGCGGCGACGAAGGCCGGCGCTATCTGGATGCCTTGCGGAAGGAGTCGGCGCCATGAGCGAGTTCGCTTACATGACGCCCGAATTCACGCTCGCCGCATTGCTGGCGCTGGCCGTGCTGGTTGCGCTGGCCGGCCTGGTCTGGCGCCAGTACCGCGCACCTCTCGGGCAACGCGCGCATGCTTGGCGTTTCGTGTTGCTGCTCGCCGCGCAACCGGCTTGCGCGGTCCTGCTGTATCTCGCACTGCTGCCGCCTTGGCTGCAGGGCGAAGCCGGCACGATGTTGGTTGCGACCGCCGGCACCCAGGGGTTCGCCGAGGGCGTCGCCGGCGATGTCCGCATCGTGCTGCCCGAAGCCGCCGCCGCGCTCGACGGCGAGCGCGTGCCGGATCTGGCCACGGCCTTGCGCCGGCATCCGGGCACGCGGCGCCTGCACGTGGTCGGCGCCGGGCTGGAGGCGCGCGATCTCGACGCCGCGCGCGGACTTTCGATCGAGTTCCAGCCGGCGCCGCTGCCGCGCGGCCTCAGTGGTCTGTGGCTGCCGTCGCGGATAGCTTCCGGCGACGATTTCGAAATGCACGGTCGCGCCGAAGGTCTGGCCGGCGGCAGCGCCGAATTGCTGGATCCGGCCGGTCGTCGCGTCGACCGCGCGCCCCTGGACGCGGGCGGCGGTTTCGCGCTCGCAGGCAGTGCTCGCGGCGAAGGGCTGGCGAATTTCTCACTGCGATTGCTCGATGCGCAACGCAAACCGGTGGAGCAGGTCGAGCTGCCGCTGCGGACCGTGGCCGAAGCCGTGCCGCGCATCCTGATCCTGGCCGGCGCGCCCAATCCCGAACTCAAGTACCTGCGCCGCTGGGCGCTGGACAGCGGCGCGAGTCTGCACACGCAGATCGGCGTCGGCGGCGGCATGCAGCTGGGCGACGCACCGATCGCGATCAACGCCGCGACCCTGGCCGGCTACGACCTGGCGGTACTGGACGATCGCAGCTGGGAGGCCCTGGGCGCGGCGCAGCGCGGCGCCATGGTCGAAGCGCTGCGCAACGGTCTGGGCGTGGTCCTGCGTGTCACCGGTCCCTTGTCCGAAAGCACGCGTGCGCAATGGCGGGCGCTGGGTCTGAACGTCGACGCCGGCCGCGACACCGCGACCCTGCGTCTGGCGGCGGACGCCGGTGCGGACGAGGACGCAATCCGTGCCCGCATCGGTCCGGGCACCGCGGATGCGCCGCATGCGCGCGACGAAGCGATCCCCGAAACGCCGCAGCTGAGCCGGCGCGCTCTACGCCTGGAATCGCCGCAGACGCGTCCGCTGCTGCGCGATGCGAACGGCGTCGTGTTCGCGGTCTGGCGCGCCGAAGGCCGCGGCCGCGTCGCGCTGTGGACGCTCACCGACAGCTTCCGCCTGGCCCTGGCCGGCCGCGGCGACCTGCATGCGCAGCTGTGGAACGACGCCTTGGCGGCGGTCGCACGCGCACGCGCCGGCGAGACGCCCGAGATCGACGCCGATGCGCGCCCGGATCAGCGCCTGAGCCTGTGCGGCCTGGCGGCCAGTGCGCGCGTCTCCGCACCGGACGGCAGCGAGCTGGTGCTGCCGATCGACCCAGCCAGCGACACGCGGCGCTGCGCCGGTTACTGGCCGCGCCTGCCGGGCTGGCACGTGCTGCATCAAGGCGAACGCGCCTGGCCGTTCGCGGTGCGTCGCGCCGACGAGGCGCCGGGTTTGCGCGCGAGCGCCTTGCGCGAGGGCACGCTGGCGCTGGCCGCGCAGCCGCCCACACGCGCGACCGCAACGGACAAGTCCGCGAACGCGCACCGCGGCCCGTCCTGGCCGTGGTTCCTGGGCTGGCTGCTGCTCAGCGCAGCGCTGTGGTGGTTCGAGCGTTCGCGTTACGGGCGCGCGCCCGTGGCGGTCTAGGCTCAGATCGACTGCATGCGCCCGCCGTCCACCGCCAGGCTCACGCCGTTGACATAGGCGGCGGCGGGCGAGGCGAGGAAGGCGATGCTGGCGGCGATCTCGGCCGGCTGGGCGAAGCGGCCGGCCGGCACGGTCTTGAGCATGGCCTCGACGATCGCGTCCTCGGACTGGCCCGAGCTGCGTGCGCGGTCGCCGATGATCTGGGTGATGCGGCCGGTTTCGGTGTAGCCGGGCAGCACGTTGTTGACCGTGATGCCGAACGGCGCGAGTTCGCGCGACAAGGTCTTGGCCCAGCTCGCGACCGCGCCGCGGATGGTGTTGGACACGCCCAGGCCGACGATGGGTTCCTTCACCGAGGTCGAGATCACGTTGACGATGCGGCCCCAGCGCGCCGACTGCATGCCCGGCAATACCGCCGCGACTAGGGTCTGGTTGGCGACCAGGTGACGGTTGAAGGCATCGAGATAGGCCTCGATCTGGGCGCTGTGGGCGGCGCCGCCGGGCGGGCCGCCGGTGTTGTTGATCAGGATGTGCACCGGGCGGCCGGCGGCCAGCGCCTCGACCTGGGCGCGCAGCGCGGCGGTGTCGGAGACGTCGCTGGCGATCCAGCCGTGCTGCTGCGACTCGCGCGTCGGCAGGGCCGCGACCACCGCCTGCAAGGCTTCGGGCCGGCGTGCGAGCACCGTGACGTCGGCACCGAGCAGCGCCAGTTCGTGGGCCACGGCGCGGCCGATGCCGTCGGAACCGCCGCAGACCAGGGCGTGCTTGCCGGTGAGATCGAGGTCCATGGCGGGTCTCCGTAGGGTCAGGCGTCGGGCAGGCCGGCGCGCATCAAGGCCGCGACCTCGCGTGCGTTTTCGCCGCCGAGCGCGTCCAGATGCTGGGCGACCGAGACGCGATTGGCGAGCGGATGGTTCTGGCTGAACTTGAACTTGAGCGTCGCGCGCTCGACTTCGAAACGGAAACCGACGATGCCGCGCAACTGCCGGCGCAGGTCCTCGCGCTCGGCCTCGAAACGCCAGTCGCTGCCGACCTGGGCTTCGTGGTGGACGCTAAGGTCGTCGACCAGGCGCGCGAGTTCGGCTTCGTCTTCGTAGGTGTCCAGGCGTCCGTGCAGGTGCGCGACCGCGTAGTTCCAGGTCGGCACCCGCGCGGCCTCTTCCTTGTCCGGGTACCAGCCGGGCGAGACGTAGGCGTGCGGGCCGTGCACCACCGCCAACGCTTGGCCGGCGTGGCCGGACTGCGGGTTCGGCTTGGCCCAATGCCCGCGCAGCTGGATGCGCTCGCCGTCGCGGCTGTACAACACCGGAAGATGCGAGACCGTGGGCTCGCCGTCGCGGACGCTGATCAGGGTGATGAAGCTGTCGCGCGCGAACAACGCGTCCAGCGCGGCCAGATCGGTTTCGACGAAGGCGCGCGGCAGGTACATTGCCGCCTCAGTGCCGCTGCGGCAGCTTGAGCACCATCGATTCGCGCAGTATCTCGTCGTCGGCGGCGCGCGGCGGAGTCAGTTCGTCGAGCGCGAAACCGCGCTCGGCCGCATCCTCGTCGTCCAGGCCGTCCAGCGAGACGAACTCGGCGTCCATCAGAGCGGCGCGGGCGGTGTCTTCGCTGTCGTAGGCCAGGGTGTTGCCGTCGCTGTCGAAGACTTCGGCGGTGCCGGCGTCGCGTACGCGCAGGCGCGCCCAGATCACGGTGCGGCCCAGCGTCGCCAGCCACCATTCTTCGCGCAGGGTTTCGTTCATGGGGTCATTGCTCATGGGGCATCCTCATGAAGGCATCGCTCATGGCAGCACCGTCGACAGCGCCCACAGCAGGCCGGCGCAGACCAGCCCGGCGATGATGGTCAGCAGCGACAGCCGCGCCGGATCGGCCAGGCCGTCGAGATTGCGATCGTCGGCCTTGCGGTAGCCGCGCACCAGCAGCCAGCGCCAGGCGCTGGGATTGGCGAACGCGCCCGCGCCGAGCTCGCGCTGCAGCTCCGGATGGCGGTCGCGGATGTGCACCAGCGACAGCGGCCAGAAGATCACGAAGGCGCAGAAGCCGGCGATGGCGACAGCGACGAACAACAGGGCTAGGAACAGGATCACGGCTTATCGACCTGAAAGACGGCCGCGACAGACGCGGGCGTCCGTTGCGTTATCAGAACTCGGCGCTGCCCGGCGCGCGCGGGTAGGGGATCGCGTCGCGGATGTTGCCCAGGCCGCAGACGTAGACCACCAGGCGCTCGAAGCCGAGGCCGAAACCGGCGTGCGGCACCGTGCCGTAGCGGCGGAAGTCGCGGTACCAGCCGTAGTGGGCCGGGTCCAGGCCGAACTGGGCCATGCGCGCGTCCAGTATGTCCAGGCGCTCCTCGCGCTGGCTGCCGCCGATGATCTCGCCGATGCCTGGGGCCAGCACGTCCATCGCGGCGACGGTCTTGCCGTCGTCGTTGAGGCGCATGTAGAAGGCCTTGATGTGCTCGGGGTAGTTGGTGACCACGACCGGACGGCCGACGTGTTGCTCGGTCAGCCAGCGCTCGTGCTCGGTCTGCAGGTCCAGGCCCCATTCGACCGGGAACTCGAACTTCTGCCCCGACTTCTGCAGCAGGCCGATCGCGTCGGTGTAGTCGATGCGTTCGAACGGCGCGTTGACGAAGGCTTCCAGGCGGGTGATCGCGTCGGGCTGGACGCGCTCGGCGATGAAGGCCAGGTCGTCGCCGCGCTCGTTCAGCACCGCGCGGAACATGTACTTGAGGAAGTCCTCGGCCAGGCGCGCGTTGGCGGCCAGGTCGTTGAAGGCGACTTCCGGCTCGATCATCCAGAATTCGGCCAGATGGCGGGTGGTGTTGCTGTTCTCGGCGCGGAAGGTCGGGCCGAAGGTGTAGACCTTGCTCAGCGCCAG
>CAMLID010000039.1 GCA_946480055.1 uncultured Lysobacter sp. | reverse complement strand
GATGCCGTACGGGCGCAGGTCGAAGTGCTTGCGGATCAGCTTCTCGATCTTGTCGTCGCTGATCTTGCCGGTGCCGAAGGTGGTGACCGAGATCGAGGTCGGCTCGGCGACGCCGATCGCGTAGGACACCTGCACTTCGCACCGGTCGGCCAGGCCGGCGGCGACGATGTTCTTGGCGACGTAGCGCGCGGCGTACGCGGCCGAGCGGTCGACCTTGGACGGATCCTTACCCGAGAAGGCGCCGCCGCCGTGACGGGCCATGCCGCCGTAGCTGTCGACGATGATCTTGCGGCCGGTCAGGCCGCAGTCGCCGACCGGGCCGCCGATCACGAAGATGCCGGTCGGGTTGATGTGGACCTTGTTCTTGGGCAGCTTCTCGAGCCACGCCTTGGGCAGCACCGGCTTGAGGATGTGCTCGTACACGCCCTCGACCAGGTCCTTCTGCTTCACGCCCGGGTCGTGCTGGGTCGACAGGACCACGGCGTCGAGACCGGCGACCTGGTGCTTGTCGTCGTAGCGCAGGGTGACCTGCGACTTGGCGTCCGGACGCAGCCACGGCAGCTTGGAATTCTTCTGCTTGCGGACCTTGGCCTGCTGCTCGACCAGACGGTGCGAGTAATAGATCGGTGCCGGCATGAACTCCGGAGCTTCGTTGCAGGCGTAGCCGAACATCAGGCCCTGGTCGCCAGCGCCCTGTTCTTCCGGCTTCTTGCGGTCCACGCCCGCGGCGATGTCCGGCGACTGCTTGCCGAGCATGTTGATGATCGCGCAGGTGTGGCCGTCGAAGCCGACGTTGGAATTGTTGTAGCCGATGTCGTTGATCACCTTGCGCGCCAGCGACTCGATGTCGACCCAGGCCGAGGTGGTGACTTCGCCGGCGACGATCGCCGCGCCGGTCTTGACCATGGTCTCGCAGGCCACGCGCGCGCGCTTGTCCTGGGCCAGAATCGCGTCCAGCACCGCATCGGAAATCTGGTCGGCGATCTTGTCCGGATGGCCTTCGGACACGGACTCGGAAGTGAATAGGTAGCTGGACATCAGGCGAATATCCTTTGATTCGGATAAAAAGATGGCCGCCCATGATACAGGCTCGGGCGGTTCGGCGCATTGTGCCCATTTCCGGTGTTGATGGGTCGTTAAGCGGCTGCCGCAGGAAGCGGCTGTCACACGGCTGAAGCGTCGGCGCCATCGGACTGTCGCCGGGGCGGCCCAGGCTGCGCGGCATAACGCCGCCACCGCGACGCCAGCCCATGCTGCAACTCGAACGACGCCTGCAAGAACGCTTCCCGCAGTGGTTCCGCGGCCGCCGGGCGCGGCTGGCCCGGCCGCTGTTGCGGACCATCGGCCGCTGGTCGAAGTTCGACGCCGTCGACGGCTTCCTGGCCGAGAACGGCCACCTGCGCGGCTTCGCCTTCGTCAGCGCCGGCCTGGAGTTCCTGCAGGCCCGCTACACCGCCGATCCGGCCGAGAAGCAGCGCATCCCGGCCAGCGGGCGCCTGCTGGTGGTCGCCAATCACCCCTCCGGGGCGATCGACGCGCTGGCCCTGCTGGACTTGGTCGGCAGCGTGCGCAGCGACGTGCGCATCGTCGCCAACGACCTGCTGCAGGCGCTGGACGGGCTGGACGGGCTGATCCTGCCGGTGAAGATTCTCGGCGGCCGGCCCAGCGCCGAGAGCCTGCAGGCGATCGAGGCGGCGCTGGAGGCCGAGCAGTGCGTGATCGTGTTCCCGGCCGGCGAAGTCGCGCGGCTGGGGCTGCGCGGCGTCACCGACGGGCGCTGGCGCCGCGGTTTCCTGCGTTTCGCCCGCAAGACCGGCGCGCCGGTGCTGCCGGTGCGGATCGAGGCACGCAATTCGGCCCTGTTCTACGGCGCCTCGGCCCTGTTCAAGCCGGCCGGCACCGCGCTGCTGGCGCGCGAGATGTTCGCGCGCGGCGCGCGCCGGATCGCCCTGCGCATCGGCCGCCCGCTGGCCCTGCCGGCCGACGCCGATCCCAACCGCCTGCTGCGCGAGGTCCGGCGCGAGCTGCACGCGATCGGCACGGTGCGCGAACGCCCGGCGCCGGAAGGCCCGGAGCCGCTGATCGACGCGGTCGATGCGGACGCGCTGATCGTCGAGGTCGCCGCGCTGACCTCGCTGGGCCAGACCTTCGACGGCAAGCAGATCCGGGTCGGCCGCCTCCAGGCCGGTTCCAAGCTGCTGCGCGAAATCGGCCGCCTGCGCGAACTGACCTTCCGCGCGGTCGGCGAGGGCACCGGGCGGCGCCTGGACGTGGACCTCTACGACAGCTGGTACGAGCACATCGTGCTGTGGGACGCGGCGGTCTCGAAGATCGCCGGCGCCTACCGCATCGCGCGCGGCGCCCAGGTGCTGGCCGAGCGCGGCCTGGCCGGGCTCTACACCGCCTCGCTGTTCCGCTACGCCGACGACACCGTGCCGCGCCTGGCCCAGGGCATGGAGCTGGGCCGCAGCTTCGTCGCCCCCGACTACTGGGGCAGCCGCAGCATCGACTACCTGTGGCAGGGCATCGGCGCCTACCTCGCGCGCCATCGCAACGTGCGCTACCTGTACGGCCCGGTCTCGATCAGCGCCGCGCTGCCGCCGGCGGCGCGCGAGCAGATCGTCGCCTACTACGCGCGTTACTACGGCGCCGACGAGGGCGCGGCGGTGTCCAAGCAGCCTTTCGCCTACCGCGCGGCGCCGCCGCAGTTCGACGAACTCGATGCCGGCACCGCGTTCCGGGTGCTGCGGGGCAACCTGGACGCGCTCGGCGCGACCCTGCCCATGCTCTACAAGCAATACACCGAACTGTGCGAGCCGGGCGGGGCGCGGTTCCTCGCCTTCGGCGTGGACCCGGCCTTCAGCGACGCGGTCGACGGCCTGATCGAGGTCGACCTGGAGCGCGTGCGGCCGAAGAAGCGCGAACGCTATCTGAGCGTGGTCGATCCGGCGGCCGAAGCGGCCGCGTCGCACCACGACGATGCTTCCGTCGCCAGCGAGAGCCGCGTATGAACCCGTCGATCGCACAACTGCCGCCGCGCCGCCGTGCCGTGTTCCTGTCGGACGTGCACCTGGGCGCCAAGCACTGCCACGCCGCGGAACTGGCCGAGTTCCTGAGCAACCTGCGCTGCGACCGTCTGTACCTGGTCGGCGACATCGTCGACCTGTGGTGGATGGCGCAGCGGCGCATGAGTTGGGGCGCGGCCCAGTACCGGGTGATCGAAGCCCTGCACGCGCTGCGCCGCGCCGGCACCGAACTGATCTATGTGCCCGGCAACCACGATCGCCCGATCCGGCGCTTCTGCGGCCTGGCGCTGCCGCGCATGTCGATCCGCCGCCGCACCATCCACGTCGCCGCCGACGGACGCCGCCTGCTGGTCACCCACGGCGACGACTACGACGGCGTTACCCACTTCGGCGGCCTGCAGGAGCGGTTCGGCGACTGGCTCTACTACCGCATCCTCACCGGCAACCAGATGCTGAACCGGGTGCGCCGCCGCTTCGGGCTGCGCTACTGGTCGCTGTCGGAGTTCCTCAAGCGCCAGAGCGGCGCAGCCGAGCGCTACATCGCGCGCTTCGTCCAGGCCGGCATGGACGACGCACGCCGGCGCGGCCTGGACGGAGTGATCTGCGGCCATATCCATCGCCCGGGCCTGTTCGAGCGCGACGGCTGCGTCTACGCCAACGACGGCGACTGGGTCGAGAACCTGACTGCGCTGGCCGAAGATCCCGACGGCAGCCTGCGACTGCTCTCGCACACCGGCGAAACCCTGGCGATGCTGCCCTCGCGCGAACCGCGCCAGCTGCCGTCGGCGTTGCCGCAAGCGGCTTGAGCCGCAGCCGCCGGGCTTCGGTTGGGAGCGACGCGAGTCGCAGTCGTCGAGGCCTACGGGGCCCGCGCGGCTACGGGCCGGGTTGGTCCCGGCCATGTGCATGCGAGCGCGCCCACATGGTGTCCACTGCTGGCGACGAGCGCTCGCGCTACGACTTCAAGGGGCGATGGCACCTCTGGCCCGCATTCGCCATCCGCCCGCCTCGCCGAAGGGGAGGGAAGGCTGGCGGTGGCGAATGCGCCGCGGCTTACTTGGCCGCGACGTCGCGGCCCTGGACGCCGCCCAGCGCGACCTGGCGGTTGCCGACCTGAATCGTCTTGCCGGCCATCAGGCGCTGATAGCGCTCGTTGCCGAGTTCGCGCTTGAACTGCGCGAGCGATCGATCGTAGCTGCGCGTGTATTCGGCATAGGCCGTGCGATTGCCGATGATCATCTGGACCTTGCGTTCGCTCAGCCCGGTTTCCTGGGACAGCGTGCTCACCACTTCATTGGCGTAGACCGGTGCGGCCGCGGCCATGGCGACGACGAACAGTGCGGTTCTTGCGTTCATTGACGTTCTCCGGTCGGGCCTCCTGGCCCTGTGGCTGCGACGTCGCCGCAGGCCGGTGTGGGGGTGACTCCGGCGCTGACATCATTCGTATTCGAGCGCTTGCGCGCGAGTGCCGGACTGCCCCATGACTGATGTCACGTCTGCGCAGAAACCGACGAACGGCAGCAACATTCTTTTGCGTTGCGGCATCGGAATTCGGATGGATGGATCTCGCGTGCCTGCGCTTTGTGCTCGCATCGCGACGAGCATGTGCAGTCGTTGCGATCTTGTCGGCAACGCGCGGCTCAGGCCGCTGCCGACAACTCCGGCGTCACGCCGGCGATCAGCGCGTCGAAGTAGTCGCGGGTCAGGCGCAGCTGCGCATCCGCGCTTTCGGCGCGGTTGACCACGGCGCGGAACGCGGCGTTCTCGGGCCGGTCCTTGGCGTACCAGCCCAGGTGCTTGCGCGCGATGCGCACGCCCGAGAGTTCGCCGTAGAACGCATGCAGATGTTCCAGATGGCCGAGCAGCCAGCCACGGATATCGGCCAGCGAAGGCTCCGGCAGCAATTCGCCGTGGGCCAGGTAGTGCGCGACCTCGCGGAAGATCCACGGCCGCCCCTGCGCGGCGCGGCCGATCATCACCGCATCGCAGCCGGTGCGCGCTAGCACCGCCGCGGCCTTCTGCGGCGAGTCGATGTCGCCGTTGGCCAGCACCGGGATGCGCAGTTCGGCCTTGACCGCGGCGATGGTGTCGTACTCGGCCGTACCGGTGTACTGCTGGTCGCGGGTACGTCCGTGCACGGCCAGGGCCTGGATGCCGGCGTCCTGGGCGATACGCGCGATGTTCAGCGCGTTGCGTTGGTCGTGGTCCCAGCCGGTGCGGATCTTGAGCGTGACCGGCACTTCCACCGCTCGCACCACCGCTTCCAGGATGCGCGCCACGAGCGCCTCGTCGCGCATCAGCGCCGAGCCGGCCCAGGCGTTGCAGACCTTTTTGGCCGGACAGCCCATGTTGATGTCGACGATCTGGGCGCCGTGATCGACATTGTGGCGCGCCGCGTCGGCCATGACCTCGGGCACGGTACCGGCGATCTGCACGCTGATCGGCGCCGGCTCGCCACTGTGGTCCATGCGGTGGCGCGACTTGGCGGTGCCCCAGAAGCGCGCGTCGCTGGTGGTCATCTCCGACACGCACAGACCGGCACCCAGGCGCTTGCACAGCACCCGGAACGGTTTGTCGGTGACGCCGGCCATCGGCGCGAGCACCACGCGGGGATCGATGTCGTGGGGACCGATGCGCATGCGGCGATTGTACCGGGCCGCGGTCGCGGGCCCGAATCGCCAGGCATCGAAGCCCGGCCGGCGCTGGCCGGCCGGGCGCGGAACTCAGCCGGCCTGGTCGTCGACCGTGGCACCCGGGGCGTTCAGGGTCACCGAAGCGATGCCGTTCTCGCGGCCGCTCTCGTCGGCGTACATCTGGCTGGTGCCGATCACCTGGCCGTTGGTCGCGGTCAGGTTGAAGTAGAGCTTGGCGTTGCTGGCGGTCTTGCGGTCGTAGCGCTTCGGGTCCTGGCTGTTCTTGCGTACCGACTCGATGCCGGCGTTGCAGGATGCTTTGGCCGAATAGCCTTCGCTGGTCAGGATCACTTGGCCGTTGCCGGCCTTGAGCACGAACTGGAACTCGCCGTTGGAGCGTTTGCTGATCTCGAACTTACCGGCCATCGTGTTTCCTCTTTGGAAGGGCAACTGCCCTAGTCGAGCACACTAGACCAGGCTGTGTTACCGATCCATTGACATTGAGCGGCCAGGGCGGCTCAGTGCCGGGCGGTGCGGCGGCGCCAGAACAAAAAACCGGTTACCAACAGGAAACCCGGCACCAGGCCGGTGAAGGCCACCAGCCATTGCCAGATGCGGCCGCCGACGAAACCGCCGTGCACAGGGTAGAAGGCCTCGCTGACGCGTGCGCCGGTGTCCTGAGCGGTGGCGTCGTGCACACCGAGCACGACGCCCTTATAGGGATCCAGCCAGACCGCGCTGCGCCCGACCGGGTGCCACTCGCCGGCGGCGCGCATGCGGATCGTGACCAGGCCGCTGTCGGCCTTGGGCAGGCCGATCCGGCGCAGCTCGGCGCCGGCCAATTGCCCGTCGGCGGCGCGCAGCAAAGCCGGCCAGTCGATCGCGACCTCGCGCGCGCCCAGCTTGGGCGGCTTGCGCGCATCCGCGCCATCGCCGAATACGGCTCGCAAGGCCGTGCGGGTAGGGCCGTCGTAGACCATGCCGACGCCGGTCAGCACCGCCAGCAGGCTCAGCGGCAACCACAGCACGCCAGCGCCGCGGTGCCAGCTGAACCAGCGCCGGGTCGGCGGGCCGCGGTACCAGCGCAGGCTCGCGGCCAGCGCCGACAGTCGCGGCCACCACAGGTAGAGACCGCTCAGCAGCAGGAGCAGCGCGATCAGGCCGACCACGCCCAACACCTGTTCGCCGGCTTTGCCCGCGAGCAGATGGGTGTGCCAATCGCGCAGCCACAGCACAGCATCGTTGTGCTTGTTGCGGATCAGCAGCAACTCGCCGCTGGCGCCGTCGAAGTAGCGCCGTTCGCCGTCGGGGAAATAGCCTTGCCAGACCGGCAGCTGCGCGGTCGGCAGATCCAGCGAGGTCATGCCCTGCGGCTGCCAGTCGGCGACGATGCGCGCGAGCGCGGCTTCGCGTTGCGCCGGCGACGGCAGCGCGCGTTCGACCAGTTCCGGCTGCGACCACGCCAGCAGCTCGCGCTGGAACGCGAGCACCGTTCCCGACAGCGCGACCAGGGCGAACACCAGGCCCACGCTCAGCCCCAGCCACAGATGCAGCCATTTCAGCGCCGCCCGCAGGCGGCGCTTGATCGGATGGGTTGCCTGGCGTGAGGTCATGCTGGGCTCGTGTCGATGAGTGACCGCTTAGAACCGGTGCGACCAGCTCGCGCTGAACACGCGGCCGCGGCCGGCGACGTAGGTGTCGGCGCGCGGCGTGCTCTGCGAGTAGTAGGTGATGTACTGCTCGTCGAACAGGTTCTCGATACCCAGGCTCAGGCTGCCCACCGGCAGGGCGAAGCGCGCCTGCAGGTCGACGGTGGTGTAACCGTCGGCGCTGGCGACCTGGACGCCGCGCAGGTCGAAATCGCGGTCCAGCGAGCGGCTGCCCTGCAGACGGGTGGAGATGTTCGGGGTCCAGCTCTGGTCCCAGAACGCGGTCACGCGGTCGGGGCTGATGTTGATGCCGGGCAGGTCGCTGTCGACGCGGTCGTCGCCGTTGCTGTCGTAGCGGCCCTCGGCGCCGGCGTAGCCCAGGCCGACGCGGCCGGCCTCGGAGAACTGGAACGCGACGTTGCCCTCGACACCGCGGATCTCGGTGCGCTCGCGCACCACGTTGTAGCTCTGGGTGGCGGTGTCGAAGGCCAGGCGCGAGCCCAGGTCGGAATCCGACCAGTACGCGGCCAGATGCGCCAACCAGCGGCCGTTGTCGAAGTCCAGGCCGATCTCGCGGTTGTCCGACACCACCGGCGACAGATCGACCAGGTTGTCGACGCGCTGGTTCGGCACGGTGATGCCGCGCAGCACGCGGCCGATGTCGGCGACGGTATAGCCCTCGGAGTAGGAGGCGTAGAACTTCAGGGCCTCGGTGGCTTCGAACACCACGCCGAAGTTCGGCAGGGTTTCGCTGGTCTTGGGCGAACCGCCCGCGACGAAGCGGCTGCCGCCGGCGTTGGCGGGAATGGTGCGGAAGTCGTCGACCTCGAGCTTGCCGCGCTCGTAGCGCAGGCCGCCGGTCAGCATGATCTTGTCGGTGAGCCACCACTCGGCCTGCACGAACGGCGACCAGGATTCGTACCGGGTTTCCGGCACCCAGTTCATGCGCGCGACCACCAGTTCCTGATAGGTGGTGTCGCGGCCCCAGTCCAGGCCCAGGGTCACGCGCAGGCGTTGGTCGAACAGATTGTCGCGTGACCAACTGAACTTGCCGCCGAGCTTTTCCGACACGTTCTGCGACTGGTCCCACCAGTTGAGGTCGCGGCCGTCGCGCCAGAAATCGCCCCAGTCGGAGGCGCCGTAGAGACCGTTGAAATCGACCCAGTACAACTGCGCCTGGAAATAGCCGCCGGCCAGCGACTTGTCGGTGTAGTCCAGCGCCAGCGAGGTCGAACGGTTGCGCGCGCCTTCGCCCTCGCGGCTGCCGCGCGCGGAGGTCGCGAGCTGGCCGGTGGCGAGGTTGCCGTTGACGGTGATGTAGTCGTTGTTGCCCTGGAGTTCGTAGCGGCTGGCGGTAAGCTGCAGGCGGCGCTCGTCGTCGAGCTCCCAGCCGGCCTTGGCGAACAGATTGTGGCTGCGCGCGTCCATCAGGTCGCCCTGGATGTCGTTGACCGCGATCGCGTCGCCGTTGCCGTCGTAGTACAGACCCTCGCTGGCGTAGGACAGGCCGCCGACGAAATCGAAGGCGCCGCTGCGGGTGCCGAACAGATAGGACGCGCGATAGCCGGTGCTGTCGCTCTGGTGCGGCAGCGCGGTGCTGGCGCCGATGCTGACGTCCTGGAAGGTCTCGCCGTCCTGGCGTGGGGCGCGCTTGGTGAGGATGTTGATGATGCCGCCCGACGCGCCCAGGCCCTGCAGCGCGTTGGCGCCGTGGATCACTTCGATGCGCTCGATCATGGCCGGGTCGACGGTGTGGCCGTCGCGTCCGCCTTCGCGCAGCGGCGTGGACTGCGGCACGCCGTCGACCAGGTACAGCGGCTTGCGTCCGCGCAGGGTCTCGCCGCCGTTGGTGAGCTTCTGGCGCGAGGGCGAGAACGAGGGGATCAGGTTGGCCAGTACCTGCGAGATGTCCTGGGTGACGGCAAGCTGCTGACGCAACTGCTCCTGGTCGATCACCGTGATGGTGTTCGGCAGCGCGGCCTCGGAGTCGGGGCTGCGGCTGGTGCTGGCCGACACGGTGACCCGATCGAGGTCGGTGGCCTCTTCGGCGTGGACCATGGGCGCGGCGATGACGGCCAGCAGGGCGCTGGCGAGCAGATGACGAGGGGGCATTACCGGGTCCGGGAACTGCAGGGGACCGCTATGATAATGCGAGTTATTCTCATTTGACAGCCGGAGATAGGCTCGGCCGCCAGCTGGGAGTTGGCATCGGCGGGCCGGAGCCCGCCCTATTCGCCGAAACGCGCCCGAAGCTCGTGGTCGCGCGGCATGGCGGAAGCGGCCCCGGCGCGCTCGGTGGACAGGCCGGCGTAACGGTTGGCGTAGGCCACGTGGTCCGCGAACGGGGCCTGGGCGTGGCGCGCCAGTGACGCGGCCAGGGCGCCGTTGAAGGCGTCGCCGGCGCCGGTGGTGTCGACCGCGCGCACCGCCGCGGCCGCGACCCGGTAATAGGCGCGCTGGTCGCCGTGCAGGCGACCCTCGGCGTGGGACACGAAGCAGCCGGCCGAGCCCAGGGTCACCACCACGCTGCCGTGCGGCAGCAGGCGTCGGCAGTCGGCGTGCAGTTCGTCGTCGGCCAGGCCGGCGAGCTTGTCGGGATCGACCACCGCGCCGGTGTGGCGCTTGAGCTGGGCGCAGAACTCGGTTTCGTTGGGCGTGACCACGTCGGCCAGCGCCCACAGTTCCGGCGTCGCCACGGCGTCGGCCGGGGCGGGATTGAGCAGGGCCAGCGCGCCGGCGCCGCGCGCGTGCGCGAACGCGGCCGCGACCGAGGCCGGCGGCGATTCCAGTTGCCCCAGCACCACCCGCGCCTGGGCGATGGCCTCGCGCTGCAGGTCGACGAAAACCGTCGACAGCTCGGCGTTGGCGCCCGGGCCGATCACGATGGAATTGCGGCCGTCGCGATCGACGTAGATGCCGGCGGTGCCGGTCGGTGCGTCGCTGCGCAGATCGCGCAGGTCGATGCCGTCGGCGGTCGCCAGCGCGCGTGCGAGCTGGCCGCCCGCGTCCTCGCCCAGCGCGCACACGAAGCTGGTGCTGGCGCCGGCGCGCGCCGAAGCGGTGGCCTGGTTGAAGCCCTTGCCGCCGGGGCCGGTGTGGTACTGCCCGGCCAGGGTCTCGCCGGGCCGCGGCAGCGCCGCGACCGACCAGACGTGATCGACGTTGAAGGAACCGACGACGACGACCTTGCTCATGGCTCAGGTCGAGAAGTGAGTGAGCACGCCGGCGATGGTGGCCGTCATGAAGGTTGCGATCGAGCCGCCGAGCACCGCGCGCAGGCCGAAGCGGGCCAGGTCGGCACGACGCTCGGGGGCCAAGCCGCCGATGCCGCCGATCTGGATCGCGATCGAGCTGAAGTTGGCGAAACCGCACAGGGCGTAGGTCGCGATCAAGCGGCCTTCGTCGCTCAGGGCCACGCCGGCGGTCTTGCCGTTGACGATGTCGGCCAGTTGCAGATAGGCCACGAATTCGTTGATGACGACTTTCTGGCCGATCAGCGAACCGACCGTGGTCGCGTCCTGCCAGGGCACGCCAATCACCCAGGCCAGCGGCGCCAGCAGGTTGCCCAGCAGCGATTGCAGCGACAGTTCCGGGCGCGTGCCGAACAGCGAGAACCAACCGTCCTGCAAGCTCGGCGCCAGCCAGTAGGTGAACTCGCTGTGGACGGAGTCGTAGCCGTTGGGGACCATCAGGTGCGAAGCCCAGACGCCGCCGATCAGACCGTTGACCAGTGCGATCAGGGCAATGAAGGCCAGCAGCATCGCGCCGATGTTCAGCGCCAGGCGCAGGCCGTCGCCGGCACCGGCTGCGGCGGCATCGATGATGTTGCTGGAAGTCTTTTCCACTTCCATTTTCACCGTGCCGCGGGTCAGCGGCTCGCCGACCTCGGGAATTAGGATCTTGGCGACCACGAGGGTCGCGGGCGCGGCCATGATCGAAGCCGCGAGCAGATGCTTGGCGTAGAACGCCTGCTGTTCCGGGTCGCCGCCGCCGAGCATGCCGACATAGGCCGCGAGCACGCCGCCGGCGATATGGGCCATGCCGCCGATCATCATCGTGATCAGCTCCGATTCGGTCATCTTCGGGATGTAGGGGCGCACGGTCAGCGGCGCTTCGGTCTGGCCGATGAAGACGCTGGCGCAGACGCTGGTGGTCTCGGCGCCGGACACGCGCATGACCTTGGTGATCGCCCAGGCCATGCCGCGCACGATCGCCTGCATCACGCCCAGGTGGTACAGCACGCCCATCAGGGCGGCAAAGAAGATAATGGTCGGCAGCACCTGGAAGGCGAAGATGAAGCCGTAGGTGTTGATGTCCATCAGATTGCCGAAGATGAACTTCGAACCTTCGCCGACGAAGCTCAGCACCTTCACGAAACCGTGGCCGATGCCGTCGAACACGTCCTTGCCGCCCGGCACCAGCAGCACCAGGGCCGCGAACGCGATCTGCAGCGACACGCCGGTCGCCACCAGCTTCCAGTCGACCCGGCGCTTGTTGTTGGAGAACAGCCATGCGATGCCGACCAGCACCGCCAAACCAAACAGGCCGAATAACACCCGGACGATCGAATCCACTCAGTTCTCCCCGTGCCGTCCGGGATCCCGGCGGCTGAAATTATCGTTATCGGACCACGCCGGGCGCGGCCGCCGGCCTTTTCGCGGCCGGAGGCGCAGCCTAGTCCACCGGTCCGCGCCGCGGCAAGCCGCGGGGCCGGTTCAGGTGTCGCGCGCGACCACGCGGTTGCGGCCGGTCTGCTTGGCCTGCTGCAGGCGGCGGTCGGCGCGACGCAGCAGCCGCGACAGGTCCGACCCCTCCTGCGGGTAGCCGGCCAGGCCGGCGCTGAAGGTCAGGTGCAGCGGATCGGCGCCGCGGCTCGGCTCGAACGGACGCTCGGCCAGAACCTGGCGGATCGCGTCGACCTGCTCCCAGGCCGTGCCCAGGGGTTTGCGCAGCAGCAGCACGAACTCCTCGCCGCCCAGCCGCACCAGCCATTCGGTAGAACCGGACTGCTCGCGCAGCACCGCGACCACGTGGCGCAGGGCGCGGTCGCCGGCGTGGTGGCCGTTGTCGTCGTTGATGCGCTTGAAGTGGTCCAGGTCGATCAGGGCCAGGGTCAGGCTGCCGCCGTCGTGGCGCACCGCGTCGAACAGACGCTGGATGCGGTGCACCAGCCAGGTCCGGTTGGGCAGCCGGGTCAGGCCGTCGGTGCCGGACATCTCGATCAGGCGCTGCATGCGGTAGACGACCATCGACGTGATCAGCGCGAACATCACCAGCAGCAGCACGCGCTGGCCCTGACCGCCGGGCGCGACCGCGCCGTAATCGCTGGAAATCAGCTGTTCGGGCGAGGACGCCAGCGCGAACACCGCCAGCACCAGCACACCGTATTGGACGATCGCCAGCGCGCCCGCGAACAGGGTGACGCGGCCGTCGCTGCGCAGCGCGGTCAGCACGATCGACAGCGGATAGCCGCACCACACGATCAGGCTGTTGAGCCCGGAGGGCAGGTGCTGCAGCGCCAGCGCGATCAGCACCAGGGTGGTCGCGGTGACGTCGAAGCCGGCGGTCGCGAACGGCAGCCAGCGGTAGCGTCGCGGCCGCCGCGCCAGCACCAGCCACAGCTGCGCGAACAGGTTGACGAAGATCGCGCCGCCCAGGCCGGTCAGGGTTTCCTGGATGGTGCCGCCGCCGATCGCGTTGACCAGCGGCAACAGCAGCAGTATCGCCGCGAGCACGGCGCGCAGGCGCGCGACCATCAGCTCGCCGCCGGCGCCGATCTCGAGCATGATTTCGTCGGGTCGCGACGTCAGCGATACCGCGATGTCGCGCAAGCGTTCGCCCACTGCGTGCATGGTGTCTCCCCGTTGGGCCAGCCGAGCATAGCGCGCGTACGGCGCCCAGGGCAGGGTGGCCCGCCGCCGCCCCGCGCCCGGGCTCAGATCCCGCGCAGCGCCACCCACAGCGCCAGCACCGCGAACACCGCCGCGGCGACCAGGCGCGCGGCCTTCAGCGGCAGGCGGTCGGCGAAACGGCTGCCGAGCGCCACCACCGGCACATTGGCCAGCAGCATGCCGACCGTGGTCCCGGCGACCACCTCCCACAGCGGCGAATAGCGCGCCGCCAGCAGTACGGTCGCGACCTGGGTCTTGTCGCCGATCTCGGCGACGAAGAAGGCGATGGTGGTGGCGATGAAGGCGCCGCGCGCCGGCAGGCGCTCGCCTTCGCTGTCGAGCTGGTCCGGTTTCAGGGTCCATAGCGCCACCGCGAGGAAGCTGGCGGCGACGATCCAGCGCAACACCGAGGGCTGCAGCCACTGCGCGGCCAGCGCCCCCAGCCAGGCGGCCAGGGCGTGATTGAGCAGGGTCGCGACCAGGATGCCGGCGACGATGGGCCAGGGCCGGCGGAAGCGTGCGGCCAGCAGCAGGGCCAGCAACTGGGTCTTGTCGCCGATTTCGGCGAGCGCGACCGTGCCGGTCGAGAGGGCGGCCGTAGCCAGCGGGAAAGCGTCCATCGGAACTCCGGGGCCGGGCTTCGCGCGGAGGCGAAGGCAAACGCTGCACGGCCCGACCCGGGTGCGCGCAACGCCTGCCTTCGGTCTTGCCCGTGGTCGCTGGCGCGGACATGCGTCGCGCGCTGGCTGCCGCTCCTGCGCCATGGCCGGTGGGCCAAGTGTGTTGACGCAGGTCCCCGCGTGCCGGATCGGCGGCGGAGGGGCTACTCCCCGGAGGAGGAAGTGCGCGCATTGTAGCCGCAGCCGGCCGCCGCGGCACTTGTCCGCAGGTGGCGCGTTGCGCTGGCGTTGCCTGCGAACCGTTCGCGTTCGCGCGGGGCCGGCCCGCTGCGGGGCCGGCTTCGCAGTGATCGGCGCCTAACCGGCCTGCGGTTAGCATGGCAAATCGATCGACCGTCATCGGAGCACCTCATGCAATACCGTCGCCTGGGATCCTCGGGCCTGCAGTTGTCGGCGCTGTCCTTCGGCGCCTGGGTCACCTTCGGTGCCCAGATCGGCCGCAGCGCCGCACGCGAACTGATCGCCACCGCCTGGGACAACGGCGTCAATTTCTTCGACAACGCCGAGGGCTACGCCAACGGCGAAGCCGAGCGCGTGATGGGCGACGTGATCGCCGACCTGCGCCTGCCGCGCGACGGCTATTGCGTATCGAGCAAGGTGATGTTCGGCGCCGCCGCGGATCCGCTGCCGACCCAGAAGGGCCTGTCGCGCAAGCACGTGACCGAGGCCTGCCACGGCGCCCTGCAGCGCCTGCGCGTCGATCATCTGGATCTGTACTACTGCCACCGCCCCGATCCGGATGTGCCGGTCGAGGAAACCGTGTGGGCGATGGACGCACTGATCCGCCAGGGCAAGGTGCTGTATTGGGGGACTTCGGAATGGTCGGCGGCGCAGATCCGCGAGGCCCACAAGATCGCCCGCAACCATCATCTGCATGCGCCGACCATGGAGCAGCCGCAGTACAACCTGCTGCATCGCGAGCGGGTCGAACTGGAATACGCCTCGCTCTACGCCGAACTCGGTCTGGGCACCACGATCTGGTCGCCGCTGGCCTCGGGCCTGCTGACCGGCAAGTACAACGACGGCGTGCCCGAAGGTTCGCGCCTGGACCATGACGACTACCGCTGGCTGCAGCGCAGCGTGCTCAGTCCCGAGCAGCGCCGGCTCGAGCGCGCGCGCGCCTACACCGCGGTCGCGCGCGAGCTGGGCACGGAGCCGGCACCGCTGGCGATCGCCTGGTGCCTGCGCAACCCGCACGTGTCCAGCGTGATCCTGGGCGCGACCCGGCCCGAGCAGCTGGTGCAGAACCTGCAGGCGCTGGAGCTGCTGGACCGCTACTCCGAGCCGGACTGGGATCGGGTCGAGAAAGCCACCGCCTGAGCCGTCCTGCTTGAACTGTCCTGCCTGAAGCCGGCCCGATCAGGGGTCCGTATCCGGGCCGGCGCGTGGATAGCCGCTGGTCCGAGGCGCCGGCTGCGTTCCGACCGACGGTGCAAACAGGTGTTGACTGGCAAATGAGAATCATTATCATCCAACTCGACCCCTGATCGAGTCACCTGCCATGTCCCTGCGCCAGCCGGTGTTGCAGCTCAAACCTCGTACTGATCGCTCCCTTCCCCCGGTAGTCACCGCCGTCGCCCCCGCGGCGAGCGCCGTGACGGCGGCCAACGCTTTGTTGGTCGAAAGCGTCGCCTTGTTGCGCGGCGCGCGCGAAATCCTGATCCGCCACGGCGGGGAGGTCTATCGCCTGCGCCATACCCGCAACGACAAGCTGATCCTGACCAAGTAAGCGCCGTAGCCCGCAACACCGTTACGGCATGGCCGCGCCGCAGTCCCAGGGAAGGGAGGCGGTGCGGCGATGCCATGCCGGTCGCGGCGGGTTCTCTGAGCGGCTCCGCAGCACATTCCCGTAACGCTGATCGGCAACCCGACCCGTTCGGGTTCCGCGCCACGGACGGCGCTCCAAACCCTCCTCCAGGCCGCCAGCCAGCCGTTCGACGGCATGCCAGCCAGCCCGAATCCACCACTCGAGCTGACTTCATGCATCGCGTCGATCGCAATGCCGGCCTGCGCCGGTCCGTCCGTACTCCCCTCGTTCCCAGCGCGCTCGCGCTGGCCCTGATGCTGGCCCTGCCGGGCGTGGCGCTGGCCGCGCCTGCCGACGCCACGGCCGAATCGCCGGACGGTTCCGGCGCCGGCGCGCGTGAGCTCGAACGCATCGTCGTCACCGCCACCCGCACCGAGCGCGAGCTGCAGGATGTGCCGGCCGTGGTCACCGCGATCGACCGCGAGCGCATGGACGAGGAGATCGTGCGCGATCTCAAGGATTTGTTCCGCTACGAGCCGGGCATCGGCGTGAGCAACGTGGTCGGCCGCTTCGGCATCGGCGACATCCGCATCCGCGGCCTGGGCGGCAACCGCGTGCGCGTGGAAACCGACGGCATCCCGGTGTCGGATAGCTTCAGCATCGGCAGCTTCTCCAACGCCAACCGCAACTTCGTCGACCTCGACACCCTCAAGCGAGTCGAGATCGTGCGCGGCCCGAGCAGCGCGCTGTACGGTTCCGACGCGCTCGGCGGCGTGGTGTCCTTCGTCACCAAGGACCCGTCCGACTACCTGCTGGACGGCAAGGACAGCTACTTCGGCTTCAAGCTCGGCTACCAAGGCGAGAACCGCGGCCTGTTCGGCGGCGCCACCGCGGCCTTCGGCGGCGAGCGCTGGTCGGGTCTGGTCGCGGTCGGCCACCGCCAGGGCAAGGAAACCGAAAGCATGGGCACGCGCCGCAGCGAGGACGCCAGTCGCACCGCCGCCAATCCGCAGGACAGCGACGGCCGCAGCCTGCTGGCCAAGCTGGTGTTCGCGCCCAGCGAGCACCAGCGCTTCAAGCTGACCGTGGAAGGCAACGAGGATCAGACCGACACCGATGTGCTGAGCTCGCGCGGCAACGCCGTGGTCGCACCGGGTGCGCCGGCCGTGCGCACCCTGTCGCTGCTCGGCGACGATCATCAGACTCGCGCACGGGTGTCGTTCGCGCACGAGATCGACGCGCTCGACGCCGCTTTCGCCGACTCGCTGCAGTGGCAGATCTTCCGCCAGGACAGCGAGACCACTCAGCGCACCACCGAAGAGCGCGTGACCATCGTCGGCGGCCGTGCGACCAACCCGACCCGGCGCGAGCGCGAGTTCAACTTCGACCAGCGCGCGGTCGGCGCCGAGGCCACTCTGCACAAGGGCTTCGTCACCGGTTCGGTCGAGCACACCCTGACCTACGGTTTCGAATACACCCGCACCGACATCCGCCAGAAGCGCGACGGCCAGGCCACCAACCTCACCACCGGCGCGATCACCAAGAGCATCTCGCCGGACGCATTCCCGGTACGCGATTTCCCGGTCAGCCGGACCACGGTCGCGGCGCTGTTCGTGCAGGACGAGATCAGCTTCGCCGACGGCGCATTCCGTCTGGTGCCGGCGCTGCGCGTGGACCGTTACGAACTCAAACCCGAAGTCGACGCGATCTTCGCCGGCGACAACCCCGGCGTGGCGGTGAGCGAGCTCAAGGAAACCGCGGTGTCGCCGAAGCTGGGCGCGGTCTGGCATTTCGCGCAGGACTGGTCGCTGTTCGGCGGTTACCAGCACGGTTTCCGCGCGCCGCCGTACAACGACGTCAACCTGGGCTTCACCAACCTGCAGTTCGGCTACACCGCGATCCCCAACCCCGACCTCAAGCCCGAGACCAGCAACGGCGTCGAGCTGGGCCTGCGCTACTCGGGCGAGGCGGTCTACCTCGAGGCCTCGGCCTACTACAACCGCTACGACGACTTCATCGAATCGCAGCGCTACATCGGCGACAACGCCCAGGGCCTGATGGTGTTCCAGTCGCAGAACGTGGCCGAGGCCGAGATCCGCGGCGTCGAGCTGCGCGGCGGCGTCGACTTCGAGGCGCTGTCGCCGTCGCTGGCCGGTTGGTCGCTGCGCGGCGCGGCGGCCTGGTCGAAGGGCGAGGACCGCAGCACCGGTGCGGCGCTGTCCTCGATCGACCCGCTGCGCGGCTCGCTGGGCCTGGCCTACGACCGCGACAGCTGGGGCATCGAGCTGGCCGGCCGTTTCGCGCGCCGCAAGAGCGATCTGCCGCAGGCCGGCTTGTTCGCGACGCCGGGCTACGGCGTGCTCGATCTGCTCGCGCACTTCAGCTTCGCGCCGGGCGCCAAGGTCGACGTCGGCGTGTTCAACCTCGGCGACAAGAAGTACTGGGACGGCGGCGATCTGCCCAGCACTCTGGCGGCGACCAGCGGCACCATCGACCGCTACAGCGCCTCGGGCCGCAGCCTGGGCGTCAGCCTGGCGGTGAACTGGTAAGCGCATGCGCGCGCCGCGATCACGACCGGGAGCGAACACGGACGCGGGCGCACTGCCCGCGCCCGAGCGACTGGCCGCGGTCGCGACCGTGCTGTGCCTGTATCCGCGCCGTCATCACGACGCGCTGGCCGGCTGGCTGGACAGCGTCGGCGCGCAACGCTGCGTCGGCGAGGAGGCCGAGCCCGCGCGCGAATCGATCCTGTTCCGCGACGCGCAGGGACGCGCGTGCTGGCGCCTGTACCTGCTGCCCGACAGCGACTTCCTGGCCTGGGACCTCGCCGTCGGCGCCTTGCCCCACCGTCGCAACGAAGCGGCCGGCGGTCGCTTCGTCCGCGTCTGCCGCGGTCTGTGGCGGCGGCTGGGCGGCGGCTGGAATGCGCAGGTGCTGCGCTTGCAACTGGCCCACGACGAAGCCGGTCGCCGCATCGTGGTCGCCGACAGCGCCACGCCTTCGGCGCTGGGTCTGGAGCATGCGCGCCGCATCGCCGCGGCCGAAGGCGCGCTCCTGCGCACCGGGCCGGACACCTGTTGCTGCATGGCGCGTCGCGCCGCCGCATCCGGCTCGCAGCCGATCGCCTCGCACTGAGCTCCACCGAATCTGCCGACTCTGCCGAATCAATTCGCCGCAACGAATCCGCTATCCATCCATCAACCGAGAACCGTACCCATGAAGCTCCGACTGCTAGCCGCCTGCCTGACGCTCGCCTGCGCGGCAACGCCAGCCTTCGCCGCAGCGCCTGCCGCGACCGACGCCGCGCGCGACCGCGCCTCGATCCTGGCCATGCAGGGCGAGTACATCGTCGATTTCGCGTTCGACGAAACCGTGCTGCTGCAACCCGGCTACGAGCGCGCGCCGGCCATGCGCAGCGGCGGCAACGAGACCGTGATCGTGGTCGAGGACACTCCGACCAAGATCGTCCTGCAGCACATCCTGGTCGACGAGAAGAGCGGCCACGTGACCAAGCACTGGCGTCAGGATTGGACCTACGAGGCGCCGACGCGCTTCGAGTTCAGCGCCGACCAGACCTGGCAGGTGCGCGCGATCCCGGCCGAGTTGACCCGCGGTGCCTGGACCCAGTGCGTGTTCGAAGTCAGCGACGCGCCGCGTTACTGCGGCACCGGCCGTTGGGAATACCGCAACGGCGTGGCCACCTGGACCAGCGACCTGAGCTGGCGCCCGCTACCGCGTCGCGAGTACACCAAGCGCAGCGACTACAACGCGGTCTCGGCGATCAACCGTCATACCCTGACCCCGGGCGGCTGGACCCACGAGCAGTTCAACACCAAGGTGTTGCGCAAGCCCGACGGCAGTCAGATGGAACTGGCGCGCGAGTCCGGCTTCAACGATTACCAGCAGACCAAGGACGTCGATTTCAAGCCGGCCTACACCTACTGGGATGCGACCCGCGGCTACTGGGGCAAGGTGCGCCAGCGTTGGGACGCGTTCCTGGGCAAGGCGCCGGGCGTGCACCTGAAGACCAAGATCGACGGCATGGCGATGATCATTCCGCTGTTCGAGCAGGCCGGCGGCCTGGAGCAGGGCAAGGCGGTCGCCGACAGCGAGATCGACGCGGTGTTCGCCAAGTGGGTGGAGGCGGCGCCGCAGGAAAAGCGCTGAGCCGGCGCAGGCATTCGGCCGCGTCGTCGTGAAGCGCGGGGTCGGCGCGGATCGCGTCACCCGTACCGCGCCGCCTTGAACTGCGGCGCGAGATCGCGGCCGCGCGTCGCAACCCGCGCTGCCGCTAACCCACCGATGAACCGCTGCCGGCGCCCGATGCGACGCCGGCTACCCGTCCCGGATCAGACCAGGACCGGTGTGGGCGGCGGCGGCGGCGGAGGCGGGGTGGGCGGAGCGGGCGGGGCCGGAGGCGCAGGCGGTGCCAGCGTCGACGGTGCGGCCGGTGCGGCCGGCGGCTTCGGTGCGCGTGGCGCGGACGGCCGCGTGGGCGGCGCAGGGGGTGCCATCGCATGCGGCGGTGCGGGCGGTGCCGGAGGAGCGGGCGGCGCCGGCGGCGTTGGCAGCAGCAGGCGCATGCTCTTGGGCACCTTGACCCGCGCGCTGGCTTCCTTGCGATCGCGCAGATAGGCGACCGCGACTTCGCTGCCTTCCGGACGCGCGCGCAGCGCTTCCATGGTGTCGCGCGGCGTACTCACCGGCTTGCCGTCGATGCTGCGGATCACGTCGCCGGGTTCCAGGCCGGCCAGGTCGGCACCGGCGCTGAGCACCAGCACGCCGCGGTCGGTGCCGAAGTAACGCCCCAGGCCGCGATCGACCGTGGCCAGGTTCAAGCCGTTCCAGCGGAATGCCTCGACCAGCGCCGGAGTCGGGCAGTCGCCACCCCTGCAGGCGAAGATCGGGCCGGTCCGCGCGATGTCCGCACGCACGCGCTGCTTGATCGCCGGCAGCTGCTGCATGTCGAAGGCGTAGGACTTGGCGTCTTCGGGATCGAAGGCGAATCGGCCCATGACCACATTGCCGCCGGGTGTGACGATGCCGCCCTCGTCGCTGTCGAACACCAGCACGTGCTCGCCCAGCTGCGGCTTGATCTTGACCGTGGTCTCGCGGCCCTCGCGTTCGTAGCCGATCGCGATCGGCACATCCACGTCCAGCGAGTCGAGTGCGGAACGGGTCGCGGCCAGGCGGGTTTCGCTGTCGTCGCCGCGCAGCGCGTCGCCGTTGACGGTGACGATGCGGTCGCCGCTGCGCAGGCCGGCCTTGGCCGCGGCGCTGTCGGGGGTGACCGCGACGATGCGCGCGCCGGCCTGCGGATCGGAATTCAGCACCACGCCCAGCAAGGGGCGCTGTTCGGTCTGGCGGATCACGATCTGGCGCTGCGCGTCGAGCGCGGCCAGTCGTGCGAGGCCGGCTTCGTCGCGGGCGAGGCCGGCGGCGTCGCGGGCGATGTAAGCCTGGCCGCGCGCGCCTTCGGCGCGTGCGCGCGCCAGTTCGCTGACCCGGCGCTGGGCCTGGCGCAGCTGATCCAAGGCCGCCTTCATTTCGGCATCGGTCTTGGCGTCGGTCTTGGCGTCGCTGCGGGTCGCTACGGTGCGCGTGCGCACAGCGGCGTCCTGGGCGACCGCCACCGAAGCGACGGTCGCGGCGGTCGCGAGCGCGAGCGCGGTGATGCGGAGGCGGCGGGATGTCATACGGACCTCGGAAGGTGATGTGGACTGGACGGGCGGGAGATAAGGAGCGGCATGGCGGATCAGTCGACGCGCACCAGCGCGCCGTCGTAGCGCTCGCCGTGGGCGGCGAGCCAGCGTTGGGTGCTCTCGACGCCGGCCAGGTCGCGCAGTGTCTGCACGCGCTGTTCCCACAGCGCGGCGCGTTGCGCGGCCGGCAGGCCGTCCTGGCGCAGGGCGGCGTCGATCACGCCGATCCGGCTGTCGAGGTCGGCGCTCATCAGGGTCGCGCCGGCGCTGCCGACGCGCTCGTCGCGGGCCAGCGCGACCAGGGCTTCCAATTGCGCCGACTCGGCCTGCCATTGCGCGATCGCGGCGGCGTCGGCGGCTTCGACATCGGCGGCCTCGGCGGCGGCCAGCGCGGTCGCAGGTTCGGCGTTCGCCGATTCGATGACAGGTGCCGGGGCGCGGCGTTGTGGGTGACGCGCCTTCGGGTGCGGCTTGCGCTCTGTACCGGCGATCTTGCCCGCCGGCAGCTCGCGGGTGGCGATGGCGGGCGCGGGCGCGACGACGTCCTGCGAGGCTAGGGCGGACGGACGAGTGTCGGCGGCGATGCTCGGCGTCGGCGTCGGATTGGAGTTGCGGTCGGGCGCCGGAACGATCGCGGCCGGCAGGTTCGCGGTCGCGATGCGGCTCGCTTCGGGCGTGTCGGTACTGCGCTGCAACGCGACCGGCACCAGCGCCATCACCGCCAAAGCTGCGGCGGCCGCGGTCCAGACCGGCCAGCGTCGACGCCGCGGCGAACGGGCGGCGCTCGGCGCGCCTGCGCCGCGCGCGTCCAGCGCTGCGGACAGGCGCGACCAGCCGTCGGCCGGTGGCGTCTCCGCCGGCAGGCTGGCGAAGGCGGTGGACCAGTCGCTCGGCGCGGGCGCGCCGTGGCGGGAGCTGGCGTCAGGCATGGGTGGCCTCCGTGGTCGGTTCCAGCAGTTCGCGCAGGCGGCGACCGCCGCGCGCGAGCTGGGATTTGGAGAAACTCGGCGTGCGCTGCATCAGCGCCGCGATTTCGTCGTGGGTGTAGCCCTCGGCGTGGTACAGCCACAGCACGCTGCGGGTCGCGGCCGGCAGTTGCGCCAGGGCGCGCGTCAGCGCCGAGGCGTCGGCGGCGGCCGGCGGCGGTGGGGCCTGTTCGTCGGCGTAGCGGTCGTCTTCCAGCACCAGGGCGTGCTCGTGGCGGCGCTGGCTGCGCAGGCGCATCAGGGCTTCGTTGATCGCGATCTGGCGCAACCAGCCCCAGAACGGGCTGCCGCCGCCGCCGCCCTGGCCGCGAAAGTCGCCGATCCGTCCCAGCACCTTGAGCATGGTGTCCTGCAGCACTTCGGCCGCCTCCTCGCGATCGCCGCCGCTGCCGCCCAGGATCCGCAGCGCCAGGGTGTAGACCGGGCGCTCGAACCAGCGATAGATCTGCTCGAACGCGGCCCGCTCGCCGGCGCGCGCACGGGCGAGCAGGGCGTCTGGCACATCGATCGCGAAGCTTGAAGTGGCTGGCATGTATCGGTCTGGATGCGGCCGGGCGGCAAACCGTCGCAGTGGCCGGCTGGGCCTATACTCCGCCTATCTAAAGGGAGGGGACACCATGGGACCGATTCTGGCCGTCGTGCTGCTGGTAGCCGGCGTGATCATCCTGTTCAAGACCGTGCGGATGGTGCCGCAGGGTTACGAATGGACGGTGGAGCGTTTTGGCAAATACACCCACACCATGACCCCGGGGCTGCACTTCCTGATCCCGGTGGTCTACGGCGTCGGCCGCAAGATCAACATGATGGAGCAGGTGCTGGACGTGCCCTCGCAGGACGTCATCACCAAGGACAACGCCGTGGTCAAGGTCGACGGCGTGGTCTATTTCCAGGTGCTGGACGCGGCCAAGGCGGCCTACGAGGTCGCGCAGCTGGAGATCGCCACGCTCAACCTGGTGATGACCAACATCCGTACCTCGATCGGTTCGATGGACCTGGACGAATCGCTGTCGCGTCGCGACGAGATCAACGCCAAGGTCCTGGTCGCGGTCGATCAGGCCACCCATCCCTGGGGCCTGAAGGTCAACCGCATCGAGCTCAAGGACATCCAGCCCCCGCGCGACCTGGTCGATTCGATGGCTCGGCAGATGAAGGCCGAGCGCGAGAAGCGCGCCAACATCCTGGAGGCCGAGGGTTTCCGCCAGGCCGCGATCCTCAAGGCCGAAGGCGAGAAGCAGTCGGTGATCCTGGAAGCCGAGGGCGAGCGCGAAGCCGCGTTCCGTCACGCCGAGGCGCGCGAGCGCCTGGCCCAGGCCGAAGCCAAGGCGACCGAGATGGTGTCCAACGCGATCGCCCAGGGCAACGTGCAGGCGATCAACTACTTCGTCGCGCAGAAGTACATCGAGGCCTTCAAGTCGCTGGCCGAAGCGCCGAACGCGAAGTTCGTGATGATGCCGATGGAGTCGGCCGGCGTGATCGGGTCGCTGGGCGGCATCGCCGAATTGGCCAAGGAAGCGCTGGACCGTCAGCCCGGTCGTCCGGCCGCTCCGCCGCCGCGTCTTCCGGGGGGCTGAACGATGCAGCTGAACTGGCAGATGGTGACCTGGGCCGCGGTGGCCCTGCTGCTGTTCGCGGCCGAAGCCTTGGCGCCGGGGGCGTTCATGCTCTGGCTCGGCTTCGCCGCGGCCGCGGTGTTCATGGTGGTGCTGGTGTTCCCCGACCTGCCGGTGCTCGCGCAGGTGACGATGTTCGTGGTGCTGAGCTTCCTGTCGATCCAGGTCTACCGCACTTGGTTCCGCGGCCGCGAGCGCAGCAGCGACCAGCCGGCGCTGAACCGTCGCGGTGAACAATTGGTCGGGCGCGTGCTCGTGTTGGACCGCGCCATCGTCCAGGGCCGCGGCCGGGTGCAGATCGCCGACGCGTACTGGGAAGTGATCGGGCCGGAGCTGCCGACCGGCGCCTCGGTGCGCGTGGTCGCCTGCGAGGGCATGAGCCTGCGGGTCGAGGCGTTCGAGCAATAAGGGTTCGGGGATGTTGCGAGGAAGGGATGCGATGAAGCGCCATGAAAGCCTGTGGATCGGTGTCGCCCTGGTTGCGCTCGCAGCTGGAGCCGCTTCGCGCCCGGCGCTCGCCGGGCAGGCCGTGCCCGCCGCCGCACCGGCGCCGGCACCGGCGGCCAGTTGGGTCGGCCGCGTGGTGCCGCCGTATCCGGACGGTCTGAAGTCCAACACCGGCAGTTGCGTGGGTTCGGGCAGCTCGCCGGAACAGATCTGCGCGCGTTCGATCGGCACCCTCGACGACGCCGAGGATCGTTCGGTCAAGTTCTACGCCGGCGAGTTCGCCGGCCGCGAAGGCAACGAGCCGCGTTGGAAGATCACCGACGTCATGCCTTATCCCAAGCTCAAGCGCGGCGAGTACGTTTCGGTCGCGACCTGCCAGCGCGACGGCGTCGACGACCCGGGCCTGGTCGCGATCGTCGATACCGCGGTGCCCGATGCGGCCGCGCAGGAGATGTTCGAGGCCCGGCGCTGGGCGATGCGCCTGGACCGCGACAGCGGCAAGTTCGTCGAAGTGCCGCCGGCGAGCGTGCGCTGCTACAACGAAGGCTTCGGCGCCGAGTAAGGTCTGCCGTCCGGCCTGCTTCCTGTGGGAACGACGTAAATCGCGATCGAGTCCTCGGATGCCGACGACAACCCGCAAAGCGCATCGCGACTCACTTCGCTTCCACGGTCGTGCCACCGGTGCCGCGCATGTCCGGCCCATGCGCCGGCGTACCGTAGGCCGGGGCGCATCGCGGTCGGTCTCCGTGGGATAATCCAGGGCTCCCCAACGTCCAGGCCCGCCGCTCATGACCCAGAAGACCATTCTTAACGACGCCCACCGCGCGCTCGGCGCCAAGATGGTCGACTTCGGCGGCTGGGACATGCCGATCAGCTACGGCTCGCAGATCGAAGAACATCACCAGGTCCGCCGCGACGCCGGCATGTTCGACGTCAGCCACATGACCGTGGTCGATCTGCGCGGCGCACGCACCCGCGACTTCCTGCGTCATCTGGTCGCCAACTCGGTCGACAAGCTGCAAAAGTCGGGCAAGGCGCTCTACACCTGCATGCTCAACCCGCAGGGCGGCGTGATCGACGACCTGATCGTCTACTTCCTGGCCGAGGACTTCTTCCGCCTGGTGGTCAACGCAGCCACCCGCGAAAAGGACCTGGCCTGGATCGGCGAGCAGGCGCGCGCGTTCGACGTGCAGGTCACGGAGCGTCCGGACTACGCGATGATCGCGGTGCAGGGCCCGAACGCGCGCGACAAAGTACTGGGCCTGCTGCGCGAGGAAGACCGCGCGCGCATCGGCAAGCTCGGCAAATTCGTCGCCGGCGACGCACAGACCACCGACGGCACCGCGCTGTTCGTCGCCCGCACCGGCTACACCGGCGAGGATGGCTTCGAAGTGGTGGTGCCGGAAACCGGAGCGGTCGCGCTGTGGAATGCGCTGCTGGCCGCGGGCGTGAAGCCGGCCGGCCTGGGCGCGCGCGACACCCTGCGCCTGGAAGCCGGCATGAACCTCTACGGCCAGGACATGGACGACGAGGTGTCGCCCTACGAGGCCGCGCTGGCCTGGACGGTCGCGCTCGACGAGGGCCGCGACTTCATCGGCCGCACCCCGCTGGAGCAGCAGAAGGCCGCCGGCGCGCCGCGCCAGATGATCGGCCTGGTGATGGACGAGAAGGGCGTGCTGCGCCATGGCCAGAAGGTGCTGACCGCCAACGGCGACGGCGAAATCCTGTCGGGCACGTTCTCGCCGACCCTGAACAAGTCGATCGCATTCGCGCGCGTGCCGGCCGGCGAGCCGGGCCAGGTACGCGTCGACATCCGCGGCAAGGAAGTTCCGGTGCGCGTGGTCAAGTTCCCGTTCGTGCGCGACGGCCAGCCGCAGGACGGCGTGCTGGGCTGATCCGACCATGGCCGCGCGCGTCGACTATTACTTCAGCCTGATCTCGCCCTACGCCTACTTCGGCCACGCCGCGTTCCTGGACGCGGCGCGCGAAGCGGGCGCCGAGGTGGCGTACCGGCCGTCGCGGATCTTCGATCTGTTCGCGGCCAACGGCGGTCTGCCGCTGGGCCAGCGCGCGCCGGCACGCCAGCGTTACCGCCTGATCGAGCTGCAGCGCTGGCGCGCCAAGCGCGGCCTGCCGCTGAACCTGGCGCCCAAGCACTTCCCGCTCGACCCCGGCCTGGCCGACCGCTGCGCGATCGCCCTGATCGCGGCCGGCGCCGACCCGGCCGCGTACATGGACGCCGCGTTCCGCGCGCTGTGGGTGCATGACGCCGACATCGCCGCCCCGGCGGTCCTCGCAGAACTGTTGACGCGTCACGGTTTCGATGCCGCGCCGGTACTCGCCGCGGCCGACGCGGCTGAGACCGTCGCCGCCTATCAGCGCAATACCGAGGCCGCGATCGCCGCCGATCTGCCGGGCCTGCCGGGCTACGTGCTCGACGGCGAGCCGTTCTGGGGCCAGGACCGCGTCGAGGATCTGCGCGAAGCCCTGCTCAGCGGCCGCGCGCCCTTCCGGATCGGGCAGGGCGACCGCGCATGAACGTACCCTCTTGAGCGCACCCTCTCGCATGTTGCTTCCGCGCCGCTAAACTAGGCGCAGTTCCCCAGCCGCCCCCGCAGAGTTTGAGGCCAGCCATGAGTGAAATCCCCGGCGATCTGAAGTTCATGAAATCCCACGAGTGGGCCCGCGTCGAAGGCGACGGCAAGGTCACGGTCGGCATCTCCGACCATGCCCAAGGCCTGCTCGGCGACCTGGTCTACGTAGAGCTGCCGAACATCGGCGACCGCGTCGAGGCCGGCACCGCCTGTGCCGTGGTCGAGTCGGTGAAGGCCGCCTCCGACGTCTACGCGCCGATCAGCGGCACCGTCACCGCGGTCAACGCTGCGCTGGCCGACAAGCCGGAGACGATCAACGAAGACGCCTACGGCGAAGGCTGGATCTTCACCGTCGAGGTCGAGGAACCGGACCAGCTCAACGAACTGCTCGCACCGGACGACTACGCCGAGCTGCTCGAAGACGACGACCACTGAAGGCCGGCGTCGCCGGGCCCGCGCGGTCCGCGACGCAAGCCCGGCCGGACCGCACGCGCGTCCGGCCTGCCCGCTACGGCCGCCTCGTGCGGCCGTTCGCTTTTGTGGAGGGCGCCGGGCGCCGGCGAGCGTGGCTCGACACGATGGCCTGACTGAGATGGTTGCGCGCACCGCAGGCGGTCCGGTGCCCTGCAGTCGGGTGAGCGGCGTGGGCGAGGCGCGCAGCGAACTAATAACTCGCGACGTCCGCCCGTGCGCCGCGCTGCCGTGCTGGGCAGCGCGGCGGCGGGAACGAGGCGCCGATCCGCGCCAGCTTCCGCTCTCATTCGCCTGCTCCTGGCCGCCGGCAGCGCCTGGACAAAGTTGTCGACGCTGGCCTGCCATCGATGCCGGTCCGGTATCTGCCGGTCGCATGCGGCGGCTGCAGTCGGGCGCGCGCGGCTGCTATCGATACCCGCCACGGCGGCGTGCGGTGACGAAAGCGAGCCGGCAGCGCATGCCTGTCGCTGACGTCAGCCTCTGGCTTATGGCCGCGTACAGCGGCCGAAGCGGTTCGCGGACGCGTATCGGCCGCCGACGCGGCCCGCCGGTTTGCGGCCACGTACAGCGGGTGTAGCGCGTCGTCGGCGGGCATTCGCCGCGCTCGGCGGTCCTTCGATTCGTGGCCACTTGCGGCGAAATCCGTCCCGTACTCTGCAGCGCCGCCGCCGTTCGTGCCGGCCTTCGTGCGGCCGTTTGTCCTGCCTCAGGTGCTCGGTCGCCGCATGAGGCGCCGAGTCGACCTGCGGCCTGGGGTCCGATTCGGTCGCCGATTCGCCAGCGCTGTCGGCGGACCGAGACGCTCCACCGACGCCGATCGAGCGGCGTCGGCCGTGGTCGCCGTGCCGCTTCACCCACTCCTCACGCGTCCGACGTCGCCGCGTCCATCCGTCGCGCTCCGCCGCCGATGCCGTTCGGCGATCGCGCTGGAGCGGCGGCGTCGGTCGATCGGTGGCCTCCGCGATCTCCCTCGGCCGACGGCGATTGCCGCTGCCGCCGCCATCGCCCGCTGGCGATGTTGATAAAAACACCTTGTTTTAAGCGTCCGTGTGGATGCTGCTCGTGCGTTCGGCCAGCGCCGGAGCCGACGCTCGGCCGCACTACCTCAGCCGCTCGCGAACGCAGCACGTGTGCCGACATCGAGCGCGCGCAGCGTCGCCGCCGATGCCGTTCGCGGTGCGTCGCCGGTCACCGACGGCTCTGGAGGCGGCGGAAAAAGTTCGCGCACTTTTGCGCAAATCGGCTTGTGCGGCGCGAAACGCGGCGCCCTTCGGCACCTTCGCCGACGGGCGCGAAATGACGCTCGGAACGACCACGATCGCGCTGCGACGCAATGCGCGCATCGCAACGCGCACGCGCGATAAAAAAATCGCGATGCGCTGGAAGCCGCGCCAGATATAGCTTTCAGCGTAGTCGTTCGAATTCGATGCGATGCACGACGCGCGATCGTCGCGTCGTCGCATGGTCGTCGTGGTGGTTTTCCGTCAGGGTCGGCGGGAGCCGGTCCGAAAAAAAAGTTGCCGGAATTGTTGACAGTGCGAAAAAGCGTGATTAGGTTTCGCCCAGCAGACGTTTCCTGCGGAAGAGAGTGAGTACAACGAACGCGACAACGCGCAGCAAAAAACGAACCTCCGCCCGGACAGTCAAAACGGTGGACGCAGGATTCGTTTCCCTCGCGAAAACGCAATCGTTCTTCTCGGCCCCGTCGGCGTCGCGCCCCATACGACCCGGTTCGCCCTGTGCGGATCGGGTTTTTGTTTGGCCGCAGTACGCGGCCGGATACGTTCCCGCCCCCGGGGAACGTGTCGAAGAATCCGTTCCGGCGCGCTCTGCGCGTCGACGGCTGCTCGCGGGTCCGACTCCCGCGGCTCTGGTTCAACTGGGCTTTAAAACCGGCAATACCCCTGATCAATCGCTGATCAACCACTGACGAGGAGCCATAACATGGCCACGAAGAAAGCTGCGAAGAAGAAACCCGCCGCCAAGAAGGCTGCTAAGAAGGTCGCCAAGAAGCCGGCCGCTAAGAAGGCCGTGAAGAAGGTAGCCAAGAAGGCCGCTAAGAAGGTCGCCAAGAAGCCGGCCAAGAAGCCCGCCAAGAAGCTCGCCACCACGCCTCCGAAGAAGCGCGCCAAGAAGACTGCCAAGAAGGCGAACAACCAGGCGGCGAACAAGC